>JAXFQM010000143.1:0-8641 GCA_034178965.1 Bacteroidales bacterium | reverse complement strand
TCAATACTTTGGAACTTTTTAGTTCAATGATTTGGTTATTAATATTTTAATTAAGCATTATTAACTTTAATAATTTGGTCAAGTGGGTAAAAATGAGTATCATTACAAATGATTTCAAATAAACACAAAGACCCCTCATTTTCGAGCCCTCTTAACCATTATCAGAATGCCAGCAGAAGAGCCCTGTCGGCCATTCCCGGCATCAAAAAGGCATTTGTTGACTTGTTAATAGGAACGTTGCTGTTGTTCGTTTTATTGCCTCGCAAGGTGAATTTTTCTCAGATATGAATCTATGGAAAATACAGTGAAAAGACCTTCAGGAAGAACTTTTCCAAGCCAATCTCATGGGTCGACTTCAACATTGAACTCAGCAAGCACCTTTTCGAATCCTTCAGCAGAAAGGCAATAGTAATAGACTCAAGCCACATCTCCAAGTCCGGAAAGCACACTTAGGGAATCGGCCAGTTTTGGTCTGGGTGCGCCTAGGCAGTCAAACACGGTCTGGAGATCCTGGGCATAGGCCTGATCGACATCGACCGCAAGGACTGCGTCTCACTGAAAGCCGTGCAGACTCCCTCTCCAAAGTCCCTATAAGAATGTGGGCTCAGCCTACCGAATTGGTATCTGACATGCATCCTTGCAAACAAGGAAAGACTGTTGGAACTCGCGCTACATCGTGGCAGATTCCTACTTCTCAATATTCGAATTCGTTGACGGTTTGACCCATGCAGGTTTCCACATTGTCAGCCGATTTCGCAGCAATGCCGACATGATGTACCTTTTCAATGGGGCTCCAACAGGAAACAAGGGAAGACCAAAAACATATGACGGGAAGATTGACTTCAGGAATCTTGATATGGAGAAGGTTGAGCGAGTGCCCAACTATACCTATGAAGGCAACTTCTATACCGTCATTGCGTATTCCAAATCCCTCAAGCGGAAAGTGAGACTGGTGGTGTTCAAGTCTATAGAGGGGAAGCCCTTCCTCTATTTCTCCACCGACATCAATATGAGCACGAAGGATGTCGTGGTATACTACCGCACTCGTTTTCAGATCGAATTCTGCTATCGCAACGGAACGCAGTTTGCAGGGCTCTGCGACTGCCAGGCCACGGATTTTCCCCCTGCGCCCTTTTTTGAGCATAGTTCTGTTCCCTGCGCCTATGCCGCCTGAACGAGTGGGCGTAGTCGCAGGTTAGCCAGAAAGGGTTTCCTGCATAATATCCTTTTAGCGATTTGTATTTGACCAGGTAAGCGCCATGATTGCAGAGAAGTATCTGTACGACATACTCGCTTTGCTTGTGAGACGTAAGTCGCGTGTAAGCCCAAATGCCAGTCGAAAGCCGACCTATATTTATATGGCGCCAAGTTTTCATTCTTGTCCCTCCCTTTTTTGAATAGTGCATTCCTCCTATCTTTTTTGCTGTTTCCCTTATGAGATGGATGTTTTATGCCACTTTGTCACTAATATTTGCTTATCCAATGCAATTTTATGCCATAAAGTCACCGTGGTGGCTTTGGCATAGATATTGCTGGTAAAAGGGTGTCTGCGGATGAAAGGAAGCAGGCGAATAAAAAGAAAAACAAAAAATAGGAGATTAATAAAATGTATTTAGTTAAAAGAAATCAAGACATGCTGCCTTCGCTCTTCAATGAGCTTTTGGATTGGAACAATTGGGGAAACCACTTCTTTTCCGAGGGTGAAAAAATGCCGAAGTTGAATGTAAGCGAGACCGACAATGACTACGAGCTTGAACTCTGTGTCCCAGGACTGAAAAAGGAAGATCTTAATTTGAGTATCGATGCCGACAACTATTTGGTAGTGGAGATGGTTCAGAAAGAAGATCACCAGGACAATGACGACAAGAAGGGAAAACGCCACTACCTGCGTCGCGAATTTAGTACACTGCAATTCAAACAGATGATGGCGCTGCCCGAGAACGTGAAGAAGGATCAAATTAGTGCTAAAGTGGAGGATGGCATCCTTGTGGTGACGCTACCCAAGGTGACGGCCGAAGAGAAGAAATCTTTGGCACAGACCATTGAAATCCAATAACACTTTGTGTGGGTAGAACAAAGAGTGGGTGAGTTGTACAACTCCGCCCACTCTTTCATGTTTTTGCTCGATGTGTTCTACCAAAGAACGCCAATGATGAGGTTGAATGAGACGGCTTTATAGCCGTCTTCAGCGTAGGAGATGAGATAGTGCTTGTCGCTAAGGATTGGATTGGAATAGGCGTCTTTCTTGAGGAAAGGAAGGTAGTAGTTGAAGTCTCCCTTTACAAAGAAATTGTTGGCAATGTAGTATGTTAGGCCTAATGAAGCCGCTGCGCCAATCGTCCCAGCCATGCTGTTCTTCACGTCTTCAGCCACACTGTATGTTATTAACCCATTTATATTGTAGATGTTGACAAGGTCTGTTTGTTGAAGGATGAGTTGTGCAAAAGGGCCAATGCCAGCCTGTGCTTGTAAGGAGTGGCCTAAAAAGTAGGCGGCATGCGCTTGAAACAGGCCGGTGAATTGGAATTGTGTCATGTAGTAGGAGTACTTTTCAAAAGGGAAGTGGATGCTTTTGAAATCCGCCCTCCAATCGGCGGGTGCAAAAAAGGCGATGCCGTCCAAACCCCAAGCCCAGTCAGAATTGCCCATATCTTTTTGCATGCCTACGTAGAGCCCGTATCCATAGCAGAGTCCAGTCTCAATGCTTTCTTTGGTGATGTAGTCGCCCAAATGAACCTTGGGTGTGGAAAGTTGGTAGTTTGCATTGCTCATCAAGCCTACGCGCCAATCTCCCTGCCAGCCCAAGAATTGGGCCTGCGCACCCGTGGCCACCAGTAAAAGTAGCAGCGAGAGAGATGTTGTTATCTTTTTCATGAGTGTTGTTGGATTTTATGAATTCTTCTTTTTTTCATTTTATTACATAACGTCCTTCTCGGGTTTTTATTGCGAGAGTGGGTTAAAAAAATCTCGCAATTGGGGAATTATTCGTATCTTTGCAAAATGCTTTTGCGAAGAATAAGGAGAGGCAATAGTATAGAAGTTAGTGATTTGTTGATGAAAGGATTGTAGCCAGATGTGAGAAAAAACGACGTGGTGTTAAATAGTTGAATTATTGATGATGAAGATAGAGATTTGTGCCAATTCTGTAACCAGTGCGCTGCGCGCCAAAGAAGGTGGTGCCTCGCGCATAGAACTGTGTCAAAACCTAAACGAGGGTGGCACTACGCCCAGTGGTGCGACGGTGGAATATTGCGTGCACCAACTGAAACTGAACACGTATGTCCTCGTCCGTCCTCGTCCGGGCAACTTTGTATACAGTGAAGTGGAAATGGATGTGGTGTTGCGAGACATTGAACTTTGCCACCTTATGGGGGCGCAAGCCATCGTGGTAGGCTTCCTTACCGAGAATGGAGATGTGGACGTGGATAAAACGCGGCAGGCCGTGCAGGCAGCGGGCAATATGGAGGTGACGTTTCATCGCGCTTTTGACCAATGCCGCGACTGGAGACAAGGGTTGGAAGACGTCATTACCAGCGGATGCACACGCCTGCTATCCTCTGGCCAAAGAGACACAGCCATGGAAGGAAGCGCCACTTTGAGACAAATGGTGGAGCAGGCTGCAGGGCGAATAACCATTATGGCAGGCAGTGGAGTGAAACCCGAAAACGCAAGAGCGTTAGTAGACGCCACAGGTGTAACGGAGGTGCACGCGAGTTGCAAACAACACATAAACGGAATTTCCGAAACTAGCTCCGATCAAGTGAGGCTGCTCATAGCCGCATTGCATGGTTGACTTAGGGCGAATAAACAATCTAATGATGTATTAATCACGTAAATCACGCGTTATGAGAAAGAAATACCTTTTATCCAAGGCTTGGCTGTTGCTGCTATCCGTGCTGCTGTTGTGTGTAGTCTCATGCAAAAAGAATCACTTTATTACCGATAAGACCTACCGCCAACAAGTAGAACAGGATTTCAAGAAACGGACCGAAATGGTCTCCGACAGCGCCCTGCGCAAAGCTCTGTTTGGAGGCATGGACACCTTGGCACAAAATGAGCAAGAAGCCTTGAAATTCCTATATGCGTACATGCCCTATAGCGACATGGCAGACTATGACCGCGATTTCTTTCTCAAGCAGGTGCGCGCCGCTTTCAAGGCGCGGGAGGACTTTGCTTGGGGTGAGATGGTGCCGGAAGACATTTTCCGTCATTTCGTTCTCGTGTATCGCGTGAATAATGAAGACCTCGACACGGCGCGGTTATACATGCAGGAACAACTGAAGGAGCGACTGAAAGGACTCTCCATGTACGACGCAGCACTCGAGGTGAACCATTGGTGCCATGAACATGTGGCCTACCGCGCTGCGGACGCGAGAACCTCTGCACCGCTGGCCACGATGCGCACCAGTTTGGGACGCTGCGGCGAGGAAAGCACGTTCACCGTTACGGCTATGCGAGCCGTGGGGATACCTGCGCGACAATGCTACACGCCGCGTTGGGCGCATTGCGATGATAACCATGCATGGGTAGAGGTGTGGGTGGATGGACGATGGTATTTCCTTGGCGCCTGCGAACCCGACGCGGAATTAGACATGGGATGGTTCGCAGTGCCGTCCACGCGCACCATGATGGTGCATAGTTTCGTGTTTGGACCCTATGCGGGACAAGAGGAAGTGAATTATGCGACAGCACTCTATAGCAAGGTGAATATGCTACCCAATTATGCGCCTTTTAAGAAAGCGCGTGTAACGGTGCTTGACGCGCAAGGCAAACCTGTGAAAGACGCCAAAGTGAACTTCAAGTTATACAACTACAGTGAGTATTATCCCCTTGCAGTCGTCAATACAGACAACGAGGGGGTTGCAAGTCTTACAACGGGGTTGGGAGACTTACTGATTTGGGCTACCGACGGGAAACATTACGCTTATGCGCCGATAGATATGCGCAAGCAAGATACAATGACGCTGTGGCTTACGCGAACAGAAGGCACCGACTATAGCGAAGAATATCACATGACGCCGCCCGTGGCAGGGGAGGCCAAGGTGACGCCATCTCCTGAAAAGAAGGCAACCAACGATTTGCGCATAGCACAGGAGGATAGCATGCGCGCAGATTATGTGGCATCGTTTCCCAGCGAAAAGAACTATTTGACCTATCTGAAGCCCAATCAAAATATTACAGACGCGCAAGCATGGGAACTCATTCGCACCGCCGAGGGCAATTATCAAGCAGTGGCCGACTTTTTGAACAAACATACTGAAAAAGTACCAGGGCTTTTTCTTTACGATTATTTGAAAAGTTATTCCGACAAGGACTTGAGGGACGTGCCAACCTCCATCTTCGAAGCGCAGCTCACCCAATACGACCGCAATGCGAATTATACCAAAGAGGTGTATCAGAAGGGGATACTTCCTGCACGGATTAGCAACGAACTGGTGCGAGATTGGCGTCTCATGGGAGCGAAATACCCCGACCTGCCGCGCACTCCCGAGGCCCTCCGCCAATGGACGTTGAAAAATATTGCGGTGGACGATACGGGGAACTACTATAACTGCCCCATATCTCCTATGGGAACTATGAGGTTAAGACACAGTGACCGACACAGCCGCGACATCTTTTACGTGGCAGCATGCAGAAGCGTTGGTATACCTGCCTATTTGGACAATGCGACAGGCAATATCTTCGTCTATGAAAACAAGGGCTGGAGAACGGTGACTTTCGAGGCAGCAGAGAAGCCTCAGCCAACGGTCACACTTACGCTCACCGATAAAGGAAATGAACCCAAGGAACCAGTCTATTGGACACATTTCACCCTTGCGCGTTATAAAGACGGAGACTTTGTTACCTACGACTTTGAGGACGACCCTCGCATGGCGCATTTTCCCGCCACCGTGCAGCTCGAACCAGGCTATTATCTTCTTTCCACAGGCAATCGATATCCTGAGGGTGATGTGTTGAGCCGCATGGAGTACTTTAGGGTGTCCGACGGACAGAAATTAACGAAGGAAATAAGCATTCGCCCTCTTGTGCCCAAAAGTGCAGCCAAGGTTTTTGGGACGCTTTCTCCATCCCTTGACGTGGTACAAGGCATGGCCACGGTGGCCGATTATGCGGGCGAAAAAGGCATGATTATGCTTTTTTTAGGTGATTATCGCGAACCATCTAAACATTTGGTGAAAGAACTACAAGAGCAGAGACATCGCACAGCCCTCGTCAAATGGGGCGGAATGATCTATTTGGTGGCACCCGAGAGTGCGGAAGCCATCTCGTGGAATTTACCTAACGCCGATTGCGTTCTTGGCACAGCCAACGTGAAGGATCCACTTGAAACGGCCCTCATCAAGGCTCTCAATCTAAAATTTAAGGACGATTATCCGCTTGTGGCAGTAGTCAATAGGCAAGGAGAAATTCTCTTTCACAACGAGGGGTATCGCATAGGACTTGCCGAGCAATTGCTAAATGTTGTGGGAAAATAAGATTAAATGAAGGTGTTGACTGGTTCGGGAACTTGAAAGTCGGTTATTCATAATTGTTCTTACAGGAATATAACATTATTTAACAATGACGATTGCCTTTGGAGTGGTGTTTTTTTCGTATCTTTGCAGAATATTCATATGTGATGATAAAATACAAAACTAACAATAATTATGTGTGGAATAGTTGGTTATATTGGTAAGCGCCAAGTTTACCCTATTTTGATAAAAGGTCTTTTAAGACTTGAATATCGTGGATATGATAGCGCAGGCGTGGCAATGATCACCGACAATGGCAGTCTGTCTGTATATAAAGCAAAAGGAAAGGTGGCCGCATTGGAGGCCGCCGTGGCCGACAAGGACATCAGCGGCACTTTAGGCATTGCGCACACGCGTTGGGCTACACACGGCGAACCAAACAGCATTAACGCACACCCCCATTACAGCAAGAGTAAAAACCTTGCATTAGTGCACAATGGTATAATTGAGAACTACAAGACACTTCGTAGCCAATTGGAAAACAACAACTACCATTTTGTCAGCGACACGGATACCGAAGTGTTGGTGCAACTAATAGAGTATGTTAAAGAATTGCACAAATGCACTTTATATGAGGCTGTGCAGTTGGCTCTGCAAAATGTTATTGGTGCCTACGCCATTGCGGTTTTGGACAAGAATCGCCCAGACCAACTTGTTGTGGCGCGCAAAGGCAGCCCTCTCCTCATTGGCGTAGGAAAAGATGAAAATAACAACCCCGAGTTTTTCGTGGGAAGCGATGCCACTCCCATTGTAGAATACACCAAAGACGTCATTTACTTAAGTGACGAAGAGGTGGCCTACATGGATCGCAGCGGCAAGATAGACATTATTAACTTGAATAAAGTGCCAGTTACCCCCGAGGTGCATAAGTTATCGATGGACATCAGCGTTTTGGAGAAAGGTGGTTATCCCCACTTCATGTTGAAAGAAATCTTCGAACAGCCCAGCGCCTTGCGTAATTGCATACGCGGCCGCTTGAGCAAGGAAGACAATAACATTTACCTCAGCGGCGTCATTGACAACAAGGAAAAATTCCTTAAGGCTCACCGAATCATCATTTGTGCATGTGGTACGTCTTGGCATAGCGCTCTCATTGCAAAATATTTCATAGAAGAGTGCTGTCAAATACCGGTAGAGGTGGAATATGCCAGCGAATTCCGCTATCGCAACCCTGTCGTTAATGCTGAAGATGTGGTTATTGCTGTCTCCCAATCGGGTGAAACGGCCGACACCCTTGCTGCCATACAACTTGCAAGGAGCAAAGGGGCGTTTCTGTATGGTGTTTGCAATGTGATTGGCAGCAGCATACCTCGTGCCACCGATAGTGGAACTTATTTGCACGTGGGTCCTGAAATAGGTGTGGCGTCCACCAAGGCGTTCACAGGACAGGTAATTACGCTGATGATGCTGGGAATAAGCATCGCCAAAGAGAAAAAGACCTTAAGCGACGAAATGCTGCATGCTTTGGTGGAAGAACTTATTTCCATCCCCGATAAAATGCAGTGGACTTTGGAACACAACAAGAATATTGAGCAATATGCCCAGGTATTCACTTATGCAAGGAATGCCATCTTTTTAGGTCGAGGCTACAACTATCCGGTGGCGTTAGAAGGTGCTTTGAAGTTGAAAGAGATTTCCTACATTCATGCCGAGGGTTACCCCGCCGCCGAGATGAAACACGGCCCCATCGCTTTGGTGGATGAGGAGATGCCAGTCTTCGTCATAGCACCGAAACATGGCATGTATGATAAGGTGCTTAGTAACATTCAAGAAATCAAGAGCCGAAAGGGGCGTATCATCAGCATCGTCACCGAGGGCGATGAAACGGTGAAGAATCTCTCTGACTTGAGCTTTGTGATACCAGACGTTCGCGATTGTTTTGTACCTCTACTGTCCGTTCTGCCCCTGCAAATGCTTAGTTATTATGTGGCATGTGCTAAAGGCCGTAATGTGGACCAGCCCCGCAATCTCGCAAAGAGCGTAACGGTGGAGTGAGGTGATGCATACGGGGGCATACCCATGCCTACATAGAACAAGCAAAACAAACGTCAATGCAACTTTTGGATTTTCATAAAAGTTCGCATTGACGTTTGTAAGCATGGGGGAAAGGTTTCGTTTCTCTGCAAATC
>JAXFQM010000085.1:0-3425 GCA_034178965.1 Bacteroidales bacterium | reverse complement strand
AATTATGCAACGCAAAGGCGTTGGTTACTTGGCTGTTTCGTTGGGATACTTCAAGACTTTATTTAGTAACAGCGGAAAGAGCACTTCCAGCGAAGTTCCAGAGGACATACAAAAGGAAATGGGTATGAGCGAAGGCCTTATCCGTTTTAGCGTGGGACTGGACAATGACATCGAATCCACCTTCCAGCTCATCAAAGAGAGTGTGGAGGAATGCAAAAGATAAACTTTTTCCGCAACCATCCAACGCCTGGCAAACATGCTTGCCAGGCGTTTCTCATTTTGCCGGAAGCGGGCCGCCACATGTTCCCAGGCAGGCAGATAGCACACACCTCCCACCAAGGTAGGAGATAAGTGGGAGGTGTGTGCCGGCACGGCACTGCCATGCTGCTGTTAAGCTGCCGATGCGACATGCCGACGATCACAAGTAACGAACGCATGTATTTACAGGGGGTTGCTTTGCAAAATGTTACCAATACCTCCGAACGGGAAACTGCGCATAGGATGGGTCAATAGAATTTGTTCGTTGATGATAACCTCTTGAAATATTATCAAAATAGACAACAATATTAATTACAAATCTGCGTTAATATTATATTACAAGAGTCACGCAGGGCGAGTTTTCTCACGTGAGGTTTTTTTGTGATTTCGTATGCAAAAAAAGAGATGATAGTGAACCAATAAACAATAAATGTCGATATTGGATGAGGATTGTGAACCTTTTTGCACCTCAATCCATCTTTTTGGCATAACCATGCTGGAGAACGACTCAAACCACTCTCTGTTGTACAAAAAATATACTGAAAAAATAATAGTCAATATAATCATACATATCATGAATAACGTAAAAGAGTATATCGATCAAAACAAAGAACGCTTCCTTGAAGAACTGTTTTCGCTGATACGTATCCCCTCTGTAAGCCCTGAAGAAGAGCACAAACCCGACATGCTGCGTGCCGCCGAGCGTTGGAAAGAGTTGTTAATCTCGAGCGGTGCCGACAAGGCCGAGGTGATGCCTACAAAAGGCAACCCCGTGGTGTATGGCGAAAAGATGATAGACCCTAAAGCAAAGACTGTGCTGGTATATGGCCACTATGACGTTATGCCTGTAGAACCACTCGACGAATGGAAAACCAACCCATTCGAGCCCGTTATCAAGGATGGAAAGATTTGGGCGCGTGGCGCTGACGACGACAAGGGCCAAAGTTTCATGCAGGCCAAAGCTTTCGAATTCATGGTGAAGACAAACCAATTGCCCTGCAATGTGAAATTCATGCTGGAAGGAGAAGAGGAAATTGGCAGCGGCAGCCTGTATGGCTTCTGCGAAGAGCACAAGGAAATGTTGAAGGCAGACGTGATTTTGGTGAGCGACACCAGTATGTTGTCGATGGACCAGCCCAGCATTACCAGCGGACTGCGAGGACTGTGCTACTGGGACGTGGATGTGACAGGCGCAGACCATGACTTGCACAGCGGCATATATGGCGGCGCAGTGGCCAATCCCATCAATGTGTTATGCAAGATGATTGCAGACCTGCACGACGAAAACGGACATATCACCATACCAGGCTTCTATGACGACGTGCTAGTCATCAGCGATGAGGAACGCAAGTTGATGGCGCAAGCCCCATTTGACATTGAGACATATAAACAAGGTCTCTCCATCAAGGAAGTGCACGGCGAGAAAGGCTACAGCACCATGGAACGCACGGGCATACGCCCCTGCTTGGATGTGTGCGGCATTTGGGGAGGCCACACCGGAGAAGGCAGCAAGACGGTGCTACCCAGCAAGGCACACGCCAAAATTAGTACACGCCTGGTTGCCAACCAAGATTACGAAAAAATTAGCCTACATTTCAAAGAATATTTCGAAAATGCGGCTCCCAACTATGTCACCGTTAAGGTTACGCCCAGCCATGGCGGAGCTGCTTATGTGGCACCCCTCGACTTACCGGCCTACAAAGCGGCGGAGAAAGCCATGCAGGCCACATTCGGCAAACGCCCCATTCCCACGCGCAGCGGTGGCAGCATTCCCATTGTGGCTGGCTTCGAACGCATCCTCGGCATAAAGAGCATCCTCATGGGCTTTGGGCTGGGAAGCGATGACATACATGCGCCAAACGAGAATTTCCCCGTGGCGCAATGGCTTAAAGGCATTGAGACAATCCCCTATTTCTACGAATATTTTGCTAATGAATAGATAAGTAAAGTGTCCCAACGAATAATAACGACACGCACGATTGCCTTTTTTATGGCAACAGCATCTTTTTGCAAAGAAGCCTATCAAATGGGCGGAACGGGTATTCACGACGTGTCTGCTATGGGGCAAATGGAAAATGATTCCTCCAAGAACATGGATGGTCATTGATAGAACCAAAGAAAAAGCCTCGGCAACACTGCCATGACGTAGATGGCGTGGGATTTTGTTTGCAGGGCAAAAACGCACATGTTATGTACAAGATAATCCAATCCTACCAGTTAACAGAAGTTGTACATCTGATGGAGGTGGAAGCCCCATGGGTGGTGAAGCATGGCCTTCCTGGCCAATTTGTCATCGTCATCGCCGATGCCAAAGGGGAACGCGTGCCACTAACCATCGTGGAAAAGAATGAAGAAAGACAAAGCATAACCATCATCATTCAAGCCGTAGGACAAAGTAGCCACAAGTTGTGCTCCATGAAAGCCGGAGAGAGTCTCTATACCGTTGTGGGGCCGTTGGGACATCCTATAGAAATTCTCAACAATGGCTATCGCGGCCGCACGCTATTGGTGGCTGGAGGCGTGGGAACGGCCCCCATCTATCCTATTGCAAAGTGGCTGCATGAACAAGGCCTACCCTGCGATGCGGTGATTGGCGCCCGAAAGGAAAGCCTGCTGTTCTATACCGAAGAGATGCGCGCCGTGTGCGACAATCTCTACCAAGTGACGGACGACGGCAGCAACGGACACAAAGGGATTGTCACAGACATGATAAAAAAACTTGTGGAGCAACAAGGTGAAAAATACGACCTTTGCGTGGCCATTGGACCCATGGTGATGATGAAATTCACCGCTATGCTCACCAAGCAATTGAATATTCCTACCCTTGTATCGTTAGACTGTCTAATGGTGGATGGAACAGGTATGTGTGGTGCCTGCCGCGTGCAGGTGAATGGGGAGACCAAGTTCACTTGCGTGGATGGTCCCATCTTCAATGGCCACCAAGTGGACTACGACGAGGCCAAGCGACATCTCACCATCAACAACGATGAGCGCAAAACGGTCGTGTCACGTCCGTGCGTCCTGCCCAAGGCGGAATGTGGTAACGAACAAGCCGGCGACGTGCCGAAGCAGCGCCAGCGTCCAATGGAACAGGCTCCCGAGCAGCGGGCAAAGAACTTCGAAGAGGTCTCTTTCGGCTTCAATTGCAAGCAGGCCATGCTCGAAGC
>JAXFQM010000051.1:0-2714 GCA_034178965.1 Bacteroidales bacterium | reverse complement strand
TTGAGTAAAGTATAGGCTTATTTCTTCTCTTCTGCTGAAGCAGCACCATCTGTGGCGCTTGTACCTTCGGCAGAAGCTGCAGCAGCATTCTCGGCTACGGCACGCGTGGCCGTGATGGCAAGCACCTCGTTTGTGGCGCCATTGGTGAACACGAATTTGTCGTGTGCAATGTCCTGTACTTTGATTTTTTGGCCAATCATCATGTTGGTGATATCGATGCTGATTTCGCTCGGCATATCATCTGGAAGGGCTTTCACCAAAAGGCGTTTGGTCTTAACTACCAAGCGTCCGCCAGCCATAACGCCAACAGAGGTACCTTTGGTGTGGACGGGAATGCTCATTACGATGGGCTTATCCGCATTCAACTCATAAAAATCGGCATGGTAAACGATTTCAGTCACAGGGTGGAAATCGATGTCCTTTAGCATGGCTTTGTGCTTTTCGCCGCCAAGATCTATCTCCACGAAACAGGGTTCGGGGTTGAAGATGATGCGGTCAAATTGTTTTAGGGGGATGGCGATGTGTTTTTGATCACCCTTTCCATACAAGACACAAGGCACTTTGGCGTCATTGCGCAGAGCCTTAGTATCTTTTTTCCCTACGTGCTCACGCAGAGCACCACTCAATGATACTATTCTCATTGTTCTTTACTGATTTGATAAATAATTTTAATGTATTATCTCCTCTCTTATACGGGAGTTGTTCTTCATTATACTATCTTGACTCCTTTGTTGTGGATGGTGGTTTCGTACAGGTTATCTATGCTTTCATAGTTCACAATGCGGCGTATTGCCTCTGCAAGCAGCCATGCAGTGGAAAGGACATGCAGTTTGGGACTAACGCTTTTTAGAGGGATGGTATCTGTGACAACCAGTTCTTCCAATGAACTGGCCTCTACCTTTTCGATGGCGTTACCACTCAAAACAGGATGAGTTATCATAGCGCGCACGCTCTTGGCTCCCGATTGTTTGATAAGGTCGGCGGCCTTGCAGATTGTGGTGCCTGTGTCAATGATGTCATCCAACAAGATGACATGTTTGCCCTCCACTTCGCCAATGAGACGCATTTCTCCAATCTCATTGGGTTTGTTGCGATGTTTGTAGCAAACAACGAAACTATTGTTCATGGTCTTGGCGTACACGCCTGCGCGTTTGCTGCCTCCCATGTCGGGACTTGCAAACAAGATATCTTCTTCCGGCAATTCCATTGCTCTAATGTAAGGCATGAAGAGACTGCTTCCAAAAAGGTGGTCTACAGGAATATTAAAGAAACCTTGAATTTGGTCGGCATGCAAATCTATCGTGATGATGCGACTTACGCCCGCAGCAGTCAGCATATCGGCTATTAGACGCGAGGCAATGGGCACATGTGGCTTATCCTTACGGTCTTGACGGGCAAAACCATAATAAGGTATCACGGCCACAATCTTGGACGCGCTGGCACGTTTTGCAGCATCAACCATCATCAGCAATTCGAAGAGATTGTCGGTTGGAGGCGTCGTGCTTTGGATGATAAAAACAATACCTCCTCGAATAGATTCTTCAAAGGATGGTTGAAATTCTCCGTCGGCATATTGGAAAACGGCACTCTTTCCAAGAGGTATTCCATAGTTTTCCGCCACTTTTTGCGCCAAGTCGTGCGTGGCGCGACCTGCAAAAATGAATACTTTATCAGTGTTTTGCATTACAGAATATGTTTACAATCCATCGTGCAAAGGTACGTTTTTTTTTCTTCATGGTAGAAAAAAAGTTTTATTCCTCATTATCTGGGCTTCGCAATTCACTGTCTACTTTATATCCTATTTTATTTACATTAGTTAAGTCTGGTTGCGTAAGAATCATTATTTGGCCAGGCTTTACACCTAATTGCATCATGTATATTCGTGCCCTCTCGTTGCGTTGCTCGGCCATGGCGAGCATCTCGTCCTCCGCATCTGCATTTATTTGTTGTGCCAAAATAATGACCATGCTGCTGTCGTACCGTGCAATCCTTGCCAAGTCAGAAAGTTTCTTGTATTGCTCATTGGTAAAGTCTTTTGCCATGGGGTCCAAGGGTATGAATTGCAATTCATTTGCATTAATCCCTAATGCATTGCTAATGTTGTTGAACGGAGTGGACGCCATCTTAATCAGCAAGTTGCCTAATGTCTTCCATATCGACTTCCAATAATTGAACTTTGGGTCGTCAAGTTTTCCACTTACAGGCACGTCCAATTTCACTCTGCCATTCTTGTCCTTTAGCATATATAATATCGCCTTGAGTGGCAAATGTTTTGCGCTATCAATATCATTACGCCTCTCCCCGATTTCTGGATTGATGACGTCAAAGTGGTTATTGCCATCAATGTAACCAGCCTCTATAGTGTTTTTACTATTGAACGTCAAAATTCCATCGGTGAATGGGTATGCCAAGTATGTAACACCATAGGGACTCAAGTCTCTAAGTTGCAACTTACTTACATTGAGTGCGACTAAGCTCCTTTCTTTATAATCCTTCATCTTGCCTTGAAACCGCAATGTAGCAGTACCGCCATGTGGCAAGTCGGCCGTCAATAAAGCATTCTCTGCGCCGTTTTGCGTTATGTTTTTGGCTTTAATGTTGATGTTTATTATTTGGAAACTAAATCCGTCTGCCAAAGCATTGTCGTCGAAAATAAAGTGGCCGTTGCTAATTGTAAGGGTGCGTACAAGCATCTTTGTTTTTTTCTTTTCCTT
>JAXFQM010000048.1:0-2945 GCA_034178965.1 Bacteroidales bacterium | reverse complement strand
CTTGATTTTTCCTTTTTCGTTCGCTTTGGTAATGCTATCTTTCAAAGAGTTGGTTGTCACACCAAAGGGAAGTTCCGTAACGATGATGCTTTTCTTTTTTTCATCATAATGAATCTTGGCACGAATGCGTAGCCTACCGCCTTGCGCGCCGTCATTATATTTTGAGACATCAATCAGTCCTCCCGTTGGGAAGTCGGGGAAAATTTCAAATGTTTCGTTGGAAAGAATCTTTTTGCAGGCTTCGCATAGTTCGCAGAAGTTGTATGGTAATATGACGCTTTGCAAAGTCACAGCAATGCCCTTGGTGCCCATAGCCAACAATAGCGGGAATTTCACTGGCAAGGCTACGGGTTCTTTGGCTCTGCCATCGTAGCTGGGTTGCCAATGTGTTATCTTCGGGCTAAAAACAACTTCTTTGGCAAATGCAGATAGTTTGGCCTCAATGTATCGTCCCGCCGCTGCGTCATCACCTGTCAAAATATTGCCCCAGTTGCCTTGGCAATCGATAAGCAGGTCCTTCTGCCCCATGTTCACAAGTGCGTCCTTGATGCTGGCATCGCCATGCGGATGGTATGCCATGACCGCGCCGACGATTTTGTTCACTTTGTTGTACCGTCCATCCTCCAGTTCGTACATGGTGTGCAGTATGCGTCGTTGAACGGGCTTCAGTCCATCTTCGATGTTGGGTACCGAACGGTCTAAAATGACATCGCTGGCATAATCTATCCAATAGTCCTTAAACATGCCGCTCAGTGATGTCAACGCCCTACCCTCTTCGCTGTGGGGCGAAGTTGCCTGTTCTTCAATGATATCGTCGTCTTCCGTCATTAATATTCGTTGAGGTATTTTTGGTTAGGATAAATTATAAAAGTTGTTTTAGCGCGGCTACGAATTGGTCAATGTCTTCTTCTGTCGTGTCGAAGGAGCACATCCAGCGCACAATGTCGTTAGCCTCGTCCCAGTCATAGAAGAAATATTTCTTTTGTAGTGCTCTCCACGTTTCGTGTGGCAGTTTTACAAAGACGCTGTTTGCCTGCACGGGATATATTACCCGCACACCCTCCAGGTCCTTCACTGCCATATACAATCTTTGCGCCATCTCGTTGCTGTGCTTGGCATTGCGCTGCCAAATTCCCGTGGAGAGGTATGTTGTAAACTGCGCCGCCACATAGCGCATCTTACTGCCGAGTTGACCCATTTGCTTACGTCGGTACTTCATTTCCACGTCCAAGTCGGGGTTTAGCACCACACAGGCCTCTCCCATCAACATGCCGTTTTTTGTGCCCCCAAAGGATAATATGTCCACATGGGCATCTGTAGTCATTTGCTTGAAAGTGCAGTTCAATGCCACTGCAGCGTTGGCCAGCCGTGCTCCATCCATATGTAGGTACATGCCGTGCGAGTGTGCCAAATCGGATAGTTGCCTTATCTCGTCAATGGTGTATATTGTGCCGAGTTCCGTGCTTTGCGTTATGCTGATGGCGCGCGGTTGGGAATGGTGTTCAAAACCGAAGCCATGCAACTGAGTGGCTACGCGGTCGGGCGTTAGCTTGCCGTCTTGCGTTGGAACGGTCAGTAACTTGCAGCCAACAATGCGTTGCGGTGCGCCACATTCGTCCACATAGATGTGCGCCGTGTCTGCGCATACCACCGCATGGTGCGATCGGCACATGGCATCGATGCTTAAAACATTGGCTCCCGTGCCGTTGAACACGAGATACACCCCAACCTTTTCGCCAAATTCTTTGCGAAACAATTCTTTGCACAGTTGGCTGTATTCGTCTTCACCATACGCCAGCGCATGGCCTTCGTTGGCTTTTGCTATGGATTCCAATATTTCGGGGCAAACCCCTGAGTGGTTGTCGCTTCCGAATCCGCGTTTCATGTCATTTCTGCTATTATTTATTAAAGAGAACTCTTGAATTTCTTAATATTAAGGAGTGTTCGATAATGTCCAAGTAAAACTAATAAATTAGATTATCGCTACTTTCAGCATTGGGGGTGAAATATCTGTATAATACTAATCCTCATTTAGTTATGTATTTTACTACGCTTCTTTGTTCCACAAGAGCCATGTCAGTTCAAAATTTCATCCTCCCAATCGTAAGAAAGCCATTTATGAAACCCAAAAATTACTTGTCCATTGTCATGAGGAATTCCTCATTGTTGCGCGTGTTGCGTATTTGTTTTAAGAGGAACTGCATGGCTTCCAATGGACTGAAATCCGAGAGCATGTTTCTCAACACCACCGTTCTGTTTAGTAGAGTGGTATTCACCAGCAAGTCGTCACGCCGCGTGCTGCTCGACACGAGGTCTATTGCGGGATATACCCGTTTGTTGGAGAGTTTGCGGTCCAGTTGAAGTTCCATGTTGCCAGTGCCCTTGAACTCTTCGAAAATCACATCGTCCATTTTGCTGCCCGTGTCTGTCAGGGCGGTGGCTATGATGGTAAGCGACCCGCCACACTCAATGTTGCGTGCCGCTCCGAAAAATCTTTTGGGCTTTTGTAAAGCGTTGGCTTCCACGCCACCTGTCAGCACGCGTCCCGAAGCGGGTTGCACCGTGTTATAGGCGCGAGCCAGTCGGGTAATGCTATCCAGTACAATCACCACGTCGTGGCCGCATTCGGTTAGCCTCTTTGCTTTTTCCAGCACAATGTTGGCAATGCGCACATGCCGCTCCGCAGGTTCGTCGAAAGTGCTTGCAATCACTTCCGCGTTCACGCTGCGCTGCATATCTGTCACCTCTTCAGGTCGTTCGTCAATGAGAAGTACCATTAAATACACCTCGGGATGATTGTACGCTATGGCGTTGGCCACTTCTTTCAGTAGCGTTGTCTTGCCTGTTTTGGGTTGCGCCACAATTAATCCGCGTTGACCTTTTCCGATGGGTGTAAAAATGTCGATGATGCGGGTGGAAAGTGTTTCCCCTGGATGTCCGGTGAG
>JAXFQM010000015.1:0-9732 GCA_034178965.1 Bacteroidales bacterium | reverse complement strand
CCGGCGGCACACACCTCCCCCTTATCTCCTGCCTTGGTCGGAGAAATGGGGGAGGTGTGTGCCGCCGTGGTGCTGCCAGCATGCCCATGCGCCCGAAGAACAGGGCCTGCTGAGCGCGTGGCAGAGGGTGTGCGCATTGTGTCCGTCTCCCACAGTGTTGATAAGTTTGTTGTTTTTTTTGCTAAAAATGTCGCACATGTCGATTTTTCTTCGTATTTTTGCACATAATTTGTGACGCGAGTCTCGAACCTATTGATTTGATACAGTACGCAAAAAGAAAAAAAAACGATACAATATGAAGATACATCTATCCAAAGTAAGTGCCGTAGTTGCATGTTTATTATTTGCGGGTGCCTTGTCGCTTGTCTCGTGCGGCGGCAACCAGGTTTCGCAGCAGGAAATTGATTCGCTGCAAAAGCAGTTGGACAGCATCATGGTTCAGTATGAACGGGTTAAAGCTGAAGCAGGGGAACAAGTCAACAACGGCCAATTGGCCCAAAAAGACAGCACCATAGAGGCACAAGCCAAGGAAATCCAGGGGCTGCTGAACAGATTGAAACAAGCGCAACGCGCCAAGTTGGGTGCCGAAGCCTCCTCCGAAAGCGGTGCAACGCTGCGCAACCAGCAGAAAATGTTGAGGCAGAAGGAGGCCGAAATTAACAGCCTGCAAAAGAAGTTGAATGAACAACAGAACCAACTCGCCGAATTACGCCGGAACGGCGGCAAGGGAGAAAATGTCAATGGCGACGTTGCTGCGCTGCAAAAGCAAGTGCGCGAACAACAAAACCAAATCAACGACCTCACGAGCCAATTGGAAAACAGCGGTAAGAGTATGGATGTCATGCGCCAGCAACGCGACCATGACGCCGAACGCATGGGCGAGCAGATAACAAGCCTGCAGCGCCAAGTGAACGACCTGCAAAACCAATTGGAAGAGGCGCGCGGCATGTTGAAAAACGCATCCCAAACCTCCAACAACAGCGCCGAGGTATCACGGCTGAAAGGCCAAGTGGAAGACCTCAATGCGCAGGTGGTTGCGCTGAACAAGAAACTTGCGGAGGCAGAAAAAACGGCGCAACACCAAGAAAGCGATCTGCAGAATGGCGTTAACAAAGAGAATGCGGCATTGAAAACGCAGCTGGACGCAGTGCGGAAAGAGTTGGAGAACTGCCAGTTGCAGCAGCAACAATTGAGCAATCAGGTATCAGCCTTGCAAAACGAGGTAAAGAACGGCAGCAACCTGCAAAACACTGCGGCCGCCAGCGCAAAGGAAATAGCCTCGTTGCAGAAGACTGTGGCTGAGCAGCAGAGTCAGATTGCCGACCTCCAGGCGCAAATAAAAGCACAGGAGGCCGAACTAACAAAAGCGGCAAAGGAAAGTAAGAACGCCAGCAAAGGCGCGGTGAGCGCAAAACTGGAGGCACTACAGACCCTTTGCGATAGTTATGTGGAACAGATAGCGGCCTTGAAGGCAGAAAACGAGCAGTTGAAGGCAGAGAATGCCACGTTGAAGGAAACCAACCTGCAGGCGCAGCAAGTGATAGCCGAAAACGCCGAATTGGTGAAGAAGGTGGAGATGGCCAGCGTGTTGGTGACCAGCGAGGTGACGGCGCAGGGCGGCAAGAGCATCAGTGGTACCGTGCTGAAGGAAACCACTAAAGCCAAGTATGTGAAAGTGGTGCGCATCAACGCACATTTGGTGGCTAACAACGTGATAACCCCAGGCAGCGTGACTATCTACGCACGTATTGCCACTGCCGCCAACAGAGTGGTGTGCAACGGCAACCCTAGCGACTTTTCCTTCGACATGGATGGGGTGCCCATGCAGTACACGATGAGCCAAGACATCGAATTTACGGGGGCCGCGCGCAACATCAGCATGGTGTGGCGTAAGTTTGAAAGCGTGGTGCTGGAACCAGGGCTGTATTGGGTGACGCTCTATGCCAATGGCTACGAAATTGGCAAGACCTCCTTTAAGTTGGAATAACATGGTATTATGATGACTTACGAGGAGTTGCGGGCGAAATATCCCATAATGATATATGACGCTTACCACTACGATGTGCAGCCCGATGGGCTGCACATCGCTTTCTCCTTCCACATCGGCGACATCAATTTCCATCCCGAAGCCGTGGTGGAAAGGAGACCGTTTCTCGATTTCGAGCAGCCAAAGGAGACCATGGACGCATTGGTGTTTAGCATAGGCATGGCGGAACTGGTAAGTTATTGGAAATGCGCTTGCCCTCCAATGGTGGTGGTGAAATGTGGCTCGCTGGACGAGCGGCAGGTTGTCTTTTGGCGCAAACTCTATTGGCGTGGTGAAGGAGAGTTCTTCTATGTGAATGGCATCGAGGCAAAAGAAAATGACTTTCTCTTCCTGCAAGGGGCCGGCCGCAAACATGCCGTAAAGCCGAGCGGGGCGGCGATGATACCAGGACCACGCTATCTTGTGCCAATAGGTGGCGGCAAGGACAGCGTGGTGACCCTTGAGGCGTTGAAGTGTGCAGGTTGCGATGTGATGCCGTTAATCATGAATCCACGTGGTGCCACCGTTTTGTGCGCCGAAAGGGGAGGGTTCGACATGGAACAAGTGCTGGTAATTCGTCGCAACATAGATTCCAAATTGTTGAAACTGAACCAACAAGGCTATTTGAACGGGCACACCCCTTTCAGCGCCATGTTGGCATTCTACACGTTGTTGGCGGCACAATTGAGTGGGCGTACCAACATCGCCCTCAGCAACGAAAGCAGCGCAAATGAAAGCACGGTGACGGGAAGCGACGTGAACCACCAGTATTCCAAAAGCTTGGAGTTCGAAAACGATTTTCGTGGCTATGTGAAAGACAACATGGGCGGCAACTATCGCTACTTTAGTTTCCTGCGCCCTCTCAGCGAACTGCAGATTGCCATGTTGTTTGCGCGCCATGATAAGTATTTCGACGTGTTCAAGAGTTGCAACGTGGGCAGCAAGCAGGACATCTGGTGTGGTCATTGTGCAAAATGCCTGTTTGCCTACATTATTCTTTCCCCATTCATTGAACCTGCGACGTTAGAGCGCATCTTTGACAAGAACATGCTGGACGACGAAACGATGCGCCCCGAGTTTGAGCAGTTGACAGGGCAAACGGACGTCAAGCCGTTTGAATGCGTGGGTACACGAGGCGAGGTGAATAGCGCGTTGTCCATGACAATAGCGAAATATTATCCGTTGAAACGCCCTGCATTATTGAAAGACTATGTTGCCGACAAGCCACAAACGTCTCTCACCGCGCTGTTCAACGAGCACAACCTGCTGGAAAGCGAAGTGGATATATTGAAGCGGCTACTATCATAGACGGCGCGTCTTCGGGAAAAAACACACGCCATCGTTTCTTTGAAAAGGAAAACGGTGAGCATGCAAGCATACCAGTGGAGAGCAATTTTTCATCCCCCCTCTTCCCGCGCATGGGATGCAAGGCGAACACCCTCTCCCTTTTCGCACTGATGATGACGTTAGGGTAAGTCGAATAAGTCTGAAAACAAAGAATGGAGGCCAATCATAAATAATAATTATGTATAAGGAAAATGAACTGCGAAACTTGTTAGGGAACAAGAAAATCCTCATAGCAGGGTACGGACGCGAAGGAAAGAGCACCGAGCGGCTGCTAAAGGTATTGGATCCCGACCGAGCCCTCGTCATTGTGGAAGGAAACGACAATATTCGACGCGAGGCGAAAAAGGGTTACGACCTTATTCTTAAATCGCCAGGTATACCGATGTGTGTGTTTGAGGGATTGTGCGACTTGAGTACCATTTCCTCACAAACTGATATTTTTCTGCAATTGTTCGGAAACCAAGCCATAGGCATCACAGGCACGAAGGGCAAGAGCACAACCACAAACCTCGTATATTCCATCATGCGAAGCCATTACGGCAGCCGTGTCATCATGGCGGGTAACATGGGTGTACCGCTTTTCGACATAGTGGACAGGCTGGACAGTAGAAGCATGGTGGTGTGTGAACTTTCTTGCCACCAACTAGAAAACATACACTGTTCGCCACATATCGGCGTGGTGTTAAATTTGTTTCAAGAACATTTGGACCACTACCACAGTTATTTGGATTATCAAATGGCGAAGATGAACATAGGCTTGCATCAGCATGCCGATGACTATTTCTTCTATTGCAACGACAACAAGGACCTTCGAGAGAGGGTAGAACAAAACCAAGTGTTACTAAAAGGAAATGTAATATCCTACGACTTGGATGAGGCCAAGCAGTTGCAAGGCATTGACAGCCCATTGCAGGGCGACCATAATAGGTGCAACATTCTTGTGGCCTATTACGTGTCGCTGATAATGAAGGTACCAAGGAATGAAATTGTAGATGCCATAAACGGTTTCCAAGGCTTGGAGCATCGCTTGGAGCGAGTGGGGGTTTTCCGTGGCATCACGTTCTATGACGACTCCATCTCCACCATTCCAGAGGCGTGCATGGCGGCCATTAAGGCCCTCAACGACGTGGATACGCTCATTTTGGGCGGCTACGACAGGGGTATAGACTATGGGGGGCTGATGGCTTTTTTGGAAACGTCGCCAGTGAGAAACATCGCATTCGTGGGCAAGGCGGGTGAGAGGATGATTGCAACGGCAGGCGGAGACATGGCGTTGAAAGGGAGAAATGTGTTGCGCGAGGACGACTATGGGAAGATTGTGTATTGGTGTTTCGAACATACCGAAAAGGGCAAATCGTGCCTACTTTCCCCTGCCGCCGCTAGTTACGACGCCTTCAAGAACTTTGAGGAGCGAGGTCAGGTGTTCAAAGAATTGGTCAAGGCGATGGGCAAGGTGACATGCCAGCCTAAAGCCGACAAGGACGAAATAAATGTAACAATATGAGGAGTGCCGCCACAACCTTTGAGGAGATTCGCCACGACCTGCATCGCCATGCGCAGGCTTCTGCTTGTGAGGAGTATGCGCACGACTTGATTGTGAGATATATGAGCACCTTGCGTCCCACGCGCCTATGGAATTATGTGGGCACCAACGAAACTGGGCGTGCGTATGGCGTGGCAGCCGTTTGGGGCGATGAACCGAGTAATCCGACTGTTGTTTTCCGTGCCGACAGCGATGCGTTACCAATTATTGAGACAACAGACGTACCGTATCGTTCTGAAAATGCAGGGCAGGCTCACAAATGCGGACACGACGGGCACACAACGATACTCCTTGCGCTGGCAAGCAAGGTGGATGCGGCGTTCAGCAAAGACGACAACCCCATTGCTTCGCTCAACGTGCTGCTCCTTTGGCAGCCCGAGGAAGAGACGGGGCTTGGCAGCCAAAAGATGCTGGATGCAGGTATCCTGCAAGGTTACAATGTCAAGGCCATTTATGCCATCCACAACATACCCGGTTTTGCGGAGAACGAGGTGGTGCTTACAAGGAAAGCCTTTGCCGCAGCGTCCACAGGGCTGGAAATACACCTGCGTGGGCGTCAGACGCATGCCTCCACCCCCGAAAAGGGTGTCAATCCAGGCTTGGCCGTGGCGCGCCTTGTAGAACGTTTCCAAACGCTCAACAGAAGGAAGCCATTTCAACAAAGCACCTTAATATATATTAGGCTCGGTTCAGAGGCCTTTGGCACATCTGCGGGCGAGGCCACAATGGCATTCACCTTACGCGCCTTTGCGAACGAGGAGATGAAAAACCTGTTGCAGCAAGCGCAAGACATGGCAAACCAGGTGGCGGAAGCCGAAGGCCTTTGCTGCAGTACGAACTTGCGAGAACCTTTCTATGCCACCGAGAACGATGCTGTCATTATGGAGCAGGTCGAGACCACGTGCCACCGGCTGGGCCGCACCATCGTCCATAGGAAAGAGCCCTTTCGTTGGAGTGAAGACTTTGCCAACTATCTCATGCACTACCCTGGCGCCATGTTTGGCATTGGCAGCGGAGAAAACCACGCCGAGTTGCACCATCCAGACTATGACTTCCCCGACGCACTCATAGAACCCACAGCGGAATTGTTTTTTCAACTAATAATCGATAATAAATAATAAGATAAGTATCTACCAACATGAAGAAAACAATCACACTTTTTGTTGCCCTGCTGTTTGCCTGGGGCGCCAAGGCACAGATTACGGCGGATGACATGACCGAGGGCCAAAGTTGCACCAGCGTCATGGTAGGTAAGAAAGCCAGTGCAGATGGTAGCGTAATCACCTCCCATACTTGTGATGGACGCTACCGCACCTGGATGTATATGGAGCCGGCAGCAGACCATCCACAAGGAAGCATGCATAAGGTGCATAGAGGCACCATGCACACCGCCTATCGCGGCGACACAACGGGCGTGAGGCTCGTTGGCGAGATACCCGAGGCCATGCACACCTATGCCTATCTTAACACAGCGTATCCTTGCCTCAACGAGAAGCAACTTGCCATAGGGGAGAGTACCTTTGGAGGACCAGACACCCTCGTAAACAAGAACGCAATGTTTACCATTGAGGAGTTACAACGCATTGCGCTTCAGCGTTGCGACAACGCACGCAGCGCCATAAGGCTCATTGGCGAACTGGCGAAGAAATACGGCTATGCGGACGGTGGTGAGTGCATCACTATTGCCGACAAGAACGAAGTGTGGCAGATGGAGATAATTGGCTGCGGCAAGGACCAAATTGGCGCGGTGTGGGTGGCACAGCGCGTCCCCGACGATGAGGTGGCCATCTCTTGCAACATTCCACGCATCGGCAAGATACAATACAACAACCCCAGCCACTTTATGCATTCGGCCAACGCGGAGGCGGTGGCGCGCAAATATGGCCTATGGGACGGTAAGGAGGAGTTCCTTTTCTGGAAAGCCTACAACACCTCTTGGGCGAACGGAAAGAACTTTCGCGAGCGCGAGTTCCACATCTTCAATACGCTGGCACCCTCGCGCAATTTCTCCTACGACATGCTGTCCTTGCCATTCTCCGTCAAGCCCGAACACAAGGTCTCGGCGCAGGAGGTGATGGAGCTTTTTCGCAGCACCTACGAAGGCAGCAATATGGATATGACGCAAAATTTGAAGATGGCTGTTGTCCTCAATGGCAAGAATGATACCATTGCAAGTCCCGTTGCCAACCCTTGGATGGGCGGCACCATGCTGGCCACGCTTAATTACCTTAACCCGCAAGCCGTTAGATTCAGGCGCACAGTGAGCGTGGCGTGGTGCAGCTATAGTTTTGTGGCCCAACTGCGCGATTGGCTGCCAGACGAGGTGGGTGGCGTTTGCTGGATGAGCGTGGACAACCCCGCACAGTCACCACGAGTGCCCATATTCTGCGGCACTACGCGCCTGCCGAATGCCTTTAGCCTCTGTGGCCACAAGGGATACAACGACGACGCGGTGCTGTGGCAGTACCGCAAGGCAAACAAACTGGCCACGGTGGCATGGGGCAAGGCAAAAAAGATGATGATGGACGAGGTGATGAAATACGAATCCAGCGCCATGAAGGGGCTTGTACCTCTCGAAGAGGGTATAGCCAACCGCTACAAGACGGCCGAAACCCCAGGCCAGTTGGCGGAATATAAGGTTCGCACTCAGAACGAACTGAATGACTATACTTTCCGTGTCTACGACGAAACGTCATTTGTTTGGCGCGCACTCGAGAAGAGACTATGGGAAACATTTGGTTCGGGCTTTTGATTTTTGGCATGACAGGGAAAGACCTACACGACCCGCTCCTCATGCAGAAGCGGGTCGTTATTTAAGGGGAAACGTTATTTCCTAACGAGGATAAACCTCGCCTTCATTGCTATGGACTCTTGTTCTCTGTCCTTGGGCAATAGCACCCTTTGGCGATAGCGATGGTTTCCCCATGTGAGTTTTTTCCCGTCTTGCGAGGAGGGCTCTGCCATTGGCGGGGCGTTTCATGCGCCAAGTGGGGAACGCAATGGCCACGATAGGTGGCTATTCCACCTGCAAGCGATAGCCTTGTGCGTTGTGCTTCAGCAAGAAGCGTTTGCCTTGGTCTTGGGGGTGCGTTTCGAGGTATTTGTGCGCCACAAGTCCCATGGTGTGCCTAAGGTTGATTTCAGACACAGGACGCAGGCGCAACCCGCGTGGCGAGGAATGGATGAACATGTCAACCCCCAAGGGACCACGGTAGAAAGGCAGTATGTTTCGTGATATCCAATAGGTCAGCAGCAGGCGTGTGTGCTTGAGTTGAGCCACGGGGATGTGTTGCCCGATGCGCAACTCTATTTCCTTGTCGGGCAGGAGAATGTTACCTTCGTAGACCCCAGCTTTAGTTGTAAAAAGCGAATAACCCACAAACTCCACGTTCTCGGCGATGTGGAATTCCATGGCAAATTCTTTTACAATATCCAGCCAAGGCTCGGCCATTATGCAGCCTTGTTGCGCTATGGCCTTGCGGATGATGTTTTGCATGGCGTCTCGTCTTGTCGTGGTGTCGTTATTATCACGGCCGGTTTGCCAATCGCCTGCTTCAAGTCTATGCAGCCCTCTGCCGCTGCCGCTCAACGGAGCCTTCAATGCCAGGGTTCCGTATTGCTTCAGCAGCGGCATTAATTGTTCTTCGTCCTGAACGGCAAATACAGGGTAGAGGCTTCCTGTTTGCTGGCTCAGCCACGTAAGACACTGTTGTGCAGTGGTGCGATGCTGCAAGTGGCGAAGGTGCTTGATATGTTGTTCCGTTGGAAGGTTCTCTGGAGGGCATCCGTTTTTTATGAGCAGGTGCCTTATAGTGGCATCCCATCCCCACGGCACGATGCTTTTGTTTTTGTCTTTCACAAGGTTGCTTGTGTATGCCCCGTGGCTGCCTACAAGTGTGTGAGGGCTATCCGGTGTGTCTTTGGCATGAATTGTTTTTTCCCTCACAAGTTGTTTTGCGCAAAGACAGGTGGCATCCGCGCCATAGATAATTTGCATGATGTCCTTACAGTCGTTGGCAAAGTCCGTCGCCGACTGTGGTGGCAAATAGTTAGGGTTGCCATTGGCAAGACACAGGTCGTGTTCTGGGTTGAAGATGCAAATCATGCGCTGTTATTTGCCGGCAAATGATAATGAACGGCGGGAGGCTGCCTGTGTGTGCTGCCTGTCCGCCGTTCATTCGTTGTGTGTTAAGCCAGCGGCTTATTTGTTCACTTGGAATTTCTTGTTGCCGGTTTTAAAGAAGTCGGCAATTTGGTTTGCCGCTGCTATGCCAGCGTTAATATTAGCCTCTTCGGTCTGTGCACCCATCTTTTTGGGTGTAGCGAAGTAGCGTCCTTCAAATTTTTTAAATTCGGCGTCAGCATCGGGCATAATATCGGAGATGTACTTTAGGTCAGTGCGTTCGGCCATCAACTTCAGCAGTTCGGGTTCGTTGATGACTTCCTTGCGTGCTGTGTTGACGAGGATGCCACCCTTATGCATTTTGTTCACTACGGCGTAGTTGATGCTTTGTTTGGTCTCTGCCGTGGCAGGGATGTGTAGGGAGACAATGTCGCACGTCTCGAAGAGTGCGTCGCGGTTTGCCACAGCGTGTGCCATGCCGTCTTTTTCGATTTGTTCGGCGGTGAGGAATTCGTCGAAGGCATATACTTCCATGTCGAAGCCGTGTGCGATGCGGGCCACATTACGTCCCACATTGCCGTATGCCAATAGGCCTAATTTCTTACCTTTAAGTTCACTGCCGCTTTTTCCGTTGTAGAAGTTATCGATTCCGTGCAACGTTTCGTACTGCGCCCACCACGCGTTGAAAAGATA
>JAXFQM010000181.1:0-12743 GCA_034178965.1 Bacteroidales bacterium | reverse complement strand
CAGCCGGTAGCCCATCATGCAGTAATTGCCCTTTGCGTCAGCAGGAAGGTTCTTCAAGTATTCGCCTATCACCATGAACGCATCGCGACCATAGAAATCGTCGGCATTGATGATGGCGAAAGGCTCATTTATGACCTCCTTTGCCATCAGAATGGCATGGTTGGTTCCCCACGGTTTTTCGCGTCCTTCCGGCACGTTGAAGCCAGCAGGCAGTCTGTCCAGTTCCTGAAATACATACTGCACCTCTATCTTGTTGCCGATATGTTCGGCGTTGATTTTGGACTTAAATTGCTCCTCGAAGCTATGGCGAATGACGAACACCACCTTGCCAAATCCTGCTCGGATGGCATCCGCGATAGAATAGTCCATGATGATTTCGCCGTTTGGGCCCACACCGTCCATCTGCTTGAGCCCTCCGTAGCGGCTACCCATTCCAGCAGCTAACACAAGTAATGTTGGTTTCATAATCTTATCTCTTTTTTTTGAAAAAATCTTTCAGTAAAGTCTGACATTCGTCGGCGAGAATGCCCCCTCTCACGTTTGTTTTTGCATGCAGCATGCTGCGTCCCAAGCGTTCGAAGCCTCTTTTAGGGTCGCTGGCGCCATATGCTAGTCCTTTCAACTGCGCCCACCCTATAGCTCCTGCGCACATCACGCACGGCTCAAGGGTAACATATAGAGTACAATCGCCCAGATACTTCGCACCCAAATTATCCATAGCTGCTGTCAGCGCCAGCATTTCGGCATGCGCGGTGGCGTCGTGCAATGCCTCGGTGTTGTTGTGTGCTCGGGAGATGACCCTCCCGTTGCATTCCACCACAGCACCCACAGGTATTTCGCCCTCCTCCAAAGCCACCTGCGCCTCCTGCAAGGCCAGTCTCATACATTCTTCCTCCAACGTCATGGCATGTGTGTTTCTCGGGTAGTGAATGGCATGGTGTTCATGGGCAACAGACTATAGGCGTGGCGCGTTGTGATGATATTGTTGTCTTTCATAAAGCTTTCTTCACTCACATACAGGGCACCATTCAGCGGTGCATATTCGTGATAGGCGCGCCAAGCCACGTGTCCCTGCCTGCTTTTCCGCATATTTTCATCGTGCGAATCTTGTTCGTCAATGAAGAACAGCAGCCCCGTTTCTTTTTCAAAGAGATAGTTCCTGTCATAGCGCCCAGGCTGCATCACAAACACCCTATATACGCTGTGTCCCTGGAAGTCCCACACACCTTGGTAGTACACCGCCGCGCCATTTATGCGCCAGTTGTATAAGGGACCTCGGTAGTCGTAGCACATCTTGTCGTAATACTGTTCCCTCTTAATATCCGTCCACTGTTGCTTCACGGAGTCGTATGCCCTAAAAATATTGTCGCCGTCGCTTTGCAAGCCATCCACCAGTCGTCCCTGGTAGGTCATTTCCACGCGCGCTTGGTTTCTGCCCCCGAACCACCGCCTCATGAACACCGTATCGACGGGTTGGTGAATGTTTACACTGAAACTTTCTATGTAAAGCATGCTGTCGGCGGGGACGTTGTCCACGTTCACCTTGGCGAAGTAGTTTTCTATGACGATGGTGCCGCTGTCTTTCACCTGTGTCTCCTCCTGTGCATGCAGCGCGCAGGCGAAAAAAGAAGACAGCATCATCGCCGTAAGGAATAACAAGTTCTTCATGCCAGGTTTTTTTTATGTAAATAAAACGTTCTTTCTTGATAAATATTGCGTACCCTCCCATATCTTTTCGGAAAATCCGTTATTTGGCTTCGGAGGCATCTTCCAAAGCCTGAAACGCTTTTCCGCCCTCTTTTCATGGCCAAAGCCGTTGCGCAGACGGAGGTATTCTTATCGGGAAGGAAAGCGCTGCCGTGCTGTCGCCCAATAGCAGTTTGCTCATGCGCACTTGCGCGTTCGTGTAGTAATCTTTATTGTTTAAGGTCACGTCAATAAAAAGCGGGAACTCTTCGTTGCCGATGGTGTCGAATTGGTCGTATTCCACCTGCACCAAGTTTGTGTTGCTTCCCTTGCCTGTAAGCACGCCCTGCACGGTGCTATAATCTACATATGCCCCCAAGGCCTGGCGCAAATCGCTGTATGAGCATCGTACATATTTGTCGCCCATCTTGAGGTAGCCGAACACGCTGTCCTGCGTGAATAGTGCCCTGCCTATCTCGAATACCTTGTTCACGCTAATCCATATCTTGTCGTCCCTATGCATCCTCACCACGCCATTCACATTGATGCCCCTCACCGAGACAGTAAAATTCGACGAAAGGTACTCATAAGAGTCCAGCGTGTCCGTCTCCACATACTGTTTCAGCGGCACGGGTGCCTGCGGCACCGTTTCCACTCCGGGCTGCGGCTCTGGTGGGCGGTTCTTGTCGCACGACGCTACGGCTATCGCACCCACGGTGAGCAGCAATCCAGCGCATGCTTTCCATCCTATCCGCGCCCCCACAAACATGTCTCTAATCATGGCTTTTCTCCAAAATGGCCTTCCAATGCTCCCGCAGCGTCTCGCTGGGGTTTTTCTCCAGTTTCAAGCATTTTTCCATTTGCTCGCGCGCCTCCTTGTAGCGCCCCATCTTAAAGAGCACCCACGCATAGGTGTCGAGAAACGAGATATCTCCCGGCTTCCATTTCAACGCCTGCTCTATCATCTGCAACGCTTGCTCCAACCGCGTGCCCGACACGGCAAGGTAGTAGGCATAGTTGTTCAGCGTAAGCGTGTCGTTGGGGTTTAGGTCCAACATCTTGTCAAAATAGGCGAACACCTTGTCGTTCTGCCCTAATTTGTGGTAGCTTTCGGCCAGCAGCCCATAAGTCTGCGACTCTAAATAGCCGTTGGTGAAACCCGCCTTCTCGCTTTGCGACAGTTGCTTCACAGCCTCTTCGTAATCTTTCTTTCGGTACGCATCCAAAGCCGTTAGGTAATAGGGCAGATTGTGCATGGGGAACAGCGCTTGCGCACGCCTTGCGTAGAGGGCGGTTTCGTTGCCCACCGTGTCGCTGTTCGCCAGGCACACAAGCAGCGACTCCCATATCTCATACTTGCTGCTGTCTCTTGCAATGGTCTCCTTAAGCTTCTCCGCGGCTGCGGCATACCTTCGCTGGTTCATCAACAGTTCGCCATAATATAAGGTAAACTCTACACTGTCCTCACATTGGTTCATGGCTGGCCCGAGCAAATCGTATACATATTGGGCATGCGTAACGAAAAACTCCTCCTTTGTATAGAATGTCATCAGCAGCCGCATCTTTGTCTTGCAGTCCAGCGCTGGGTTGGCAAAGCCTTTCTTCAGTTCGCGGTATGCCTGTTCGTCGTCGCCAGCCACCTTATAATACTGCGCCAGCGAGATGTGCACAAACTCGTCATCAGGGTCGTTTGCCAGCACTTGGTCGTAGTAGTACTTGGCCTTCTTCAGGTTTCCCACCTTCATGTAGGTCTCGGCCAACATGCTGTTGTATTTCTTTTCCTTTGGCCTGGCCTTGGCAAGGGCCTCCAGTTCCGCTATGGCCTCTTTCTCCCTGCCGGCGTTCAGCCACAGGCGCTGTTTCTGCAAACTCAGCGGCTCGCTGACACCTATCATCCTTTCCAGCCTGTTCAAGGCCTCCACCGCCTTAGTTTCCTTGCCAGCCTTGGCATAGGCGTTGGAAAGTTCATAATAATATTCCTCCTCATCGGGCCGCAGTTCTACCACAGCCTCCCACTCCCGTGCCTGCTTGTCCGCTTGTCCCATAGCCTGATACAGCGTGGCGGCCAACAAGCGATACCACACATTTTGCGGGTTCAGTGCCTTGGCGCGTTCCACATAGAGCACCGCGCTGTCCATGCGCTGTGCACCCGCCATAAGGCGCGCCATCTCGTAGCACGCCGCATCGTTGGTGGCGTTCTTGGCCAAAAGGGCGCGCAATGTCTTCTCGGCCTCGGCCGTCGCTCCGTTGGCCTGCTGCGTTTTGGCGTCCACCAGCATATTCTGCAAGGCTAGTTCTTCAGGGGTGCGTTCCGCCACGATCTGACGCCCTGAACGCGACGGAGAGACATCCTTGCCCGCCGAACAACCGGCCGCAACGGCAACCGCCAACGCGGCACATGCCAGCAGTAGGGAGCGGCGCAATAATAGAATGTTGCAAGTTTTCATGCTTTTTCCACACTAAATACATAAACATAACGCGCGAAATGAGGAAAAATTATCCAAAAAAGTTATTAAAAAAACGAAAAATGAAAAAAAAAAATCGCCATAAAGAAAAAAAGTTGTAAATTTGCAACATAATTAACGCGTGTCATGCAGGAGTTTTTTGCATTACAACGCATTGAAAAAAAAAATATTGAATGCAAAAATATTGAAAAGGAAATAATGTTATTCTAAAATTAATTGCAATGAAAAAAACAGTATTGACAGCACTTTGTCTCGCCATGGGTGTCTCGTTTGCCTTGGCCCAGACAAACGCCACCAAGGTGAATGCTATGGCGCAGCAAGAAGCCGCTATCAGCAGGGACAACACCATGCCAGCAGCCAGTTACAAAGGCTCCATCTTTGCTAAGGATGGTGAACTTATGAATGTCACTTTCTCCGCGGCGCAACAAGCCTCCAACGACTTCACCACTGGTGTCATCACCACCAGCACTGTGATTGGCAGCGACACCGCCTTGGCCCACACGCAGAACCTCTACCACGCTAAATGGCAGCGTTGGAACGACACCACCGGCGCCACCCTCCTCGCTCTCCGCGATGGCGGTCTCTACCCCGTTACTTTGGGCACCGCAAGCGGTTGGTCCCAAGGTGCTTGGAAAAGTTTGTATGGCTTCAACAGCACCACGCCCATGGACGGCATCATGTACATGTCCATGCAAGATCAAATAGCAGACTGGGGCGGCAGCGGCAACATCGGCTTCTTTGATGCCTACATTGCTTTCCCCGCTATCGACGCAAGTTCGGCTCCCATCCTCGACATCAACCTCTACCAGTACTACCGCAAGTTCAACAGCGACCGTTGCTACATCGACTACAGCACCGACGGCACCACCTGGAATGCCGTTGAGTTCAACGTGAAAAACGTGGACGTAAGTGTGAATCGCTCCACTCTTGGCAGCACCACCATAACCCTGCCTCCCAGCGCTAGCGTCAACAACCTGCAAATCCGTGTGCGTTGGACTTCCACCAGCAACCGCGGCGGATGCTACGGCTACTTCTGGTGGTTGGACGACGTCACCGTCACCTCTGGCGAAAACAGCCGCATGCGCGTGGTTGACAACAAATACATGGACGGTTTCTACAAAATCATGCCCACCGAACTGCAACTCCCCATGGTGTGGTACTTGGATGTCCGCAACAACGGTGTCGCAGAACAAAACAACATCAAAGGCACTCTTTACACCTTCAACGATGCTAACGGCAGTTACAGCAACGCCATAGCAACCGGCACCACGAACACCCTCGCCGCATTGGCCCCTAATCCCACATTAGACACTTTCCTTTACATGGACCCCTTCGGACTGGTTATTGCCCATAACGGCTGGACCTACAATGGCTCCGCCGCTGCCGGCATGGGTTCCACGTCCTACCTGCCCACCAATTTTGGCACCAACGCTCATGGCTATTTCTATGGCAACCTCACCTCTACCCTTCTGCCCACCGCCTACAGCAACGGCAAAACTTTCGACACTGTGTCCTATTTAGTGAGCGACGCCAACCAAACCGATGAGGAACTCTCCAACACACGCATCTGGGGTCGCGACAATGGCGCCCTGCGCAAATTCTCCGCTTTCCGCGCTGGCCTCTCCGCCGATGGATATATAACCACAGAGCCCAACGAGACTGGTTGGAACACTGCCAACTACAACGTGAGCCTTACCTACCAGACAGGTGCCACCGTGCCCGAAGGCTGGGTGATTCGCGGTGTGCAGATTGTGCCTGCCACCTCCGAAGGCCTCGCCACGGAAGGCGCCAAGTTGTTACCCACCCTCACTATTGACTCGGTAGGCGGCGACTACATATATTTCTTGGATAAAACCGAAAGTGCCGGTGCCAGCGTAACCACTGTCACCTCCAACAACCTGATGAGTTACAATCAGTTGGAAGGCTTCACCTACGAGACCCTGGGCAACTACCCCGTCATCAACCTCATGTTCCCCAACCAGCCCGAATTGAAGCCTTTCACCAACTATGGCGTCGGCTACAAACTGGTAGAAAACGCCTCCTTCTGCGTGGCCACCAGCGCCTATTCCTACTACAAACTGTCCGACACCAGCGCTGTGTATTTCGACACCACCCCAGGCATGGAACCCTATCGCTTTGGCATGTCTGCCGCTTTCCCATACCATGTCCGCGTCTTCGACCCCAACGCTTCCAAGACGGCAGGTTTGGGCTCCTCAATAGGCTGGAGCATCCCCATGGTGCGCATGCTGGTGGGTCCCAGAGTGCAAATGTCCACTTTCAACCTCAACGTCCAGTGCGGCGATAATGGCGAAATACTTGACGCTAACTACAACAGCATCTGCGGCCGCACCCTCTCGGTAGTGAAAGGTGCCACCAACGTGTACTATGCACAAGGCAACGAAGGTGAGACTGATAAATTCGAAATCGACTCCGTCTTCGTGGATGGTAATTGGGTGAATCCCGAAACCAACCCCGATGTTGTGCAGTTCGTTGTGGATGAAAACAGCGGAGCCAAGTATGCCATCATCACCCTTGCAAACATCCAAGCGGACCACACCATCCGCGCCGTCTTCAAGAAAATCGTTGGCATTGACCTTGTTGCCGCACGCGTCAACATGAAGCTCCAACCCAACCCCGCCACCAGCAACGTTCAGCTTTCCATTGAAGGCGTGAGCGGCATGGTGAACTACAGCCTCATCGACATGAGCGGCCGCATCATCAACAGTGCCCGCATCAATGCCGAAAGCGTGAAGACCATCGATGTGAGCAATCTTGCCAAGGGCGCGTACTTCGTGCGCATCACCAACGACAAGATGAGCAAAGTGGAAAAACTTATCGTCCACTAATACCACAACACCGCAGAACCATTCTGCGCACAGAGAAAAGGGCGTTCCTTCTTTCGTAGGAACGCCCTTTTCTTTTCCACACTTCGTTGCTTTACCCATGGCCGCCATACGGCGCTTGCACTCACCTACCCCCCCCCTTCACGTCTCATCCTCGCGTCCTCCACACGTGGGCAGCCTTAGATTTCTCCTCTGACTTTCAATGCCCATATCGGTCATTACACATCGTTTCAATCCTACCGCAGAATCATTACATATTGATTACAAAATATCTCTCCCTTGGCCCACCAGCAAAAAACAGCTTTTCAAAAACTGAATAAACGTTACATCTGCAACTTTGTTAAGGTGGGTTCTACCCATTGATTTCTTGTGATATTGATGGGATGGACGAACAGAGAGCTGTACGAAACGAGGGCCACACTGTAGACTTTGCCTCCGGGTGAAAAAATAACAAGAGGCCAACAATACTGCAAAAGCGCGGAAAAGTCCATTTTGCTACACGTATCCTATCTTGCAAAACGGTGAATTGTTGAACCCACATTCATGTCTCTTTTGCAATGCAATTGCATTTGTGGGTTGAATGAGATAATGACTATTAGTGATGGCATGGTACCTACGGCCCTTGGGAGTAAAGAAACAGAGTTCCTTTGCTGCACCGTGGCGGCACCATGGCGGCACTGTGGCAGCACTTTTGTTGAAGGAAAGTGCTGCCACAGTGCCGCTACCATGCTGGTCTGGCACGGACTGATAGGCGACAGTGCTATCTACTGCCAACTCGACGCAAGTCAAAAAATGCCCCTTCGTAGAAGACGTGATGACCGGATGCGCTAACTCTTCTCAAGTTCAAGTGTCCCATAAGGTACTACCTCTTATTTTTTGTGGCTGTCGCCGCCCCCTGGTCTGCTCTGTGTCCAAACCAACAAAAAGAGCCCGCATGAACTTGCCTGCGGGCCAACGCTTTCTTCTATTGTCCTTTAGGACTATAGGCTACAGGATGTTCGCCAGCTGCTCCTTGATTTTTTCTAATTCATCCTTCATTTCCACCACCAAACGCTGTATCTCCACGTGGTTGGCCTTGCTGCCTATGGTGTTGATTTCGCGCCCCATCTCCTGCGCGATGAAGCCCAACTTCTTGCCGTTTGCATCGGACATGGTCATGGTGTCGCGAAAATAGGCAATATGCTTTGCCAAACGCACCTTTTCTTCGGTGATGTCGAACTTTTCAAGATAATAGATGATTTCTTGCTCAAAGCGATTTTCGTCGTATCCCCTATCTGCCGTCATGGCGGCCATGTCCCTTTTTAGGCGCGTTCTCACAGACTCTATCCGCTCCGCTTCGTGGGGCTCAATGTCTTTCAGCCTCACCTCTATGGCATCCACGTGCTTGACAAGGTCGGCCATTAGCACCTGTCCCTCATGACTTCTGAAGGTGTCGCACTCATCTATGGCGACCTCCATGCTGTTCGCCAATGCTGCCCATTCTTCGTCGCCCAACACGCTTTCGTCGGTGGACTGCCACACGTCTCCCTGCCCCAGCACGGAACGCAGGAGTGTTTTCGTCTCCACCGTCTCGCCCATCTCTACGACAAGTTGGCGCAGCGCGGCGTAGCGGTCGCGAATAAGTTGCGCGTTGATGGCCTGCTCCCCCTTTTTGTTTTCCTGCACGACATAACAATCCACCTTTCCGCGCTCCAAGCGGCCCAGCATGGAACGCAAGGCCAATTCCCTGTCGCGCAAGGCGATAGGCACCTTCAGGCTCAACTCGAGTTGCTTGCTGTTGAGGGTCTTTATCTCAATCACATACTTGTTTTCGCCCGCAGTGCATAGCTGCTTGGCATATCCTGTCATAGACTTCATAATGCAAACGTTATTTTAGGTTGATGATTATTTTCTTAAAGGCCGGCGTGGCATAGATGGCGTTGTTTCCCGCGCTGTCGTAGATGAATACGGCGCAGTTAGCCCCACTGTCGTCGGGGTGGGCCGCGATGAAACGCAGACTGCTGTCGAGGCCCATGACCATGAACGAGGTAGCCAGCGCATCGGCGCGCCAGGCCGCGCGGTCCACCACAGAAACACTCAATAAGCCGTGTTGCACGGGGCGACCCGTGGAAGGGTCTATGGTATGGGAATACCTCACGCCGTCTTTCTCGTAGTATTTTCTGTAACTGCCACTGGTCACCAAACTTTGGTTCTTGAGAGCAACGGCAAGTTCCACCACGGGTTCACTGTATTTGTTTTTGGCCGGACGCTCTACACCCACGCTCCAAGGCTTTCCGCCTGGCTTGGTGCCGCGCGCCACCACTTCTCCGCCCACGTCAACCAAATAGTTGCGTATTCCCTTTTGGAGAAGGCATTGCCCAACAAGGTCTGACGTAACGCCTTGCGCAATGGCGTTAAAATCGAGACGGGTTTGCGGATATTTCTTTCCGAGGCGCATGACGCCATTCTCTGGCAAAATGGTTAACTGTTCCGCGCCGGTGTAGCGCAACAAACTGTCGATGAAGGTGTCGTCGAGGCTCGCTTTACGCCTTGCGCCAAACCCCCACGCATCCACCAGGCACCCCACAGTGCAATCGAAAGCCCCTTGCGTATAGGCACTCATCTCCAGCGATTTGCGAAGCATGTCGGCAAAAAGGGGCGTGAGGGTGTCAGTTTCATTGCGGTTGATGCGGCAAAGCAACGACGTTTCATCCCATAACGAGGCCGTGGCATCAACGAGGGCAAAAAGACTGTCGATGGTGGACTGCAAGTTGCGGTTCAGACTGTCGTAATATATGATGGAATAATAGGTGCCCTGCACCTGTCCTTGCAATGAGACGGGCTCCAGGGTTCGTTGCCCGCACGAGGCGAAAAGCGGCAGCAAGGCACCCCATAAAAGGGCGGATAATGGCAAACGATGGCGTTGCATCCTATTGGCGTCAAGAAAAACGCTCGGTGCTGTCGCACCGAGCGAGATTATGTTTCAAGTGATTATGCTTGCATTTACTTACTCACAATCATGGAGCTGGTGGACACGGTACCGTCGGCAAAGAGGATGCGTACGGCATAGGTGCCATTGGAGAATTCTTCCACGTTAATCACGTTATGCCTCTCGGGGTGGTTAATGAAAGCCACCTGTTGGCCCGACACATTGTACACGGCAATGCTACGCATGGCGTGGTCGCCATCGATGCTCACAAGGTTTGCCGCGGGGTTGGGGTATATCTTTAAACCATGCTTCTCCATGTCCTCAATACCCACGTTGCAGAACACCGTGACGCGCGCCGTGTCGGTGCAACCGTTGACGGACGAGGTGCCCATGAGGGCCACATCCACGTTGCTTTGAAGGTTGGAGAGGGTGATGCTGCTTTCGTTGCTGGTTTCGCCTGCCCATGCCCACTTGTAACTGATGTTGCTGTTGGGACTGGTGGCGGTCAGCGTGGTGCTTTGGCCGGGAGTGAGCATTGTGTTGCCTTCGATGAACACCGAGGGTACCTCAAACACCCTGATGTTCACCACAACGTTGCTGTCGCAACCCTTTGCGGTGGAGTCAACGCGTATCGTGTCGCGGGTGGTATAGTAAAAGTCATATTCCTTTTCGCCAATGGTTAGCGTGACGGGGCCGCAATGGGTGACATCCATCTGCTCGTTGAAAGACTTGTTGATGGTGACATGGATGTGGAGCGTGGAGTCGTAGCAAGCTTTCATGGTGCGTGGACGGAACACGTTAGTAACGCCCGTATTGTGGTGGGAGGCGGCAATGTTCACAAAGGCGTCGGTATTGGTGTCCAAACTCTCCCTAATGTTGCGCAAATAAAAGCGGTCGTTGCCTGCGCGGAAAATTTCTTCCGTAAACCTGTCGCAACTCGTGTAGTTGCGGTAGCCCACTTTCTGCTCGGGGTTTCTCACGGTGAGGTTTAAGGTGATGACGTTTGGGCAGTCGTTGACAAGGGCCCGATGTTGGTAGGTCCCGCTTACGGTGTATAGGCTATCATAGAAATTGAGACTGCCACACGCCACACTGTCAATTGTCCTATATTGCACTGTGTCAATGTTGATGATTTGCGTCACAATGCTGTCACACCCCGTCGTTGAGGTGAAGGTTTGAGTGTAGGTGCCAGTGGTGTATACCGTGGTATCGCCCCAAACATAGGAGCAGCCGGCAGTGATTGGGGTGGGATTCACATGGTTCACGGCATGCCCAATGGTGAGGTCGAGAATGAAAACCGTGTCACCTTTTTGCGACACATAAATACCAGTGGAATCGTAGGTGATGCCGTCAGGCATGGTGATGCTGTCGCATGCGGTGATGGCAGTGTCGATGACGACGACATTGTTGGCTTGGGCAAACAAGGCCACGGGAGCCAGCAAAACTGCTATCAACATACTCAGTAGTCTTTTTTTCATCTTTCAGTATGATTAATTTCTTAATGTTTTTTCTTTATCTCCATGTACTACAACGTTCTGCAACGCACCATACGTGCTTTGAAAACATGTCTTACGAAATGCAAAAATACTACTTTTTTTTTAAATGGTGGAAACTTTTTCGCTTTTTTCGCTTTTTTGTTTTATACGTTGACTGCGACATGCTATTGACGCAGTATCAACTCGGCTACGTTTTCCACATGCTGCGTATGGGGAAACATGTCCACGGGCTGCAACCGGCGCACGTCATAGGCCTCGGCAAGCATCAGAAGGTCGCGCGCTTGCGTGGCAGGATTGCAGGATACGTATACTATTTTTTTCGGGCGCATTTCCAGTAACTGCCACACCACCTTCTCCGCCATGCCAGCCCGCGGGGGGTCGACTACCACCACGTCGGGACGACCATGCTGCGCCACGAAAGCGGCATCGAGCACCTTGGCCATATCGCCAGCATAGAACTCAGCGTTGCCAATGCCGTTGACCTGCGCATTTCCCCTGGCATCGGTCACCGCGTCTTCCACGTATTCCACCCCTACCACATGGCGGCACATACGGGCAAGGAACAGAGCTATTGTGCCCGTGCCCGTGTAGAGGTCGTACACCAATTCCGTACCATTCAAGTCGGCAAACTCGGCCACAAAAGAGTAAAGCCGATATGCCTGCGGGGCATTGGTTTGATAGAACGACTTGGGGTGGATGGCAAAATGCAGGGCGGGCGCGCCACCATAGCCCTCCATCACCTCTTCCACGCATTCCTTACCATAATAGCACGTCACTGGCTGGTCACTATAACTGTCGTTCATCTTCTCGTTAACAATGTAGTGCAGCGAGGTGATTTGGGGAAAGGCCCTCTTTAGATTATCCAGCATGGGAAAAAGCCACTCGGGCCTGTCCTGCGCCACTACAAGCAGCACCATCCACTCCCCCGTGCCGCTGCAACGTATGACGAGTGTGCGTAGGTAGCCTTCATGCGTGCGTGCGTCGTAAAAGGGTAGTCCATGCTCCAGCGCATAGCGGCGCGCCTCAAGCCGTATGGCATTGGAGGGGTCGGCCTGCAAGGCGCAACGTTCGATGTCAAGCACCTTGTCGAACAACCCGGGGAGGTGGAACCCCAACGCCGCCGCATTGGGCGCACCTGCCTCAAGCTCCTCTCTGGTGCGCCAGCGTCGATTGCTGAAGGTATACTCCATCTTATTGCGATAATGGAATATTTTTTCCGAGCCGCAGATGGGGCGCATCCATTCGGTGCTCACCTTGCCAATGTGCTCTAAAGCATCGCGCACCTGTTTCTCTTTCATTTTCAATTGCTCGTCGTAGCGCAATTCCTGCCACTTACAGCCGCCGC
>JAXFQM010000137.1:0-8975 GCA_034178965.1 Bacteroidales bacterium | reverse complement strand
TTGTGGCCTGGGGCTTTCTTTGTAATCGTAACTATTCGGAAGGCCTCTTTACCATCATCGTTGGTATATTCCGTTGCATTACTCACCCATCCCACATCCTTTGCGCTGAAACTGATTCCAGGGTAGAACTGCGCGAGGGCAGCATCATCAAAGCGTCTGCCACCCGTATTGCTATTTGTCACACTGCCGCCAATCTTACCATTGTCAACGGTACTGTACTGTTTGGCGGCGTTTTCAAAGGTAAGGTTTCCCAAACGTATCTGGTTGGCAATACTATCCAGTTTCACACGTGCTCTCAACAAATCGTCGGGCGATACTTTGGGAATGAGCAAAATATGGCGTGCATTGATGCTGTTGCCCCTACGTTCAATCAGCTGTATGATATGGAAACCAAATTTGGTCTCCACTATGGGCGACACCTCACCTGGCTTCAGCGCAAATGCCGCTGTCTCAAATTGTGGCACCATATCTCCTCGGGTGAAAAAACCCAGTTCACCACCTTTCTTGGCACTGCCGGGGTCCTGCGAGTAGAGCGTCGCCAGCATGCTAAAATCTTCTCCTTTCAAAATTCGTTCCCTCATTTCCGCCAGCCTCATGCGCACACTCTCACGCTCCGCTTCGTTAATTTCTGGCTGTATGACCACCTCCGACAACTCATATTCCGTGGGGATATCTGGAAGGCTGTCTTGGGGGATATGATTGAAGAACTCATCTACTTCGGCAGGCGTTATTTTCACAGTCTGCGTGAGATTATACTGCACACGTTGCGTCATCAGCCTGTCTTTTACTAGGTCAAAATAAATGTCGTGGAATTCTTCATAACTATAGCCCGTGGCTGCTTTCATAGATTCTTTGCTGCCATATTGCCGGACATATTGTTTGAGGTAATAATCCACTTGTTCTTCCACCTCTTCGTCTGTCACCTCCACGCTGTCCACTTGCCCTTTGTGCACAAGCAACTTGTTCACCAACATACTCTCCAATATGTTGCAGCGGTTTGCGTAAGCGTTTTCCTGTCCTTGTCGCACTCGCATTTGAATGAAGGCATTCTCAATATCGGAGAACTTAATGACGTTCTGCCCCACCACGGCTGCCACACCATCTATCACGTTTTCTCCGTTGGCCGTTACGGTTTGGGCTTGTGTGTTCCAGCATATTGTTGCCACCAGCATGCATGTAAGCGATATTTTTCTTATCAACATGTTCTTTTACTGCTTTTTTTCACATTTAACATATATCACCCCCGTTCTCCTCTACCCGTTTCTGTCGTTCAATAGTTTGAATACTCTTTTCTCACTTATATCTTTCAATGTCCTTATTTTCTTCCGCTTTCCTTAACAATTCCCGCTGCATGTTTTTAATAATATCTATTTTTCTACTGTTTAGGATGGCAGTGCGGATGCGTCCGTATTCGTATTCCAGCGGGGAGACCTCGTCCACTACCTTATAATCCAAAATTTCCAACACATAGGTAGACTGGTCGTCACTCACTACCACGTGCCTATTGCTACGCAAAAAATCCACTTCGTTATACGTTTCTATAGGCATAAAAGACTGCAAATTCTGAAATGGTATCCATGTCTCTTCATCAAAGCGGTAATCTTGCCCATACTTGGTTGCCATTTTTTGAATCTCCATAAGATCATCGTCGCTCATAGGGTTCCTACTCATGTGGCTCTTCAAGTCTTTTAGGCAAGGCGAATCGTTCGCAACCTTCACATAAATGGCCCTCACAATATTCGTTTTCAATATGAAATCATCGCGATGCTTCTCATAATAACTCTTCACTTCCTCGTCCGACACACTGGTATCCAGCATTTGGCCTATCACCAAACGTTCGTACTCGTAGGTAATCAGGCTGTTCTTGTAAGCTTGTAGTTCTTCTTTGAAGTCCTTACTCACGTTCTTCTCCGCCTTGTGAAGCACCACCTGTTGCTGCAGCCATTGGTTGATGTAGTTGCTGACAACCGCTGCGCTGTCCTCGCTGCTCATGCCCTTTGCAACCACGCTTTCCAGATCGCCCATCCTTAAGTAGTTGTCATAAGCTTTTGCCACCACGTCGTCCCCTCCTTTGTTTTTGCAAGAAACAAAGAGCATAACAATCAATAGCATGCCTATGGCAATAATATTGCGTATCATTCTTTTTTCAACAAGCAACTGTAATAAATATATCATGCGACGCCTTTTGCCATAGCCGATTCATGTGGTGTATTAATAAGTAATACTATCTAATACGTTCTGATGTTTCACTACACCATATTTGGCTTTAAGGTTTTCAATGAGTTGCTGTTCCAGGTAATTTTGGAAATCGCTGATGTAATACCCCCGCGCGTCCATGATGCTTTTCAGTGTGGGGGGATCCAACTTCAGCACTTGCAACAGCCTGTATCCTGTGAGCGAAGTACGTGCATAGATGCCCTCCTGCCACTCGCCGCTGGATAGAAGATTCTGATTCCCTTTCTCAACGGTCATTTGGTCCACTTGTATCGGCCTCTCTGCGTCGCAGCGCTTGCTCACCTTAGCCTCCAAAGCCTTTTGCAAAATGCTGTCTTCCGAATTTTTCTTTTTTTGTTTCTCCATCACTTTCAAGGCCTTGCTGCGTGGCAAACACGTGCTGTCGCTCACATGGACAGTTCTCACCTGAGCACGCATGTGCCAAAAATAATTCGAATCTTCGGGGGTGTCATACTTCTTTTTGACGCTTTCTCGGGCATAGAACTGCTGGAAACCCAACGTGTCAATAATGGATTGGCTCCAAATGTTTTTCTCGTTGTAAGCAAAAATCATCAATCCTTCACGATACTCGTTCACCAATGCCTTGAATTCGGGGTAATCGCTTTCCAGGTGGTTGTCGGCGTAGTTGATTGCCATCTGCTCTTTGAAAGTTTCAAACATTTCTTGGGTAAACGTTTTGGGGTCACAATGGGACATCAAGCGCTGGTGTTCTTCTATGTATCGCAGCAGGTCGTCGTTGGTATACGTGATTTCCTCTATGCGGAAAATAGGGCGTTTGTCTTGTTTTTCGAGGGGTGCATAGTGCCATTGTAGGCGGAACAGCGTATCGTTGAAAAAACTCATGGTCTCGTTCAAGTCGGCTTTATACGTCTTCTTGGCATTCTTGCCCTTTCCTTGAACCACATATTCTTGCGTGTAGTCTTCGGTAGCATATTTTGTCAGCAATTGGCGTGCAAAAGCAATGGATGACTGGTTGCCCCGCTGCGCATCGCGCGACATACGCTGCTTGTAGACGGCTTCCATGCTTTCAAAAGGAGGTATACTCTCTTTGTTGACTACATAAATAATGTGCCACCCATATTGCGACTTGAAGGGCTTTGAGTACTCCCCTGTCTTCAACATAGATATTTCTGGCACATATTCAGGAGGCATTTGGCTTAACGGCAGCGAAGGCATCAACCCGCCACTGTTTGCACTGCTTTTGTCGTCGCTATAACTTGCCGCCACAGAAGAAAAGTTATTACCTTTCTGCAACTTGTCGTATGCCTCCTCTATTTTCTCCTTTGCCTTTTCTTCGCCAATTCCCCTATTGCTCACCCAAATGTGTTGCAGTGAGGTGCTTCCAAAATAGGGCGACCTGCGCAACAATTGAATGACATGATACCCATATTTAGTCCGAACAGGCTTGCTAATCTCACCCTCTTTTAGGGAATAGGCCGCATTCTCAAATGGGTATATCATGTCGAAGACGGTAAAATTGGGCAACTGTCCCGCATAGGGTTCCTCGCGTTCCACCACCTGCGGGTCGACGAAGTTACGTTTTGCTTCTTCGCGATAGACTTCTTTTGCCACCTTAATGAAATCCTCGCCTCCTGTGGTGACACGTTCATACACCTTCATGCTTCTCATGTAAGCCTTCAGTGTGTCTTCTGGCTTTGCATCGCGATCCACCCTTATGAGGATGTGGTTGCATTGTAGCGCCTCTTGGTTGCGCTGGTAGGCCTCATGCAGCACTCGACTCATTGTGGCGCTGTCGATGAGGTAGGGCATGGCAAGTTCCTTTCTATACAATGCAAGTTCCTTCACCAAAGTGGGCAGCGTGTCGATGCCTTGAGCAAAGGCATCCTTCAGTTTTAGGCGAAAGTTGATATACAGATCGGCATAGTTATTCAGAACTTTTCGCTTTTCAGATGCATTTGCGGCCAACGTGGCGGCATAGGCTCCATGCCCCATGCTTTTCAAAAATTCCGCCTTGAACTGGGATGCCGTTACCTTGTCGCCGCTAATTTCAAATACAACGGGATCCTTATCTTGGGCGTGCGCCGCCAGCACAAAAGTACTTAAAAAAAGCGCCACAAAAAACTTTTTCATTATATTACGGTTTATTCTCTTAGTATTACGGTATAAATAATGTTGTAATAAGCAAATCGTTGGCACCGGCACATTTGGGACATTCCGCCTTGTGGCAACCGTACCCTTTGGCTCCTCATTGCATGGCTGTTAGAGACACTCCGCTCACATTGTCTGGCAAGCTTGTCCTCGCATGCCCCGCTTCTGACCTTCTCTCTAATTATCTGCGCGAGTAGTTGGGCGCTTCCCGCGTAATGGTGATGTCGTGTGGATGGCTCTCGGCATAGCCCGCCGCCGTGATGCGCACAAACCTGGCTTTCTGCAGCGTGTCAATGTCTTTGCTGCCCGTGTACCCCATTCCTGCGCGCAGGCCGCCCACCAGTTGGTATATCACTTCCGACACCTGCCCTTTGTATGGCACGCGTCCCACCACGCCTTCGGGCACCAACTTCTTCACGTCGGTTTCCTTGTCTTGGAAATAGCGATCCTTACTGCCGCTTTGCATGGCTTCCAGTGACCCCATGCCTCTATATGTCTTATATTTGCGGCCCTCGTAAATGATGGTTTCGCCAGGTGCCTCTTCGCATCCCGCCACCAAACTGCCCACCATGACGGAGTTAGCTCCAGCCGCAAGGGCTTTAACAATATCTCCGCTATAACGTATGCCACCATCCGCTATTATTGGCACATCCAGGCCGTGTTGCTTGAATGCGCCCGCCACCTCCATCACAGCCGTGAGTTGTGGCATGCCAATGCCGGCAATGATGCGCGTGCTGCAAATACTGCCTGGCCCAATGCCCACTTTCACCGCATCGGCGCCTGCCTCAGCCAGCATAAGCGCAGCCTCTCCGGTGGCAATGTTGCCCACCACCACGTCTATGTCGGTGGAATATTTTGCTTTCACTTGCTTCAATGCTTCCACCACTCGCACGCTGTGCCCGTGCGCGGTATCTATTACAATAGCATCGGCGCCTGCGGCCACAAGCGCTTCCACGCGCTCCATCATGTCGCCCGTAATGCCCACTCCTGCCGCCACGCGAAGACGGCCCTTGTTGTCTTTGCAAGCCAAGGGGCGCTCCCTCGTTTTCATAATGTCGCTATACGTAATCAAGCCCACAAAATGGTTCTCGTTGTCCACCACGGGCAGTTTCTCTATCTTGTGTTTCTGCAGGATGCGTGTGGCTTCCTCGAAAGTGGTGCCTTTGTGGGTAGTGATGAGATGGGTCACCATGATTTCATTCAACGGCTTTTCCATGTCGCGCTCAAAGCGCAAGTCGCGGTTTGTGACCAAGCCTATCAACTTGTGTTCATCGTCAATGATAGGAATACCTCCAATATGGTACTCTTGCATCATTTGCATAGCATCCTTCACCAAGGCGTCCTTCTTTAGGGTCACAGGGTTTACTATCATGCCATTTTCCGCCCTTTTCACCTTTTCCACCTCCTTGGCCTGCTGGGCAATGCCCATGTTCTTGTGCAACACACCAATGCCGCCCTCTTGCGCCATGGCTATCGCCATGGCGGCTTCGGTGACGGTGTCCATGGCTGCACTCACCAAAGGTATGTTCACATTGATGTGCGCCGAGAAGCGCGAACAGGTACTCACCTCGCGGGGCAGCATGTCGGAATATGCCGGCACAAGCAGCACGTCGTCGTACGTGAGACCTTCTCCTATAAGTTTAGAACTATCGCTATACATATACAGTAAATTTCGTGCAAAGTTACGATTTTTTTTGTTCATGACGGAAAATATCTTTTATATCTTTTCTTATTTTCCTGATTTTCTGAAAGCAAAAAATGTTGAGATAAAAAGTTTTAACGTCCGACGCGTAAAATATTTTCTGCTAATCGGAAGAAAATACGTACTTTTGCACTTTGATTACTGAAAAAAGAGTATTCACGTAACTTATTGATAAACCAAATGAAAAAATTAGCATTCCTTACATTGGCTTTTATGACTCTTCTTATGGTTGCCTGCGGCAGCAAAACGGCATATACCATCGAGGGGCATGTTTCCGACAAGGCTTTTTTCAACCAAAAGGTCTACCTCATCGACGCCGATGGAAAAACCACCCTGGATTCCACTACCATCACCGACCAGGGCATCTTCTTGTTGAATGGCAAGGCCGACACGATGCGCATGACCACGTTGCAGACCTTTACAGGACAATACTCGGGGCAAGCCGCCTACTATGGCATGCTTGTGCTTGAACCAGGACGCATCTACATTGACTTGGTAAACGATAGCCTTTCGGGAACACCGCTCAACGACAAACTTTCCGCATACCGCTACTCGAAAGACATGAAAGCCTCGGAGCGAACCATTCGAGACCTTGCCTCCCAAATGCAAAACCTCACCGACGAGAGGGCACAAGCCGCGCTCCTGCTACGTTACGACAGTCTGGAAAACGTTTTGGTGAAGAAAATCATTGAAAGCACCGAGAAACTCTACCAAGAGAACGCCGACAACATCCTTGGCGCATACGCACTGAATGTGCTGGCTGAATACAAACACTTCAACTTTGCCACATTGGACAGCATAATGAAAAAGTCAAATCCTTCCATTGCACAATATGCTCCCAACCGCGACATGCTCGAACACCTGCACCTCGTTGAAAAGACCTCCGCGGGACACCCCTACATAAACATTGAAGGCACCCTCCACCCAAGCAAAGACAGAAGCAGTCTCTCCCAATTAATCAATGGCAAGGTTGCCATCTTGGACTTTTGGGCCTCGTGGTGCGGTCCCTGCCGCAAGGAAATACAAGAAAACCTCATTCCTTTATATCATAAATACCAAAAGAAAGGACTCGTCGTGGTGGGCGTTGATATGAGCGACACGGAGCAAGGCCTTGCCGCAGCAGTGAAGCAGTTGGGTATTCCCTACCCTATCCTTGTGGCTGACGGCAATCCTGGCGAAATATACGGCATTGTCAGCATTCCGCAAATCATTCTCGTTGGCGCTGACGGCGTCATCATAGCCCGCGACCTACGTGGTGAAGCCATCGAAAATGCCGTAGAGGAGGCTTTGAAATAAAGTCCGCTCATGATACGCATGCTGCTTTTCGCCGGTTGTTTGTTGCTGGTATACGGTCAGTTGTGGGCGCAGAAAAAAAATGCGACAAACTATTCGCCGAAATCGATGCGCTGGCTTTCTTCCGCAATACGGAATATTTTATGCCGTTCTCCGAGGGATACTCGGCCATCACGACGCGCTTCACCCCCCGACTATGTCTTCGCGTCAACGACAGAACCACCCTTGCGGGTGGCTGCGTGCTTGACCTAACCGCGGGAGACAGCAGTAGGCTGCATGCCTTTCCGTGGCTCTCTTTCGAGTACCACCTCTCATCAAACACAGAACTCACCATCGGCAACATACACGGAGGACAGGAACACCATCTTGAAGCCCCGCTCTACGACCCCGAACGCTATTTCTTCAACCCTCTCTACCACCCCGAAGCAGGCATCCAGTTCCGCTCCAACACACACCACTGGCGTGGAGACACATGGTTAGACTGGGAAAACTTCCTACACCCCCAAGACTACGCCCAGGAACGCTTTTTACTGGCCACAAGGCAGGAGTTTTTCCTACTGCCCGAAAAATCACACTGGCAAGTGGAAACACCTCTCACGGCTTGCTTTGCGCATCGCGGCGGCCAATTTAGCGCTTTAGACACCAATTGTGGCAGTCTCATGAACCTGCATGCTGGCCTGCGTGCCGTGCGACATCTCGGCGAGGGGTTTCTTGCACTTTACCTCCCTTTCTACTATTACCGCGACATCTCCGGCCCAGACAAACGACACAACAGCTCCGAACCCTACCATACCCCTTTTCAAAACGGCTGGGGAACACATCCGCAAGCCGAAGCGCGCTTTGGGCTTGGCAAACACAACAAGGGTCGTGTCAATTTGGGCTATTGGATTGCACACCGCTACTTGTCGTCACGCGGCAGTTACCTCTTTCAATCGGCAAGCCAAGACTACGAAACACTCACCGCCTACCGAAGGATGATAACCGCCGACGCTGCCTTCGAGCACACTTATAAGGGTGTGACGTTAGGACTGGACTTCCAACTCTTCTACGACCGCACTTTCCTCAAAGCAGATCATGCATTCGATATTTATCTCCGCTGGTCTCTTCGACAGCCCGAAGTATAGCACAACCGAAGAGGGGACAGCAACGGGATGGACCCTCTTGGGCAAATCTTAGTATATTGCAAGACACCCCCCTGGTATAATTGTTTCACACCATCACGAAATGGGGTGCATTTAACTCGAAGGCTACCCATTGTGCGGGAGAGCTCAAGTGCGGAAACCCCGCCCCGACGCTGCCAACAAAAGTTGACATGTACTGCGCAGCGTTTTGCCCCGATTTCCTGCCACCACTGAATGAGCAAGGCAAAAACCCGCGCACACCCGATGCTGACAGCGTCTCTTCTGCAACATACTGCCACATACACATGGAGAATAGGATGCCGTGACGGCAAAATGAAAACATTGCATCCAAGCATCAGAAACGAAGAGCTTTTTGCCTGGAACTGCAAGGACATCGTGGGCAAAGGCAACATGCACCCCCACACGCAACAACGGAAGACAGAATGTTGCCTGCACTTCCAGTGCTGTTTGGCAGCATAGCACCAGCATGCAGGCAGCACACATCTCCTGCTTAT
>JAXFQM010000157.1:0-6798 GCA_034178965.1 Bacteroidales bacterium | reverse complement strand
TCTTTTCCTTCTTTCTTGCTTCGACGGTTGCTTGTCGGTTGTCATCGGATTGTTTCTTGTCAGCAACAAAAAAGGCATTGTAACTATTGCCTTCTTTGTATCTGCAGAAGTGGCTTCGGGCACCGTCAATTACAACTTTCTCAATGTCAACATTTAGAGCATCGAGGTTCATTTCTTTTATCTTTACAAGCACGCTCTTGGCTCCCCACATTTCTTGCCCATTCGTATTGCTCATTGCAAAATTCTTTAGGTCAAGCGAACCCGTGACCTTTGTTTTCAGCAATTCGCTTAGGTTTCCTATTGCCTTCAGCTCTCCAGCCAAGGTACCATCAAGCCTTTCCAGTTGCATCGCATCATCCAGGTACACTTTTGCGCTACTTATGGCAAAGTCATTCACCCTCAATGTTAAATTGAAATGGTTGCTCTGCATGTTATAGTCGAGTTTGGTAGTCAAAGAGCCACCTCCAGCCATCTCCAACTCGAGCCCCGCCCCTGTATTGCGATCGCTGTTGAAATAAATTCCTGGGATTAGTAGGTTCACGTCCGACAAATCCCATTGGCTCTTTCGCTGCAAGTCCTTATAAGACACTTTCCAATGGCGCAAGCGAATATCGTCAAACCCCAGTCTCCATTTCTTCGACGTGCTATGGCTTGCCAGCGGGTCTTTCTGCGAGGCAAAATGGTCTATTATGCTGCTAAAGTTGAAATGGTTTCCATCCTGCAGTATATTCACTTTTAGTCCTGTCACAAAGGCGTGCCTCATTTCCAAATTGTGGCTCAATAACTTTAGCAAGGCAATTTTTACGTCCACAGTGTCTATTTCAAGGAATAGCACTGTGTCATCCTCCTCCATAACCTCCAAGCCAAAAAGCATTATTCTCCCACTTAACGCATTTACCTTGACCTTATCTACCTGAACCTTGCGCCCTGTCAAGGTCTTGCCGTGTCTGTTTACATAGTTCTTGGTCACAGGGGATGCGAAGCACAGCAGCACAGCCAGCAGTCCCATAACGGACGCTGCCACAATGGAAACGACTTTCAGTCTCTTCTTCATTTTGCCTCTCGAACCTTCATACCAAATGTAAAAAATAAACTCATGGCGACCATCAACATCAGTTGCATCCAAACATTGGTGCTAATAAGAACTGTAGGTGACAATACTATCCATTTCAGTAGGTAATACACCATTTTGGCACCGAGTATTGCAAGCAGCATGGCTGGTAGCACTGGCACCTTCTTTTCGAGAATGTGAAAAAGGGCCACATTGGCTCCCAGTTCAAGAGCCATGATAAAAGCCTTGACGGGGGTGGGCATGCCACTTACCATGCAAGCCACTAATGGTAGCGCGGCGGCCAGGACATAGCCGTTGCCACGACGTGCAGATAGCAATATCCCAGCCAGCAAAAGCCATCGCATTGGATCTACCTTGTACAGAGGTAGGGCCGTTATGTGGCTAACGGCAGGGATGAGACAGGCGGCACCCACTAATAGCAAATCCGCGGAAACTATCTTCCAATTAAATCGTTCTAAAACAATTTGCATAAAACAATAATCTAAAATATTTTGCAAAATTACAACTTTATTCCGACATACGTGTAAGAATGTTTTCCAGCACCAGTAAGTCATTCGGGTATGTCACTTTCATCAAATTATCCCCTCCTTCCAACAGCATCGGGCGTATTCCATATTCGTCAAACATCACCTGCGTCTCGTCTGTAGCAAGTGCATAACGGTCATCTTTTATGGCATTCCATAGCATTTTAAAGTCAAAGGCCTGCGGTGTCTGCACGCGCCAATATTCACTACGGTTCACTGGCGTCCCGTCAGTCTTCACAAGAGTGTCCACCACGGGTATGGCAAAAGTGGCGGAAGGGACTTCAATTTCCAAAAGGCTCGTCACCTGTGCTTGAGTCACCATAGGGCGCGCGGCATCGAAAATCATGGCCCTATCTCCGTCTTGGAAATAGGCCAAACCATGTTGCACACTGCGATTGCGTGTTGAGCCACTTTCCACGTCAATGCCTACCACCACAATGTGCTCTTTTGGTACAAACGGGGCTACTTTTTCATAGATATGTTGCCACAACTGTTTGCCTTGCAGCATGGCAAACTGCTTCTTTCCACCATAGCGTGTACCTTTGCCCCCAGCAAGGATAATTACCTTTGTTATCATATTATCTATAATAACGGTAAAATTGAAAAAATATTGCAGAAGTGTTTTTGCAAGTAATTTTACTATTTGAATGCTGCACTTATCCTATTTCATTCGACATCTATTCCCTTTCAGCAAACATTTAGCATGGTTCTTCCATCGGAAAAACCACTTCGCATTGTGTGTGCCTTGTCAAAGCATTACTTCCGCTCAAAGATACGGCTTTTGTTAATTAGAAAATCACGTGCAGCAAAAAAACGTACCGCCGACATACCCTGAACAGCACACCCACAACATATTGACATTTTTTGTTTGCTAATGCACATCTCACCATAGTCCGATACTTTGCCGATTGCAACTTCTCGTTTATTGAGTTGGGTAAAAAAAAGACCTTTTGGAAAAAAACCAAAAGGTCAAAAAACTGTGCCCTGGGCCGGAATCGAACCGGCACTTCCTTGCAGAAACAGCATTTTGAGTGCTGCGCGTCTACCTATTCCGCCACCAGGGCAATCATTATTTTTCAAACAACTTTCTCTGTATCACACATTTGGATGGATATCCGTTTATCTCTTTCACTTTGCAAAGATACGACTTTTTTTTCACATGCAAGAAAAAAAAGCACAAAAAGCAAAAAAAAGTGGTGCGACAGCCTCAAAGGTGTGTCGCACCACTTTATCAAAAAAAAGAATTACTGGGTTACTCCACTACCGTATTCCAATTATGCACGTCTTCATATTCACCCAATTGAATGGCGCGCAGGCGTTCGTAGAGTTTCTTGCTGATAGGGCCCGGTTCCTTGCCAAAGTTGTAACTTTGGCCCGTTTCTGGGTCATCGATGCGTTCTATGGGGCTTATTACGGCAGCAGTACCACATGCGCCAGCTTCCTGCATGTCGGCCAACTCGGTTTCGGCCACGGGGCGACGTTCCACCTTGATACCCATGTCTTCGCACAGTTGCATCAGGCTCTTGTTGGTGATGGAGGGCAGGATACTGGTGCTCTTGGGCGTGACGTACACACCGTTTATTATGCCGAAGAAGTTGGCAGCTCCAGCCTCGTCAATATATTTCTTTTCTTTGGCATCCAAATAGAACTCGCACGCATATTTACCACCGGCACATGCTTCAGTGTGGGCGCGCAAACTGGCTGCGTAATTGCCACCAACCTTATAGACACCCGTGCCAAGGGGGGCACTTCGGTCATATTTGCGGGTAATGACATAAGGATTGGCCTTAAAGCCGCCCTTGAAATAGGGACCTACAGGGGTGACAAAAACAATGAAACAATATTCCTTAGCAGGTTTCACACCCACCTCTGCACCAGTGCCTATAAGAAGAGGGCGAATGTAGAGACTGGCGCCCGTGCCATAAGGAGGAATGAAACGTTCATTCATCTTCACGGCAAGTTTGCACATCTCTACGAATTTTTCGGTCTCCAACTCGGGCATGCAAATGCCACGGCAAGTGCTTTGCAGGCGTTCGGCGTTGGCTTCGGGACGGAACATGCGGATTTTTCCGTCCTTGCAGCGATAGGCCTTTAGGCCTTCGAAAGCTTCTTGCCCATAGTGCAAGCATGTGGCAGCCATATGGACGTTGATGTATTCATCGGAAGTGAGCTCTATTGCACCCCATGCACCGTCGCGATAGTAGCAACGCACGTTGTAGTCCGTTTTCATATAGCCAAACGGAAGGCTTTGCCAATCTATATTCATGTGTCTTAATTTATTAAGAAAAATCTATGTTCGAATTATTCTTTTGCAAAGATACGAATATTTTTTGACATGCAAAAATGTTTTTTCTAAAACATCACTGTGTGGTGTTTTACACACCGTCCTGTTGAAAACTTTGGGGTGAAAAAGATCGGGGATAAAAAAAAATGTCGTATCTTTGCATCTTGGGAAAGAAATGTATTCACCTATGCAACAGTGCCTTTTATGTCCTCGCAATTGTCTGGCAGACAGAGTAAACACTCTTGGATTTTGCCATGCGTCAAACACGCTGGAGGTCTCGTCAATTTGCGCGCATCGCGGCGAAGAACCCCCTCTTTGCGGTATAAAAGGCATTTGCAATGTTTTTTTCGCACACTGCAACCTTCAATGCATCTACTGCCAAAACTACGAAATTTCACGCGACATAGTGAACACAGCAAATATTTTCCATCATAATGTAGATGAGGTAGCAAACCGCATTATGGAAGTGTTGTGTGAAACGGAAAACATAGTGGGGTTTGTCTCCGCGTCACATTATGCAGACCAAATTCCTAAACTAATTGACAAATTGCATCAAAAGGGTGTACACCCCACTATAGTGTGGAACACAAATGGCTACGAAAACGTGACCATGTTGCGCAGGCTGTCTCCCTACATTGACATCTACCTGCCCGATTTCAAGTATATGGATGCGGACTTGGCGCGCCGCTACTCACATGCCCCTGACTATCCCCAAAAGGCACAGGCCGCATTGCTGGAGATGGTATACCAAATGGGAACCTCGCTGGCTACCGACGAAAACGGACTGGCGTTTAGGGGCATCATCGTGCGCCACCTCGTTCTTCCTGGACAATTGGAGAACTCAAAGCGTTGTCTGCAATGGATAGCGGACAATTGCGGTACCCGACTACACTTGTCGCTTATGGCGCAGTATTTTCCAACGTCCGCTCCACGCAACGCACCATGGCCGGACGAACTGGGACGTACCATCACAGCGGAAGAATATGAGGAAATCTCCGATTTCTGTCTCAAACTTGGTTTTGAAAACGGATGGCAGCAACAACTTAAATCCACAGATGTCTACCGCCCAAACTTCACGAAACAAAACGCCTTCAACGTCTGACTATGTACAGCAAAGAGTATGACATCAAACAGGAGTTGTGCAACATATCCTACACCTTGCATGACAGTTACATACTCATGCTACGCACTCAACTATATGCATACCAATTTGCCGCCACACTCAATCGACTTTATGGATGGGAATTAAGACGCGACGCAAATATTTCCGTCGACGAATTTGGTGGCAAGGGCAACCAGCATTGTCCTTTCTATTTCCACTACGATGCAGATTCAAGGCTACTATTCTTTCTCATAGAAAACCCCTCCACAACAGGAGGCATTGATGGGGTGCTTAACGGTTACGACAAAATTCTGGTTATCAATGGCTATAATGCCTCCAATGTGATGCACCAGTTGTATGAGGATTTCACCGAGGTTGCCTTGCGAAGTACGTCCAATAGCGGAGAACTTGGCCGCCAGCAATGGGAGAAGATGCGCTATGAAATGGCCAGTAACGACATTATCTACACGGATTACATAGACTTCAGTAAATGCGATGATTCAAGAAGCAATGCATTTAGCATAAATAATATAGAACTCATCAGCACCTCCAAGAGAAACAATGCCATCTATTCTAACTTGGCCGACAAGAACCTCTACAACAAAGAAAAGGCAAAAGGCATGAGTCTATCTAAAATGCACGTCAGCGCGCAAAACAATCCCCTGCTAAAAGTAAAGACATCCATGTTCGACCTGCAAGTGGGAACCGAACGTTTGCAGACTGAGCGTTTGCGTTATCTTGAGCAACTGAAGAATGTTTCAAACCAAATTCTTCACACCATAGAGATTGTGATGGATCCAACGATACTGTAGGTGGGATCTACACATTCACTGTTTTGCAAAAAAAATGACACGTAAGCCAGAATAGACTTTTCTGCGCTGTTGCAGCCTTGTCGGCATCCTTCTGTTTGTCACTCGGTTGCATGACCGATATGCACCATGGTTTCATACTGCAATCTGTTCTATTATCCATTCAAAATCACAAGACATGAACTGATAGAACCTACGGTAAGTCCTCACCCACTTCTCACATTTCGCAGCCATTGGGCATACTTGATACGACCTAACGCGCTTTTTTTACTCATTGCGCGGAAAAAGGTTTCATCCGCATCCGCCAACGCCTCCAAACGTACAATGCTTTCCTCCGATATTTCCATCGCCTCGGGAGCTTTTTGGTTGTAGGGGCATGCCAATTGGCAACAATCACATCCGAAGGCATATCCAGCCAAATTAAGTCCCGTTGGCAGCACATGGGCTCTGTTTTCAATGGTTTGGTAAGCATTGCAGCGGCGTGCATCCAACATGTAGGTGCCATTTTTCCTCACGAGAGCTTGATTTGGACAAGCATCTACACACAGGTTGCATGCCATGCAAGTCTCTTGGCAGGGTGTGTCGTATTCGTCGCATACACTGGTAAGCACCAACTCACCTAAAAAAATATAACTGCCATATTTGGGGTGAATAATCAAGGTGTTCTTGCCCCTCCACCCCAAGCCAGCTTTCACCGCCCATTCTTTGTCGCTGATGGGTGCAGTATCCACAAATGCGCGGCCTTGCACACCCGGGTATTCGTGCTGTATGTCCTTTAAAAGGCGCAGCAGCAGCTCTTTCATCCGCAAGTGATAATCTTCTCCGTAGGCATATTGTGCCACGCGATGCAAGCCGCCCATCGTTCGGTTGGGTTTGTAGGCCAGCGCGCAGGACACCACCGTCTTTGCCCCTTCGAGCAGCAAGCGCGGGTCGCTGCGCATGTTTTGCCGCTCTCCCATATAGTGCATGTCGGCCGCATAGCCTTGTTCAAACCAAAAGTGCAGCCT
>JAXFQM010000128.1:0-5347 GCA_034178965.1 Bacteroidales bacterium | reverse complement strand
AGCGCACGGCGAGGGGTTCGATATGTTGCAACACCCCTATTCATTGGACAGCAATGCCTTTGCAAGCCTACTCACGTGCGGACCTGGCGATGAGTTCTACAGCACTTTTGGGCACACCGCCTTGCGCATCTGCGACACGTCACAAGGCATAGATTATGCCTACAATTACGGCATGTTCTCGTTTGACGAACCGCATTTCTACCTCAATTTTGCACGTGGTCGTCTTAACTACTTCCTGGGCCGCACTCCTTTCCAATACTTCCTTTCGGAATACGCCATCGAAGGCCGTTGGGTGCAAGAGCAACGGTTAAGTTTGTCCTCTGCGGATGTGTGTCGGCTCTACGGGCTTCTTGAAGAAAACTACAAGCCCGAGAATAAACATTATATGTATGACTATTTCGCCGACAATTGTGCCACACGCGTGCGTGACATGATTTGCCGCACCAGCGGCAAGCAGCAAGAGGCTGTTGCCATGCAGACCACACAGCGGTCGTTTCGCACCATCATGTACGAATACACGCAACCCACGCTGCAATGGTGGCAACTTGGAATAGACCTGCTTCTTGGCGCACGCACTGACAAGGCCATTACCGAATGGCAAACCATGTTCGCTCCCAATGAGCTTATGAAAGCCTTGGATGAAGGAAAGCTTAATGTAGGAAGTGATGTTGTAAAGCAACTGCTGACCGAAAACCGAAAGCCAACAAAAAAAAGCATCTCCCCCACCCTTATTTTTTGGCTGGCGGTTGTGTTCGTATTTTTGATAGATATAACCAGTTTGTACAGTAGAAAACGCCACTATAATCGAGGTGTTAAGTTGTCGAACAAGCGTCGTCTCGTATGGCTTGACGGCTTTGTTTTCGGTATAGCCGGCCTGCTGGGAGTGTTTCTTATGGCGATGTGGTTAGGCACAGACCATTATTGGACGAAGGAGAATTGGAATTTGTTGTGGGCGAATCCTCTTTTCCTTGTCCTGCTTTTCCGTTTGAGAAAAAACAACCGCGTCGTTGCCTTTTTCCTGCTGGCCAGCCTGGCTGCGTCAATGGCTTTGGGCAGCACTGGCGTGTTGCCTCAGCATTTCAACGCGGCGGTACTACCCATCAGCACATTGCTGTTTGTAAGGACACTTTATAGAATTGAAAACAAATAATTGCTTATTGAACCCTGCTATTTGTCTTTATTGTATGATGAGAAATAAGTTTCAAGTCTTCTTCCTGTTCCTACTCGCCTGTGGTGTCAGCGGCACGGCGCAGGACAGGGTGCTGCCAAAATACAAGCCAGGAACGCCTTTCACAACGCTGTTCGACAGCACACATGTCGTAGTAGAAGAGAGCGGATTGAGCCACGTAACCAACCATCGCCGCATATTGCTGCTTACAAATGCAGGCTGTAAGATGAACCGTACTGTGAAGATGGACTATGATCCCCTTTCCGCATACGTGGAAATTAGACAGGTAGTGGTGTATCGACACGGAACCTCTCGCGCCGACACTATAGTAAGCGCAGGTAAGCAAAGCAAGGTGTTGGATTATGTTGCTCCAGCTCGACTGATTTATTGGGGCGCATCGCAAAAAATGGTGCAAGTGGGACGTTTGGACGTTTTTGACGAAGTGGAGATTTGGACCTACCGTAAGGGATTTACCTATGCGTTGCTGGGAGGCGACGATGACAAGTACATTCCACCCATGCGCGGGCACTACTACGATATTGTGCCGTTTTGGAGCGAACAGCCTATAGATGAAAAGGTTTACATGTTGGATATTCCCAACAGCAAATCGCTGCAATACGAGATGTACAACGGCGAGGTGGAGCACACACAGCTGTCTCTTAAGGAAAACAGCACACGCCACGTGTTTCAAAAGAAAGACATTTTTCCTATGTACGACGCAGAGCCGCGCATGGTGGCGAAAAATGACGTGTGTTGCAAACTACTGCTGTCCACCAGCCCAGACTGGCAGGCCAAAAGCCGCTGGTTCTATGGCGTAAACGAAGACTATGGTAGCTTCAAGAGCACACCGGAGGTGGCAGAAAAGGTAGCCGAATTGCTGGCGCCAGCCAAGACAGAACAAGACAGCATCAGCATCCTCACCCACTGGGTTGCCGATGAGATACGTTATGCTGGCATCAGCATGGGCCCAGGTGAAGGCTACACGTTGCACAATGCGGAAATGAACTTTACAGACCGTTGCGGAGTGTGCAAGGACAAGGCTGGCATGCTCGTAACCATGCTGCGTGCCGCAGGTTTTAAGGCCTATGCCGCCATGACTATGGCGGGAGAAAGAATAGAACGCATCCCTGCCGATCAATTCAACCACAGTGTCTGTGTGGTACGACGCAGAAACGGAAACTACGAGTTGCTTGACCCAACGTGGGTGCCAAATGTGCGAGAATTATGGAGCAGCGCTGAACAACAACAAGGCTACCTGATGGGACTTCCAGAGGGCGCCGACCTAATGTACACGCCACTTTCCCCAGCCGAAAATCATTACATTAAACTCAAAGGCAAGAGTAAAATATTGGTCAATGGCACGCTTGTGGGCGAATTCACCATCACCGCAGAGGGACAAAGCGACCAGGCTGTGAGACAATTGGTCTTTGGCGGACGCATGAGCGAATGGCAAGGCAATCTGGAACGCGAACTCACCAAGATAGATCCGCGCGCCGAAATCGTCAACGTAAAGTATACCGACCCCGATGCCTATTTAATGCAACCTGTTAGCATCACCTATAAATACAAAATACCAGGCTATGCCACAGTGGACGGCGATGCCTTGGTCTTCACGCCCCTATTGGCTCGCCTGCCCTACGCGGGTGCCATGAGCCATCTGGGCTTCAACACCGACGTGCAGTCACGCAAATATCCCTTTGCTGACCGATGCAGCCGCTTGATAGAGGTTAGCGAGGAGATTGCTTTGCCAGACAACTACAAACGCCTTGCTTTCACTGGCGAGGTAAGGGGTGTGGTGCATGCGGCAGCCAACTTTGGTTGCCAATACAACTTAACGGAAGGAGGCAAGACGCTTTTCTTCGGCGAGAATGCCATGCTGAACAAACGCATCTACCTGCCCGAAGATTGGCCTGCGTTCCGCGCAGTGGTGCAGAACCAGAAAACCCTCCAAAGCACCCCGGTAGTGCTAACCAAATGACAAGGCGAATGAAAAAACAACCTTGATAATTGCGCCAACAAACCAGGACATACACCATGAAGAAATATTTCATCGTAATAACTACGCTGCTATTGGCCTTTTCTGCGCAGGCAAAGAAAGAGGAACCCGATGCTGTTTACCGTCTCATCCGGCATGGCTACACTGTGAATGTGGACGGCTCGGTGGATTATAATTTCCGCAAGGAACTTACCATATTGCGCAATCGCGCACTTACCGCCTATGCCGACAAGGGTGAGACATTCGTCGTCTACAATCCCGCCTTTGAGACGCTGACAATAAACGAATGCTATACCCTCCGCAAGGATGGAAGCCGTGTGTATCCCCCCAAAAACGCTTTCGTGCGGCAACTACCCTCTAACTGCGAAGACTGCGACCGCTACAATGGGTTGCGCGAACTTGTCATCGTGCACACCGGAATGGAATATGGCTGCACTATCGTGCTCGACTATACTATACATCGCAAAAGCGGCAAAATCAGTGCCAACCTAACATTGGCCGAAGATTGCCCCATTGACCGTTATGAAGTACTACTAAAACAGCCCAAGGGATACGGAGTGGCTTGGAGCAAGCATCTCCCCTCCCTCTCTAAAGTGAAAGTTAGCGAAGAGACAAGCGATGACTGCACCTCCGTGAAGTTTGTAGCCACAAAAATACCACAAAAATATGAGGAATTCTATCTCCCAAGCGACAACGAACTTTATCCCTTCATTACCCTGGGCAATGGACGCCGCGACAAATGGTTTGTTTTCGACACTACCGACAAGGTGCCTGAAGCCAAGGAAACGCTCGCTTTGATTTTTGAAAACGATGAAATAGATTACCTCAACGCAGTGGCGAACTATGTGGCGGAGAATGTTGCCACAAACGACATCTCGCCCGAGGCTCTTGATTTTGCGGTGTCTCCCGCTTCCGTCACGTGGCTCAGCAACTGTGGCACCCTGGCAGACAAGACCCAACTACTTTGCGCTTTGCTTCGCGAAATAGGTTTCGAGCCGCAAGTCACTACGGAAGACGGCGATTTCAAGGTGAAAGTTTCCGTTAAGGGGCATGAATACAAGGTGTCGGCCACAACGAAGAATAACATTAAGGCCACAGACGCCAAGTTGCAGAAAAACATGTACCTGTCTGCACAACTACAGTGGAATGGAAAAGAGTTGGGCAACGGTTATAGTCAAACCACGTTGGTGCAGCGAGACATGGGATTCGATGCCAGGCAGTTGCTGTCCAACAGGAATGCTCCGTTGGCAATTCGCGAAGCCGAGTGCAACCTGCCATACGTCATTACCCTTCCACATGGAAGCAAACTCGTCACCAAACCCTATGACAAGAGACTTGAGATGAAACAAGCCGATGGAAGCCCGCTTTGGAGCATGCACATCAGGCTTGAACAGCGTGGCGACTTATTGTATGCAACCCGCATCTTCAAGATCTACAAGAACACAACCATCAACGGCAAGACATACCAGACGTTTCGCAAGGCCCTCATCGAATGGCAAAAAAGCGCGACAATTACCCTCAAAAATAATTAAACAAAAAACAACGCCATCGCAAAAAACACCATGACCGAAAAAAAACCAACCATTGCCCTCATCTACGATTTCGACGGCACATTGTCACCTGGCAACATGCAGGAATATGATTTCCTCGAAGAGGTGGGAATAAAAGACAAGGAGGAGTTTTGGCGCCAAAATGACGAGGATGCCTTGCGCAACAACGCCAGCAGTCTCCTTTGTGGCATGCAACTGATACTTGAGAAAAGCCGCGCCGCAAGGAAACCCATCATTCGCGGTACTTTCCAAAAGTATGGACATAGGGTAGAATACTACAAGGGAGTTGCCGAGTGGTTCGATCTAATCAACAAATTCGGCGAGAAGGAGGACCTTAATATCGAACACTACATTATCTCCTCGGGATTGAAGGAGATGGTGGAAGGCACCACCATAGCAAAATACTTCAAGCAAATCTTCGCTAGCACTTTCCTCTACGATGAAAACGGAGCCGCCTATTGGCCTGCCGTGGCGGTGGACTTCACTGCCAAGGTGCAATTCCTGTGGATGATAAATAAAGGTGTAAGCAAGATTAGCGACAACAGCGATATTAACAAGTTTGTCCCCGACAACGAGCGTCCCGTTCCATTCAACCACATGATATACTTGGGCGACGGTTTCACCGACGTGCCT
>JAXFQM010000117.1:0-3934 GCA_034178965.1 Bacteroidales bacterium | reverse complement strand
GGCAATGCACATGTTGTTGGGCACGTAGTAGGTCTTCACGAAGTTCCTAATGTTGCGCATGGAGGGGTTTTTCAGATGTTCTTGAGTGCCCAGCGTGGTCTGCGCGCCATAGGGGTGGTGGGGCAGCAAGGCGGCCAGCATGGTCTCGTTCACGCGACGTCCGTCCTTGGTGAGGCTCATGTTCTTTTCTTCGTAGATGGTCTCTAGTTCGGTATGGAAGAGGCGCAGCACAAGGTTTTGGAAACGGTCGGCCTGTAGTTCGCACCAGGTTTCTATCTGGTTGCTGGGTATGTTCTCCACATACATGGTGTAGTCGTTGCTGGTGAAAGCGTTTGTGCCTTGGCTGCCGATATGGCTCATGGCCTTGTCATATTCGTTTGCCACGGCCAACTTTGAGGCTTCGTAAGAGAGACTATCTATCTTGTGGTAGATGACGGCGCGCATAGCGCTGTCATCGAACAGGCGGTAGGCCTCGAAAAGGTCCTCGATCTTCTGGATGATGGGGCCTTCCTTGGCCCAATCTGTGGTGCCCAACTTGCTGCTGCCCTTGAACATGATGTGTTCCAAGTAGTGTGCCAAGCCCGTGGTTTCGGGCGGGTCGTTCTTGCTGCCGGCGCGCACGGCGATATAGGTCTGCACGCGCGGCGCGTCTTTGTATACGCTCATAAACACCTTCAGTCCGTTATCCAGCGTGTACTCTCTCACGTTGAGAGGGTCGTTGGGGAACGTGCGGTAGTTGTAGGTCTTTTGCGCCATGACGCCTGTGCTGGCCACGGCCACAAAAGCCACCGCAACCAAGAATCGTAATGCCTTTTTCATCTTTTTATGTAAGTTTTTATGTTTTAATGATATATTCGTTTCTATCAAGGGGTGTTCAAAGTGCAAAGGTACGCAAAAAAAATGAAACACGAGAAAAAAATTCACGTACAGAGTTTTGGCGAAGCTCAATGTCCCAAGGCTGACACTTGCCGCGCAGGGCGATACCACACTTCCTTGCCAAGCGGTGTTTCTTTGAGAGCCCTCTTTTGGAGGGAGATGCGTCTTGTCGAAAAACCTTTTGTGTGTGGCTTAGAAAAGCGAGGAAGAGTGCGACTGCGAGCAGCTAAGCGATGAAGGTATTTGAGTGCTATTGGAATAGCCCGTTGGAAGAAATAAATGGAGTTCTATTTCCTCGCCAAGGCAAACTGGGCATTGGAACTGAAAGCAATTGTTATTAAATTCTTATCTATTGAAATGATTATTATGGTAATACATTAAAACTTTAGGGATTCTTTACGAACACTGATTGTCAATCAGATTATGAAACACCGCCAACGAGTTGGAATGGCATGGCACAAGAAAAAAGCGTTGGTGTATGCTAATATCATCTCAAGAGAGGAGGCTATCAGACACCAACGTTTGTTTACGAAAAAGCAGCGCTATCTATACCGTTCTTTTATTTCACACCTCTTCGCCTGCGAAATGGACTTTAAAGCCAAACACGGTGGCAAAGATTATTTTGAGGTCTAAAAAGAAACTGTAGTTTCGGTAGTAATAGCAGTTCAACCTCACTTTGTCGGGATAGATGACATTGTCGTTGTACCACACGGCCAACTCTTGGTCGGAAATAGTATTGAGGTTGGGAAAGACTTTGAGCAGATCAGACCGTTTGAGGGTGGTACCCATTCCGCCTATCCCAAATTCTTCTTGGCCATTCCTTACGTCGGCAATGAAGTGGGCAATCATTTCATCTTCTAAACGGTATTTGAGCGTGGCGGGGCCCGTGATACCAGGACGAAGTTTTAGGACATCGCGGTCGTCACCTTCTAATTTGTCTGCATATCCAGGTACATCTGGGCGAGGCCCGACAAAAGACATGTTTCCAATCAATACGTCCCAAAGTCCAGGTAGTTCATCCAATTTGTAGTGCCGAAGGGTCGCCCCAAAAGGGGTGATTCGGCTATCGCCCGCGACGGATACAGTGGAGCCAGAATGTTTTACGGTCATGCTTCTGAATTTGTGGCATTTGAATGACTTGCCTCCCTTGCCCACGCGATTTTGCACAAAGAAAGCAGGGCCTCCTGGCATCTTTATTTTCACCATAATGGCTACCACAATTAATACAGGCCACAATAACAACAGACCCATCAGTGCAATGCTTCGGTCAAATAGCCACTTTAGTATCATAGTTTATTCATTATTTTTTTGTTCCGATCTGATTTGTGCGGGAAGTTATCAATGTCCCCTGTCAAGCCGTTCTTACATGGTGTTAGTTGAGACATTTTGTGGCCCACCCCAAAAGCGGCGTCTTTTGACGAAGAAAGGCGTTGGCAAAGGCGGGCAGGGTCGTTCAGAAAGCTTTGCGTGGTGAGAAGGTCGCCGAGATATTCCAAGATTGCAGACTTTGCCTTGTGCGGCTGTTGAAACGTAAGGCACCCGATGGGGTGTTTGTTTCGCCCATTTTAGGAGACTCTGTAGCGTTTGTTTCTGATTATTCATACCCTTGGTGACGAAAAACCACTCCTAACATCGTGCGAAAATGATTGCTTTTGGGAATATTGCTGAAAAGCAAAAAGGCTGCTGTGTTTTTACTTGGGGTGGGAGGTGGGACTCGAACCCACGACCTCCAGATCCACAATCTGGCGCTCTAACCGGCTGAACTACGCCCACCAAGTTGCTTTCGGCTTTCGGGGACACAAATCCACCACCACGTGTCTCCCAAAGGGCCGAAAGCGATTGCAAAAGTACTAACTTTTTCCGACATGCGCAAAAAAAACTTCTTTTTTGCTTTCTTTTCATTGATATTAAACGAAATAAATTTTCAACAATTGTACAAATTGTGTTCCTTGCCAAGGAGAGAGCAATTTTTTTTTGGAAAAATCGCGCCGTGTTGGTCCGCAAAATGTTTTTTTTGTGCATCTCATTATTTTTGTGTACTTTTGCACCATGATTTCAAAAAACCAACTGAAGGAGCTCTGTGGATACCGCAAACAAAAACAATGCGATGAGGAAGGTGTGTTTGTGGTGGAAGGAGTGAAAATGTGCGAGGAGGCGCTGGCTTCCGGCTTCCACATTCGGGCCATTGCCGCCACGTCGGATTGGCTTGAATGCCATGGCACCACCACGTCGGATGCCGTCTATGAGGTTTCGGATGCCGCCTTGGAGCGCTTGAGCGGCATGACAACGCCAAACAAGGTGTGGATGTTGCTGTGCCGCCCCAAGGAAAAGAAAGGCGATAGGAGAGTGACGCTAGAGGAGGGCTTGGTGTTGGCGCTGGACCGCTTGCAGGACCCGGGAAACATGGGCAGCATCATCCGCACGGCCGATTGGTATGGAGTGAGACACATCTTTTGCAGCCCCGACACCGTATGCTGCTACAACCCCAAGGCAGTGCAAGCTTCCATGGGCGGTCTGCTGCGCACTCGCCTGCACTACACACCTCTTGTGCCCCTTTTGGACGAATTTCTTCGGAATGGACACCGCGTGTTGGGCGCAATGCTTGACGGAGAGGACGTGAAGCGCGTTGCCACGCGCGACGGGGAAAAGCCGCCCGTGCTGGTGATAGGCAACGAGAGCCGTGGTATAAGTCCCGAGGTGGCATCTCGTGTTTCACACCGCATAGTCATCCCAAATAGGGGTGGCACGGCCGAAAGCCTCAACGCCTCCATCGCGGCGGCCGTATTGATGGATAATCTGCTACGATAGCCCTCCTTTTATGCCAATCTTGGTGGCGAAGCATCAAGGGATTGGCGGCACCAAAGAAAGAGAGAGACCCTAAAAGGTCTCTCTCTTTCTTTGGTGCCCGGAACAGGACTTGAACCTGCACTCCTTGCGAAATACGCACCTGAAACGTACGCGTCTACCAATTCCGCCACCTGGGCATAGGAAACAATTTGTTTCACTTGGCCTTTATCAGAATGCGAGCGGAAAACGGGACTCGGACCCGCGACCCCAA
>JAXFQM010000022.1:0-5156 GCA_034178965.1 Bacteroidales bacterium | reverse complement strand
TTTTTCTTATCTTTGCATGTTTATTGGAAAACGGGCCCTAATCAATAAGGCTTTATTATACAGTAAAATATAGGTAATACTAATGATATCGGAGAACGAAAAAATCACAAAGGTAGACATAGAGACCGAGATGAAAACGGCCTATATCGACTATGCCATGAGCGTCATTGTGAGCCGCGCTCTGCCAGAAGTGCGAGATGGTTTGAAGCCCGTGCAACGCCGTATCTTATACGGCATGAACGAAAACGGCATTCTTTATGGCGGTCCTACTAAAAAAAGCGCGCGCATAGTGGGTGATGTGATGGGTAAGTACCACCCCCATGGTGACAGTTCCATATACGGCGCATTGGCCCATATGACACAGAACTGGGCTCTGCGCTATCCCCTCATATTTGGACAAGGCAACTTTGGCAGTATAGACGGCGATAGCCCCGCAGCCATGCGGTATACCGAGGCTAAACTGCACAAGATTGCCAACGAGATGTTGGCAGACATAGACAAGGACACAGTGGATATGGTGCCCACTTATGACAACGAAAATGAAGAGCCAGTGGCACTGCCCACGCGGCTGCCCAACCTACTGCTCAACGGCAGCAACGGCATTGCGGTGGGAATGGCAACAAACATGCCCACGCACAACTTGCGTGAAGTGATGGATGGCTGCATGGCTTTTGTGGACAACCCAGACATCACGGTGGAAGAACTGATGCAATATATTAAGGCTCCTGACTTCCCGTTGGGAGGCATCATCTATGGCTACGATGGTGTGAAAGAGGCTTATGAAACGGGACGAGGTACCATCGTGGTGAGAGCAAACACGGCCATAGAAGAAGACAGTAAGGGTCGTAACCTCATTGTGGCAACCAGTGTACCTTTCAACGTAAATAAGCAGGAGATGCGCAAGCACCAAGGGCAATTGGTGAAAGACGAGAAGATTACAGGAATTACGGACATTCGTGACGAAAGTAACAAGGAAGGCATTAGGGTGGTGTATGTGCTGCGGAACGACGCGGTGCCCAATGTGGTGCTGAATAAACTGTATCAAACGAGCGAACTGCAAAGCAGTTTTGCAGTAAATAACGTGTGTATTGTTAAAGGGCGCCCGAAGCAACTGAACCTAAAAGATTTGGTAAAAAACTTCGTAGAACATCGTGAAGAGGTTGTCACGCGCCGCACGCGTTACGACATGGCCAAAGCGCAGGAAAGAGCACACATATTGCAAGGCTTTTTAAAAGCTATTGACATTATTGACGAAGTGATAGCGTTAATCCGTGCCAGTGAAACGGTAGATGCCGCCAAGCAGGGGCTTATTGGCCAGTTTGGCTTCGACGACATACAGGCGCAAGCCATTGTGGAGATGCGTTTGAGACAGTTAACAGGGTTGGAACGTCAAAAGTTGCAAGAAGAATATGACGAGAAGCAACGCTTTATAACGCGTTGCAAAGAAATCTTGGGAGACCGTAAGGTGCTGATGAGCGTCATTAAGGACGAAATGCAAGAAATTCGCGACAAGTATGGCGACGAACGCCGCACGTCGATAGAGTATCACGCGCGCGGTTTCCGAGTGGAAGATATCGTGCCCAACGACACAGTGGTCATCACGATTAGTCACATGGGTTACATTAAACGTACGCTGCTATCCGAATACCGTGCGCAGACTCGGGGCGGAGTGGGAAGCAAAGGAACGGGGACAAGGAACGAAGATTTTGTGGAACATATCTTCATGGCAACAAACCACAACTATATCCTTTTCTTTACCGAGAAAGGAAAGTGCTACTGGAAGCGCGCTTTCGAAATCCCAGAAGGGGAAAAGAGCAGCAAGGGACGGGCTATCATGAACCTTATCAACATAGAACCAGGCGATAAGGTGAAAGCCTATGTGAACGTGGAAAACCTGAACGATGACGACTATTTGGACAAACACTATATTGTGATGTGCACCAAGAACGGCATTGTGAAGAAGACGCCGTTGAGGGCATACTCGAGACCCATGCAGCGAGGCATTATCGCCGTAGACATTCGCGACAACGACGAATTGCTGGGCGCACGCCTCACTGACGGTACCAGTCATCTGTTGTTGGCCACGCGTTATGGCAAGGCGGTTCTTTGCCCAGAGTTCGAGTTCCGTGCTATGGGACGCAATACCAGCGGAGTGAAGGGAATAGAACTACAAGGCTCTGATGACGAACTGATAGGCATGCTATGTGTTAGCGACCCAGACGAGAAAATATTGGTAGTGTCCGAAAACGGATATGGCAAGTGCAGCAAGTTGAAGGATGATGATGGTGAATATGTCTACCGCGTCACGCACCGAGGCGGAAAAGGTGTGAAAACCATGCAACTGACAGACAAAACGGGATTGTTGATTGCCATATGCAACGTGTCCGACGACAACGATTTGATGATAATAAACCGAAGTGGCATCACCATTCGCATTCATGTGCGAGACCTGCGTGTGCAGGGGCGCGCCACACAGGGGGTGAAACTCATCAACCTGCGCAGCAAAGATAGTATTGCTAGCGTGACCAAAGTGGACACAGATTCTGATGAGGAGACTGAGATATCAGGAACCACGGAAGGTGGTGATAACAATTCGCAAGACGAAAAAATGATTACGGAGGCATAAAAATTCTAAAAAGCGAAGAGACGGGTAAAAGAAAATAGTCCATTCTTTCACGAAAGTAATAAAGCTGAAAAAAACGATTAAAAGCAATAACAACCATGAAAAAAATCACTGTAATCCTTGCTTTTGTTTCCTTGGGTTTCGTCGCCGCGGCGCAATCCCTCAACTTGAGCAGTGCCTATGAGGCCCAAAACAGAGGCTATCTAAAAAAAGCGAAAGGCTATATAGACGAGGCTTGCCAGCACGAGCAAACCAAGGAAGTAGGCCAGACCTGGTTCTATGCGACCTTAATTTATTGTAAGATAGGCGACGAAATTTCGCAGAACACCAAAAAAGGCCGCGAATTGAAGGAGATAGCGCCGGATTGGTACCGTAAGGCATACAATGCACTGATAGCTTGGCACCAGTTCGACACAAAAGGCGAGTATACAAGCAAAATTACGCCGTTCTTCGCCTATGTGAGCAACACATATTATAATATGGCTGTCGGGGAGATAAACGATAAAAACAAAACTCCCAACTATGCCTATGCCATGGCATTGTGCGACACTGCTATACAACTTAGCAACGTGGTCGGCAATAGTGACTTGGCAGTCTCCAGTTACTACTTGGCAGGACAGTGCGCCCGGAGTTTGGGTAATAACGAGGCCATGAAGAAGTATTTCCTACCCCTCACCAAGAGCAAACCCAACAAGAATAACTTTGATGCTAAAACGGTGTATGAAAGCATGTTTCAACTTTATGTGAAAGAGAATGACACCATCAACGCCATGAAAATAGCACGCAGTTTCTCTCGAAACTACCCTGACGACTATCAAGCTGATGCCTTGATGGCCACGGCATATCTCATGAATGGCAACCCTGAAAAAGGCGTGGAAATTATGAACAAGGCAGTGGAAAAGGTGGCATCGGAGCCTGCGAAGAAAGTAGATGTCTTGTGTATTGCGGCAGGGTTTTACGAACAGGCAAAGGACTATACTGGCGCTGAAGCTAAATACAAGGAGGCCCTTTCCATAAATCCCAAACATTACGCTGCCAATTATGGACTGGCAGCCATGAACTTCAACCGTGCAGCAGACAAAATTGAGGAGGCTGGTAATGTGCCTCTTGACGATGAAACGGGCCTATATGACAAATTGAACAACGAGGCTAAAGAATATTTCCGTACGTCAGTGCCCTACTTCGAGGCCGCTATAGCCTATATTGACGCTTTGCCCGCCGAACAGCAAGAACGGCAAAAAGCCAATTTGCACACTTGTCTCAAAAGTTTGGGAACAGTGTATGCGCGTTTAGAGATGATTGAGGAAGCCAAAGCCGCTGAAGCGCGCGCGACCATGTTGGAAAAATAATTTTGAGAGAAAGAATAAGGAATAATATCCTACGGCAAATGGCAGCGAACTTGAAAATAGGAAGAGCCCATTTGCCGTAGGGCATTATTAAAGAGAAAAACGGCAGCGGCTCTATCGCTTGCAGACATGATTTGCAAGAGGAAAGTCCGGGCAACAAGAGCCGCCATACTTCCTAACGGGAAGGGATGCAACGCGTAAGCGTTGCACCACAGCAAGCGCCACAGAAAACAAACCGCCGGCGCCAGCCGGTAAGGGTGAAAACGCGAGGTAAGAGCTCACGACGTGGGGCAGTGATGCCCCGCGATGGCAAGCCTTATGGGTTGAAAGGCCAAATAGGTCGGCAGTTGTAGGATAGGCTCGTCCGTTGCCGATGGGTAGGCTGATAGAGGTTGCAGGCGACTGCAATTCGAGATAGATGATAGAGGTTGTCCCCAGCAGGGGAGGGCACAGAACCCGGCTTACAAGCTGCCGTTTCTTTTTTTCAAACATACAAGTTGTTGTTTATCTTTGGTGAAGACCAAACATGATAAAGGGGCCAAGCATAATGCGGGTTGCCAGGCGTTTTGGAACAAACAAATGCGGATACGTGGGGGTGCGTAGCGAAGTAATGGGCATAGGCGATGTATTTTGAGATGATTGATTTTTTGACACAACGTGCATTTTCACACGTTTGATAATCATTTCATTTTTTTCCTTACGTATGGCATGCATTTACGAATAATCCTTTAAGTCTCCATACAACATTTATTGCATCCGCCAAAATACTTTGGCAATCAAGTTATGAATGGTGAGAAGTCATCTTCATAATTAGAGAAATTAAGTTCGACAGCAATAATTTGCGTCCGAAAAAGATAACCTACTACAATCTCTTATTATCTACCTAAAGAATCCAAACACATTCATTAACACTTGTTAAAAAACGGATGAAAATAGAGGTAATCTTGAGTCCCTCGCTATACGATGGCCGCCAGTTACAACAACCATGTACGGCAGTGGCTGTTGACGTGCTGCGCGCTACGACCGCATTATGTTCCATGTTCGTCGCTGGAGCGCAGGAAGTGACCCCGCTGACAACGCTGGAAGAATTGGAAGGCTATCGTGAGAAAGGATACCTTGTGGCAGCCGAGCGTGGCGGAATGAAAGTGGAGGGTGCCATGTTGGGCAATTCGCCCACGGAATATGCA
>JAXFQM010000004.1:0-24681 GCA_034178965.1 Bacteroidales bacterium | reverse complement strand
AGTTGCCTGTAAAAGCGGCCAATGCGTCGATGTCGTTCACAATGGGATGGGAGACATTGCCGTCCCTGTCCTCGTATTCCGCGCCATTGTACCGTTCCAATTGCGCTTTCAACACTTCATAGGTGGCAATGGTGTCGGCTTCGGCACTGTGTGCATTTTCCAAGGTGCGTCCGCAATAGAAATTGTATGCCGCTTTCAGTGTGCGCTGCTCCATTTTGTGGAATATGTTTTGGACGTCCACCAGGCGTCGCCCTTCGAGGCTGAAGGGATGGTCTGCCCGCAGGAATTCTTCCAACAAAAGGGGCACGTCGAATTTGTTACTGTTGTAACCAGCCAAATCGGAGTCGCCGATGAATTCCGCCAAACTGGGCGCCAATTCGCGGAATGATTTCTCGTGTTTCACCATTTCGTCCGAGATGTGGTGTATGGCTGTGGTTTCGGGAGGGATAGGTAGTGTGTTGCCGTCTTTGTCGGCTGGGCGAACCAGCAAGGTGCGTTTTTCCGTGCTGCCGTTAGGCATCACTTTGAGAAGGCCAATTTGTACGATGTGGTCATGTCCTACCTGCACGCCAGTGGTTTCCAAGTCAAAGAATACGATGGGTTTTGTGAGATTGAGTTCCATTGTTAAAGATTTTTTGCGGTATTATGTATCGCAATGAGTTTTTTCAGAAGAGGTTCCACTTTGTCGAGGGGCAGCATGTTTGCTCCGTCGCTCTTTGCATGTGCACAGTCAGGGTGTGTCTCCAAAAAGATGCCGTCCGCGCATATCGCTACGGCGGCGCGCCCGATGGTTTCTATCATGGAGGGGTCGCCTCCTGCGATGCCTTCTGGTTGGTTTGGTTTTTGCAGCGAATGGGTGATGTCCACTATTACGGGCACCTCGTTGTTCTTCATCTCCGTTACGCCACGGAAGTCCACCACCAGGTCTTGATAGCCAAAAGTGGTGCCGCGCTCGGTGAGCATGATTCTGCCGTTATCGCCCCCATGGTTGCGTACCTTTTCAATGGCGTGCGTCATGGCCTGCGGGGCCAAGAACTGCCCTTTCTTGATGTTGACCACCTTGCCTGTTTCCGCCGCTGCCGCCAGCAGCGAGGTTTGCCGGCAAAGGAAAGCGGGTATTTGCAGCACGTCTACATACATGGCTGCCGTAGCGGCTTCGGTCTCGCTGTGTATGTCCGTTACTACGGGCACGTCGAATCGTTCGCCTATGTGTTTCAGAATGTCCAGTCCCTCCCAGTCGCCGATTCCAGTGAACGAGTCTCCGCGGCTGCGGTTGGCTTTTCGGTAACTGGCTTTGAAGGCAAAGGGTAGACCCAGTCGGTCGGTGATGTCGACCAACTGCGCGGCTATTTCAAAGGGGGAAACCTCGTCCTCTATCACGCAAGGTCCTGCGATGAGGAAAAAGTTGCCCGTGTCGGTGTGTTTTAGTTTGGATAGGTTTGGGTACACGATGTTGAGCAAAAGGTTATGAGTAGGATGTCTTGGTTAAAAATTGAAATCTCCTGCAGGCCGTTCGTCGCAGGGTTCGTCGTCTTGCAGTAAGTTGTTAGTTTCTCCGCCTTCGCAGGAGTCCGTGTCGCCGTGTGCGCCGTGTTCGTCACCGCTTTTGCGTCTGCCGCCGTTCCGGTTTAAGCTCACGATGAGGGCGCCAATCATGCGCATCAGTTCTATGAGCAGGTCGTGGGATTGGTCGCGTTCCATGTCGCCCATCAGACCCATGTTGTAACACATCTCAGTGTATGTGACGCATTCTCTCACGGCGCTTTTTGAGATGCGCAGGTAGTGCTCAAATTGCGTGTTGGTGCGTGACGAGCCTTCGGCTATGTTCAGTGCGATGTCGTTTGCCGAGCGAAAAAAGGCATTGAACAAATAGCGTTCTCCTTCGCTGCGAGGGTCCTGTAGCAATCCCATCACCCATTTGCTGTATGCAAGCGCCTTGCCATAGACGCGCAGGTCGGTGAAGCGGAAAAAAGAGGTCATTCTTTCGTCAATCATACGTTCTTATTTATTAAAGGGTTATTTATATAAGTTGTCTATTTCCTGCTGGCAGCGTGCCATCACGTTGGCGCGCCTTATTTTCAGTGTCGGCGTGAGACATCCGTTGGCCTCTGTCCATTCGTCATCTATGAGGGTATATCGTTTAATTTGCTCCGTGGTGCCAAAGAATTGGTTGTATTTCTCCACCACGCGCTTGAAGCGTTCTTGTGTTTGTTGGTTTGCCAGCATTTGTTTGCGGGTGTTGCAATATATTTTGTGGCGCTCCTGCCAATCTTTCAACGTGTTGAAGTTGGGCAGGATGATGGCAGCGGCGAACTTTTGGTTTTCGCCCACCACAATCATGTCCTGTATGAATGGCGATTCTTTGAATTTCTCCTCGATGGCATCGGGGTTGACGAATTTGCCCATCGAGGTTTTGAAGACGGTATTAATCCGGCCGGTCAGCACCAGTTGTCCCTTGTCGGTGAAATATCCAGTGTCGCCAGTGTGGAACCAACCCTCTGCGTCTATGGCTTGCGACGTCAACTCGGGTGCTTTGTAATAGCCTGCCATAACGTGCGGCCCACGGCACACCACTTCGTTTGTTTCTGGTAGCACCTTCACTTCCGTCCCGGGCAGCGGCAGTCCCACGGTGCCGCTCTTTCTGCCGTTTGGCATGTGGCTGTGCACGGCCACCACGGGGGCTGTCTCCGTGAGGCCGTAGCCTTCGTAGATGTTCATTCCGATGCCGTTGAAGAAACGGCTCAAGCGCGGTTGCACGGCGCTGCCTCCGCTAACGAATATCTTTAGGTTGTCCCCGAAGGCCTTACGTATTTCTTTGTACACCAGTTTGTCGGCAATGGCGTGGCGCAGGTTGTACCACCAAGGGTTGCCTTCGATGTTGTATTCTTCACCCAACTTCAGCGCATCATAGAATATTTTCTTCTTCAATCCGCGCATCTTGTGGCCTTTGCGATAGATGCCGTCATACACTTTCTCAATGAACCTCGGCACGGCGGTCATCATGTGCGGCCTCGCTACTTGCATGTCGGCCTGCACCGTGGCAAGGCTTTCGGGATAGTAGATGGTGTAGCAAAGCAATTGGTATAGGTAGCCCATCATGCGTTCATATATGTGGCAGAGGGGCAGGAAACTCAAAGCGCGGCTGAAGTAGGGTAGCGGTGTCATTTTCAACCCGTTGAGGTTAGTGATAATGTTTGCGTGCGTCAGCATCACTCCCTTAGGAAATCCCATGGAGCCGCTAGTGTATATTATCGTGGCCACGTCATGCGTGCCTATGCCTCCTTTGGCTTGTTCCAAGGCTTCGGGCTGTGGGTGTGACGCCCCTTCTTTCAAGAAGTCCTCGAAGGAGCACAAGGCGGCATCGCAACTTTCCAGACGTGGCAGGTCGGAGCCAGGCCTGATGAGGACGATGTTCTTTATCTTGGGCAGCAGCGGCAGCACGGAGGCTATGCGGTGGAGAGTTTCCACGCTTTCCAGTACAATACACTGTGCGTCGGAGTTATCAAGGATGTAGTGATAGTCTTCCGTGCTTATAGTCGGGTATAGGGGAACGAGGATGGCTCCTATTTGTTGTGAGCCCATGTCCACATAGTTCCATTCGGGACGGTTGGAGGCGATGATGGCAATTTTGTCGTCGCGTTTCAGTCCCATGGCCATAAGTGCGTAACTGACCCAATTGCTTTTTTCTATGTATTCGTTGATGTCCACATTGCGCCACTCCCCGTTCTTCATAGCAAAGACGGGACGCTCGGGCTGCTGTTCCCAGCGATGGGGAAGTAGGTCAAAAAGCCGCGTTATTTCCATGAACACTAAACGCAATTAAGCCATTTGTTAGACTATTTTGGCAAAATATTTCATGAATTCGGTGCGCAGGAACATGCTTGCGTCGTCGTTGGGCTTCACGGCCAGCATGCCGCGGAAGTCCTCTATTTTTGCAAATCCCTTGTCGGCCATCCATTTTTTCAGTCCTTCGTTCAAGGTGCGTATGTATTCCAGCCCGTTTTGGTAGAGCGCAGTTACCACCTGCACGGTTTGTGCACCGGCCAGCAGCATCTTCACCACGTCGTTGCTGGTGAACACGCCAGTGGAAGCGCTCAATTCACAGCGCACGCATTTGCTTAAGATGGCCACCCAGCGCAGCGTGTAGAAGATGTCGTTGGGCTCGCTTAATATGGACGCCTGTTTCAGTTCCATGCTGTCTACGTCGATGTCGATGTTCATCGACTTGTTGAACAGGGTGATGTTGTTAATGCCCATCCAACTCAACTGCTGCATGAACTTGGCCATGTCGGTGAAGTTCGGCCCCACTTTGATGGAGATGGGCACGGTGATTACTTTTTTCAAGGTTGTGATGACGTCCGTGAAAAGGCGTTCCACGTCTTCCGTGCTTGTGGCGGGGTCGTAAGGCAGAACGGCCATGTTCAACTCCATGGCATCGCATCCCGCGTCTTGGAAGCGCTTGGCATAGTTCAGCCAGTTCTCGAAACTGTAGCAGTTGATGCTACCTACGATGGGGATGCTCAATATCTTGCGGGCATCGCGCACCAGGTTGAAGAAATGGCTCATGCTGTCTGCCGCCACGTGGGCTGCAATGTATTCGTAGCTTTCGCCATAGTTCTCCACGGGAGCCATTTGGCTTGCGTTCTTCTTGATGTCGAAGATGATTTGCTCCTCAAAGATGCTCTTCAACACCACGGCGCCTGCGCCGGCTTCCTGTAACTTTTCCAGGTCTGCCACGCTATTTGTGAGTCCGCAACTTCCAGCCACGATGGGGCTTTTTACGTTCAAACCCATGTACTTAGTACTCGTATCCATAATTTAATATGATATTCTATTTAAATGCAAAGATAAGAAAAAAAAACCAACTTGAAGTGTTTTTGTGAAAAAATTAACAAAAAAGTTTCCACCCGATGGCGCGCCGAAGAAAAAACGGCAGAATGTGAAAAAAAACTGCCATGTCGAAAAAAATGAGTACCTTTGCAAACCTAAAAAAGAGAATATATTACGTAAAATGGAAAACGAAAACCTACCTAAAACTACTGAAGCCGAAGATTTTGGTGTAAAAATCGGTGCGTTCGTCGAAAAGAACAAGAAGGCGATAATTATCGTGATTGTGGCCATTTTGGTAGTCATTTTGGCTTTCTTTGGCGTCAAGCGCTTCGTCATGCAGCCTCGAGAAGAAAAAGCCAACGAGGCTGTTTTTGCTGCCGAGCAATATTTTGCCAACAGCCAATTCGACTTGGCCCTCAACGGCAACGACAAGCATGCTGGTTTCCTTGAGGTGGCCGACCGTTATGGCAGAACGAAGGCTGGCCGCCGCGCCAGATATTGCGCCGGCTTGTGCTATCTGCAGATGGGACAGTACGAGAACGCAGCAAAGGAACTGAAACGATACAAAGGCAAGGACACCTTCACCCCCATACTCGCCCTTATTGCAGAGGGAGATGCGGAATGCGACTTGGGAAACAATGGAAAGGCTCTCGGCTGCTATGAAAAAGCCGCTAAGATGGATGACAACTTCATCACCACGCCTTACGCGCTCTTCAAGGCTGGCATGATTCACCTCATGGACGGTAACGGCGATAAGGCAAAGAAGGCTTTCCAGCAAATCAAGTCACAATACCCAGAAAGCACCGAGTACCGCGAGATAGACAAGTATATCACCTGGGCCGAAAACATTTAGTTTCGCCCAAGGTAGCACACCATAAAATAAACAATGGCGCCGCCGGTAGCATTACCGGGGGTGCTGTTGTTGTATACTATTCCTTACCCTTATTTTGTGGAAGTCTGCCACAAGATTCCCCTGTGTCCTATTAAGCCTCTTCAAGGTGGGGGAGGGCGTCATAGAAGAGTGTCTCCCGTTGAAAAAAATATTTGTGACGGGCTTGTTGTTAATCATATAGAATCATTACCGTCCATTTGCTTTTGAACCTTATTTTTCAATGAGCAGTGGATTATTTTTATTAAGGTGATACAGTGTCTTTCGATACATTGAAAGCAAGTTTTGACGAGGAGAACTCGCTCGTTTTGCCATCTGCGCTAATTTGTCTGTCTGCTGGATGCTTCATGCCTTGAGCAACACTTATCCGGCACCATGCCGGCACCATGCCAGCACTCTACCAGCACTCGACAGCACATTCACCCCTGCCTCGGCATTCGCAAGCCGCGTTCCACACCCTTGCCACCCCTGCCTAAGCCTGACATAATGCATGGCGGCGTGCCGCTGTACTACGACCGTCTCATTTTTAGAGTGTGGTGGGCTGTGGCTGTACGTATCTCCTACGGCCTCGCCCGAGGCCAACCTCCGAGAGACCATAAACCTGTATGAGAGAGGGTATGGAAGCCACCCCTGCTATGGAACAAGAAACGAAACGATGAGAACGAGCCATGAAAGATACGAAGAAAGGAAAACGCATCAGGGATACTATCAGCGTGCCCATTCGCATTGCGCTGCTGCGCAAGGCTCGGTATCAATAGCGCCGCGCCTGTGCATAGCCTTGTCGCCGTGCACCGCTGTAAAGGCGATTAGGTCATGTGGTGCTGTGCCACAGCCCCCGTTTCCAGTGGAGAAAACCCGTGAATATGCAATTTTTAACAAAAAAAAATGTGTATGTATTTTTTTTTCATATATTTGTGGCGAAGTTTACAAGGTGAATGAATGATATAATGCATTGGTATGCAGTCAATAAAAATATTTTTTAAGCTATTTTAAGAACCAAAAAACAAAAGAAAGGAGGCTCTATGAAATAATAAAGAACACAAGCAACATCGTTTTCTCCCTGCGCTGAAAAGCGCAGCGAAGAAACGTCCACATCGTGTGTGGCGTGGCAACGTTTCCTCCGCCCGCCCAACACGAAAAAAGACACAAGGGGTAATGAAAAGTGATTCCATGGACTTCACCGTTGAATGTCCTGTTTTGTAAAAATCAAAAATTATGAAGCTCATACAAAGAAGCCCCGCACAAAAACAGGTGTGCCGTTGTGTCGGGGCGAATAGAGAGGTATCGAATCAAGGAAAGGGTAGTTAACTTCCCAGGTTGACAAACCCCTGTCCCCGTCTTTACCTATCAAGGTATAAAGTAGTTGGTCTACGCATATAAAAATGTATCAACAGGCTTTACTGTATGATAGACAACAATGTTGCAAAAACATACAGCACCACAATGCACAGTATACACGGTATAATAAATAGGAGAATATTATGAAAAAGTACTTATTTCTAATTTTCTGCATCGTCATGGCAGGAAATGTTGTGGCACAACGGTCTTCCGACCAGCGCCGCCTTGTGTTGGCCCTGGATTTGGGTTCTGTCACCAGTATCAACAAATCGGCCGTATCGGCTTTTGAGGATATCACGGAAAGTTACTCCATGCCATCGGTTTCGTGTTTTTTTGGCATCAAAGGTGCGGAAAAAGCACGGTATTATGGAGTCTCCGTCGAGGGTTCCGCAGCACGCACGGATCTAATGTACGCCCCATTGTCGCTGTACGAAGAGGATTTCGGCAGTATTATGGCATTGTTATATGCAAAGCAGTTCGTTCCACTCGCAGGTCGGGTTGATGTGTGGTATGGTTGTGGCGTTGGGGCTGCGTGGTTAAGCAACGACTATGTTGCAAGTGGAAACAACAAGACCGTCAATCGCAAAGGGCTGGCGGCGAAGTTTGAGGTAGGGTTGGTATACAACGTCACCGACTATTCGTTCATTGGGCTTTCTGGCGGCTTTGTGCCAATATCATTCATAGGAGGGGGTAAATACGATGCGCCTGTCGCTCTCCTGAAAAACAGCAACGACATTCTCTTTGGGCGACAGATAATGTTGAACTATGGCGTCAAATTCTGAAGAAAAGCGGAAAGGGCAAGCATCTGCTTGGTAAGGCAATGAGTGCGCAAAGGGGATGCTTGCGCCACCCGCAAGTTGAGCACAAGCAGGTGGGTTTCTTGTCAATGCCTGCAAGACCAATAGGCCAAGAGTCTGTGTCCGTTCAGCCACCTGCGAAACCCACCCGAACGAAAAGAAAGGCGAATGCGTGCGCATTCGCCTTTCTTTTCGTTCGGGTGGGGGTGTTGGTCTGCCTTAGACCACTTGCTCGATGGCCCATACGAAGGCCTTTACGCCCACCTCCTCGTTGCGGCGATCCAACTGTCGGACGGCGTGGAGGAGGGGTTCCACTTGGTCGTCGGGGATTACTGTCATGAGGGCGTTGTTCATTTCGGGCCAGGTGTGCGTGCCACGATGGGGCACGCCAGTGGAGGATCCACGACCCTGCACGTTTTCCCAAAAGGTGAAACCGCGGACGTTAAGTTTGTCAAGCATGTATTCCACGCGCTCCGTATTTGCCTGGTTGTATATTATCATTACGGATTTCATTTGTTTTCCTCTTTTTGGTTATTGTTTTCTTCGTCGCTGACGTCAATCTGCATGAATACAAAGTCCTTTTCCATGCGCGCCTTGCGATCGGCATCGCTCTTGCGCTCGAACACGGCGTAGAGCACTGGCACGATGACGAGGGTGATGATGGTGGAGACCAAGAGGCCGCCGATGACCACGATGCCCATCGTGACCCATATCTCGCTGCCTTCTGCCTTGCTGGTGGCCATGGGTATCATGCCCAGTATGGTGGTGAAGGCGGTCATCATCACGGGGCGCAGCCGGCTACGTCCGCTGAGGGCTATAGCCTCGTTCAACTCTATGCCGCGTTCGCGCATGAGGTTGATGTAGTCCACCAGCACGATGCCGTTCTTCACCACGATGCCTATTAGCAGCACGATGCCGAGGGCCCCAATCATGTCAAGATTGCTGCCAGTGATTTGCAGTGCCCATACTACGCCAGTGAGCGCAAAGGGTATGGAGAACAGGTTGATGAAAGGCTTGGAGAAACTTTCGAACTGCGATGCCATCACCACGTAGACGAGCAGTATGATGAGCAGCGCCAAGGCGCCAAGGTCCTTAAACGTTTTCTGCTGATCCTCGTAGCTGCCTGCCACAGAGACGTGTATGCCTTGTGGCAGATGTATCTCGTCCAGTTGTTTCTGTACCTCCTTTGCGAGGTCGGCCAACGAGGTGTTGAAGGGCGACACGCTGATGGTGAGATAGCGTTGACGGTTCTTGTGTTCAATGGAAGGCGGGCACCAATATTCCTCAATGTTGGCGACCTCTTTCAGTTTCACCAGTTTGCCATTAGTTCCCATGAGGGATATCTCCTCGATGTCGGTGATGCTGTTGCGGTATTCCTCCTTGAGACGCACCACGATGTTGTATTCGTCACCGTCTTCTTTGAGGTAGCCTGCCATCATGCCGTTCACGCGGTTGCGCACATACATGCTTACGGTGCTGGCGTTGAGTCCGTGCAAGGCCAGTTTTTGCTTGTCGAGGGTGATTTTCAGTTCTGCGCGGTCTTCGTCGCGGCTGATGTTGGCATCGCGCGCGCCAGGAATATTCTTTTCGATGCGGCGCTTCAGTTCGGCGGCAACCTTGTTGGTTTCGTCAAAGTCGTATCCATACACCTCTACGGCAAGGCTGTTGTTGCTCATCATGCCGCCGCTGGAGACTTGGTAGTTGATGACTTCTGGGTGCTTGGCGACGATTTGCCGCGCGTTTTCCGCTATTTCTTCTATGGTGCGCTTGCGTTCGCTTTTTTTGTTGCAGCGTAGGCGCATGCTAATCTTGTTGTTGGTGGTGCTGTTGAACAGCGTCGCCATGCCGGCGTTGTCGTTGGATCCGGCGCTGGTGGAGAGGACGAGCATTTCGGGGATTTGCTCCTTCATCTCGGCTTCTATGGCGCGCGCTGTTTTGAGGGTTTCTTCTATGCGCGTACCGCGTTGAAGGTCGATGTTCATGGAGAGTTCGCCACTGTCTTGGTTGCGAATGAAGTCCATTCCTATCTTTCCCGTCATCATGGGCAGCATGCTGACCACAAAGAGCACGAGGGCAGAGACGAGGACGAGGATTTTGTGCTTTAGGCTCCAGCGCAGCACGTTAGCATAGCCTGCCTCAATGGCGTTGAACCATTTGCCAAAGGTCTTGTCGAAGGAGAACTTCTTTTTGTCGTGTTTTTCCTTGGCTTTTCGCTCCTCTTCTTTGTTTATGTAGAATTTCTTGGCCTTGAGCATGCGGCTGGCCAGCATGGGGGTGAGCGAGATGGCAGTGGTAGTGGAAATGCACACCACGATTGTGATGATCCACCCCATTTCCTTGAAGAAGATGCCAGCCATACCGGGCAACATGGTGAGTGGCAGAAAGACGACGACGAGTACGAGGGTGGTGGCTATGACCGATGTCCACACCTCGTTGGTGCCGTAGATAGCCGCTTCCCGTGAGCTTTCGCCGCGTTCGACGTGTTTTGGTACGTTCTCACGCACCACACTGGCGTCGTCCACCACCATGCCGATGGCTATGGTGAGCGAGGCGAGCGAAATAATGTTCAAACTGCTATCGGCAATGAGCAAGTAGATGAAGGCGGTGACCAGCGAAATGGGGATGGTGAGGCCAATGATGACGGTGCTGCGCCAGTCGCCGAGGAAAATAAATACAACGAGCACTACGAAGAGCAAGGCGTAAAAGATGCTGTCCGAGAGGCCACTGATGGCGTTAACGATGGTTTCGGAGTTGTCGCTAATCATGGTGACTTCGATGTCGGGCGGCAGCGTCTTTTGGATTTGCTTCATCTTGGCTTTCACTTGGCGGGCTATTTGCACCGTGTTGGCGCCAGAGGCCTTGGAGATGATGAGGCGCGCGCCGTCCACTCCGTTGATTTTTTCGTCGAGCGAGAGGTCCTTGATGGTGTCGCGCACCGTGGCCAAGTCGCGCACGAAAATCTGCTTGCCGGCGTAGGTGGCCACGGGGATACTGGAAATTTCATCACTGCTTTCGTATTCGCCCTTTACGCGCATTTGGTATTGCTCTTTGCCCATCTTCAACGTGCCACTGGCAAGGTCAAGGTTGTTGGTGCTGATGGCGTTGCCTACCTGCTCAACGGTGAGGTTGTAAGCGTCCAGTTGGCGTGGGTCAAGGTCGATGTAAATGTAGCGTTCTGGCGCGCCACTAACGGTGAGGTTGCCTATGCCGTCGATGCGGTTCAGTTCGTTGGTGACTTTGTCTTCCAGTATTTTGTTTAGCCCTGGGTAACTCTCTTTGGCGGTAAAGCCATACATGAGGATGGGCATGGCGCTGCTGTTTAGCTTGAGAATGGTGGGGCGCGACACGCCGTCGGGTAAGTTGTCGTACACCAAGTCCACGTATGAACGAATGTCGTTGAGGCTTTCGTCCAGGTTGGTTCCCCATTCAAACTCCATCGTGATGATCGATAGGTTGTCCTTCGATTGGCTGGTGAGGTTTTTGAGCCCGTCCACCGAGTTCAGCGCGTTCTCGAGGGTCTTGGTGATGTTGGTTTCTATTTCGCTGCCGTTGGCGCCGGAGTAAGTGGTCATCACGGTGATGTAGGGCGGGTCTATTTCCGGCATTTGGTCGATGGGCAGGCGCGTCAAGGAGAACAGGCCGAAGATGATGACGGCCACAAAAATCAGTCCCGTGGTGATGGGTTTCTGGATGGCGGTTTTGTATATTGACATGGTTTTTTCTAAATATATGGTTGTTTAGGTGTTGCGGGCAGGCGCTCCTTGCCTTTCTTCGATGAGACCTGGAGGTGATTTACAAGCCCGCCTCTGCGTTCACTGCTTGTTGGCGGCGTCGCTTTTGCTGGAAACGATGTCAAGGAGACTGCCGTCTACAAGTTTGGCTTGTCCTACGACGATGAGTTCGTCGCCTTCTTTCAAGTCGCCAGGCTTGATGGGAAGGATTTCTATTTGGTCGTCGTAGCGTGTGCCAAGCGTAACAGTGACGCGTCGAGCCACGCCATCGTTGTTCACGAAGACATAACGCTCATTGCTGCCAGTTAGTTTCAGCACGGCCTGATAGGGTGCTACGAGGGCGTTCACCTGTCCCAAGGCAAGCGTGGTGCGCACATACATGCCTGGGCGTATCTTTTCGCTGCCGTTGGGAATGGAGAGTTTGGCTTGGAAAGTGTGGCTGGCGGGGTCTACGGCAGGATAGACAATCTCGATGGAAGCGGGGAATGCCACACCAGGGTAAATTTCGCTGTATACATTGACGTGCATGCCTTTGTGGACCAAAGGGAAATAGCTTTCTGGTATGCTAACGATGGCTTTTAGGTGGTTGATTTGCGTAAGCGTAAGGATGGGCTGGCCGTTGTACATTTCGCCGTCTTGGTAGTTTTTGGCGCTAATGACGCCGCCGAAAGGAGCCCTCACGAAGGTGTTTTCCTCCAAGAATTTGCCGCTTTCTACCAGTTGGTCGTAACTGGCCTTGGTTTGGTCGTAGACCTGCTCGCTGACGCTGCCGCTGGCGCGCAAGGCAGCCACGCGGTCTAGTTCGGTTTTGGCGCTGGCGGTAGTGATTTTGTTAGTGTTCAGTTGGGTTTGGTCCATGCGCACCAGCAAGGTACCTTTGGCTACGCGGCTGCCCACTTCCACATAGATGTGCTCGATGTGGCCGGTGATGGAGGGGGAGACGTTCATGGACTCATACCCTTCCAACGTGGCTGACAGTTCAATTTCCTTGGCGATGGTTTGCTGCTGCAGTTTCTGCACCTCAACTTTTTCGGGTTTGTTGGCCACGTCTTGTTGCTCGGTGACGGATTGTTTCTTGCCACCGCAGGAGGCGATGACGAGGGCGGAAAAGGCGACGGCGATAATGCTATTACGTTTCATCATTAAATTATTGTTTTCGGGTGAAATGTTTTTACGTTATTGGTTTTTTTCTTCATATTGGTTTTCGCTGAGGAGCGTTTCAAGCACCACTTGCGCGTTGACCACGCTGACCACGGCTTGGATGTAACTGCTTTGGGCAGTGATGAGGTTGCTGCTGGCTTGAGTAACATCCAGGCTGCTGGAGCGGCCATACTTGTATTTTTCGGCAATGTTGGCAAAGACCCGTTGACTTACGTCTATGTTTTCCTTCTGAATGTCGTAGGTCTCCAGTGCGTTCACCAAGTCGAAGGATGCCTGCTTGTATTGCACCTTCAAGGCGTCCTCCGCCTGTCGCATGCTATTGAGCGTCTTTTCGTGCTCCAACTTGGCGGCCTCCACTTTTTTCCAGCGTGAACCGCTTGTGAAGAGATTCCAACTTAAGGTGGCACCTATCATGTGGGGCGGATTCATGTTGAAACCTTCGTCTTTGCCAAAATAGGTGAGGCGCGAATATTGGTAGTAGGCGGTCAACGTGGGCAGGTAGTCCATGTAGGCCAGGGTGAGTTGCTTTTTGCTGGCCGCTTCGCTCTGTACAAGGGTTTGGTAGTCGAAGTTTCTTGTGATGTCGAAACTTTTGCGGAGCGTTTGGTGAGCGCCGTCTATGCTGAGTATCTCGTTGAGCGGGGTGGTGAGTGTGATACTGATACCTGGGTCGGCGCCCAATTGCAGCAACAGGCTGTTTTGCAGCATTTGCAAGGCACGTTTGTTGCTGTGGATGCTGTTACGCAGTGTGCCCACCTGCACGGCCAGTTTGTCGGCGTCAACTTGCTCGCTGGCGCCTGCTGCCACGGCGTCGTCGGTGCTCTTCTTCAAGCGCTGCAAGTTTGCGAGGCTGCTGTCAAGCAGGCTCATTGTTTCTTGCATCACCAAGATGGAAGTGTAAATGTTTTTCACGTTAGCCTCGGAGGCCTGTATGGTTTGTCGGTGCTTAATATCACTCATTTTCAGGCTGATGTTGCTCAATACCGCGCCCACTACTTGTGCACCCGACAATGCCAAGGCCGCGCGTGCCGTTAGCTGCCCGTTGGGGTTCATGGCAAGCTTCATGCCAGTGTTGCCGAATTCTATTTCATAGCCCAGCATGTTTTGGTACGCGAAGTTGACTGAACCTTGTGGCAACATGCTGCTCACGGCCTGCCACTTTGCGGCTTCGGCTTTCTTTTGGTCCAAGGTGGCGTTTTGCAATGCGTAGTTGTGCCGCACAGCATAGTCTTGTGCCTCGCGCAGACTTAAGCGCAGTTGCTGCGGCTCCGTAGGTGTGTCCTGCGCCGCCAGCATGGGTATGTTAGCCGCCAGCAGCGAAGTTGTTAGGATAAAAATCTTAAATTTCATTATCTTTATTATTTATTTACAAATAATGGGAAAAATTCACAAATAATGTACGACGAGGACGAGTGAATCAATCGTTGCTGTTTAGCAGTTCGTCCAGGCGGAGCTTGTTGCTGAGAACGTTCTCGTCCATCAATTCGAGTTTTTGCCGCAGGCTCTTTTCCATATTGTCGTATCGCACGATGGATTCCGCCGTCAGCGCGCCCCGCAAAAGGAGATAGGCCGCTAAGTTCAAGGAGAGAATTTGCTTGTTTGTGTTGCTGGGATGCGTTATTTCGCTTAAGGGGCCCAGCATGGCCAGCAAGCGAGATAGGTTGTTTACGTTCACCACTTCCAGCATTTCGCCGTTATCTTGTGCCTTTTGCAGCGCGCACAATAGGTGCTTGATGTTGGTTTCCCTCGACGTAGGCACATAGCGTTCATGTATGGCGGGATAACTTTTGCGCAGGTCTTGCATCAACCTGCCATATCTCACGGTTTGCAGTGCGCAGGCTTTCACAAGAAAGATAATAGCCATCATAGGGTCGTCTATTTCGCCCGCAATGCGGTTCATAAACGAGCCTACCGAAGTGTATGTCTTTTGGCAGCATGCATCAATAAGTTCCTCTTTGTCCTTGAAAGTTTCATAGAGCGTGCGCTTGGAGATGTGTATGCTTCGTGCCACTTCGTCCATCGTTACGCTGCAACTTTCTTTCTCCCTAAACAGTTTTAGTGCTGCATCCACTATCTTTTCGCGTGTGGTACCTGTGTTTTTGGTTTCTTTCATGAGAAGGCTATAAGCATATAATCAGTTGGTAACGAGCCAACGACACAAGAATACATGCGTTCGTTCCTCATCGTTAGCGACTGCAAAAGTACGAAAAACTTTTAGCATGCACGCAAGTTTTCCAGTTAAAAAAACTTAATAACATGCGTAGAGTTTTCTGATTACGCATTTCACGGCTGCAAAATGCTGTATAGTAGTTTTTTGGTTGCTAATATGTAGTAATTTTTTTGGAAAGGAATGCGCACAGCGTTTTGCAGGCAAGCGGCATGTTGCCCAACGCTCCCCATGCCTCTGAAAGCATTTTGCATCGGGAAAAGGATTCGAAGGGGTGAATAGCGAAGAGTGGAATACTAAATGGCCGCTGTAGTGTTTGGCTACTTGGTGTTTCTGCCCAGTTTATCGAGGTCGCGCATGGCAAGTTGGAGGTAGGCCTTGGCTCTATTTATGCGGAATAGGGAAGGGGTTGGGGTTTCCGTGACGGGCTTCATCGAGGTTAAATCCAAAACGGTGGCTCCGGTGCTGTCGATGTAGGCTATGCCGTTAGAATATGTGTGCACGGCATAGGGATAGGTGTAGGCTGGGGAAAGCACGTTGTGGCTGAAGTGAAAGTCGGAGTGGGGAAGGCCCAGCAGCGAAAGCAACGTAGCGGCCAAGTCGTTTTGTGTGCAATATTTGTCTACGACCAATGGCTGCGCGCAGACTCCGCCAATCATGAAGAGTGGGATGTGGTGTTTGCTTGGGTCGGCTTCGGTGATGCTTTCGGGGTAGGTGACGCCATGGTCGGCCACGAAGACAACGAGAGTGCTATCCCAGCGTGGCGCTCCTTTGAGGGTTTTCACGAAAACCCCAATACAACTGTCGGTGTAGGCGAAGGCGTTGGCCTTCTTGTCGCCTATTATTTTGCCAAAAGGCACCTCCCATGGCTCGTGGCTGCTGAGGGTGAGACAGGTGGCGAAAAATGGCGGGGTGGCACGAAGTATTTGTTGCGCGAAAGTGTCGAGAACGATGTGGTCGTTGGCCCCCCAGGCATTGCTATGGGCTGCTGCAACGGGAAAATAGGTGTCGCCTTCCACATTGTCATAGCCCGTGGAGAGCAGGTAACTCTTCATGTTGGTGAAATTGATGTCGCCACCGTAGAGGAAACTGGTGTGATAGCCCGCCCTCTTTAGGACAGACGCCAAGGAAGGCAGTGCGCGGCTCTTTTGCGGCAACTTCATTACGCTGAGGTTAGGGAAGGCCGGATAGCCGCTAAGGATGGCAACAGTGCCGCGGTCGGTGCGGAAGCTGTTGGCATAGCACTGGCTGAAACAGATGCCTTCCTGCATGAGCCGGCTGAGGTTCGGGGCTATTTCTTTCTCCGCACCCAAATAGCCGATGAATTTGGCACTGAAGCCTTCAAGCAACACAAGGACAATGTTTGGCGTTGCCGACGATAAAAGAGCGGCATCGGGTGATGGGATGGCACTGGCGACATCAGCTTCTTTCGGGAATAGGATTTGGCTTTCCTCTGCCAGTTGCTTGCCGTTGAAGAATAGGTATTCGTTCGCAAAGTTTTGGACTTTTAACGAGGAATAGAAGAAACTGAAGATGGGGTTTACAGCGGAATGGTTCAGAAACTGGTTATTGCTATAGAATGCCTTGCCGATGTTCATGGTGCTGCGTCCCACACCGCCGCGGATAATGAGGAACAGGGCTCCTCCGAGAAGGAGGAACACGAAGGTTTGTAGGAAAGGAGCCCACTTATGGGCATTCGGTTTACCGCGAAAGGCATGGTCGCTCTTGATGCTTGCCATCTTCGTTAGAAGCAGGTAAAGCAGGGCCGCCACAACGAGAATGGCTGCAAAGCCCAAAAAGATGAACCAAAAGGAGACGCTGGCTATCGCGTCCTTGGGCGAGTCGATGTAGTTGAGCACAGTGGCATCCAATTTGAACCCCCAAAAGCCGTAAAGCACCGTGTCTACACAGAGGCCAATGGAAACGAGCAACGCCGTGAGACCGAAATAGATGCCAAAGAAGATTTGCAGCCCTTTCTTTCTTAAGGGCACCCATGTGTCGAAGAGGGTTGTCAGCAAAGGAACCAGTGTGAAATAGCCCGCCGTGGACAGGTCCATGGGCAGGCCGTGCCACAGCACGCCCAAATAGTCGCCCAAGGAGATGCCCTTCGGCGCGTTGAGCAACATGAACACAGGCTTTGCCGCCAAGAAAGCCAGCACGTAGGATAGGTAGGCTTTCAGTACAAAAAGGAAAGGTTCTTTCTTCATTGCTTTCAGTTGGAGCCACATGCCGCCACGACCCGCGAACGCGGTTGCGCGGAGGCTTGGCGGCAGGCGGCTCCAACCGTTACTTCCTTTTGAGTTCGGGAATGGGCATTACGCCGCTTTTTTGAACCTTGATGATTTTGCCAGGGGCAATCTCCAGGCTCACATAGCCAGGAGCGGTGCTGAAGACGGTGCCGTGAATGCCGCCGGCGGTCATCACGAGATCGCCCTTCTTGAGGCTGTCGCGATAGGCACGTTCTTTTTTCTGTTGTTGGCGTTGCGGCCTAATGAGGAAGAAATAGAAGACAACCGCCATCAAAATCATCATGATAACGGTCTTCCAACTATTTGAAATGTCCAATAACAACATATCTTAAATTTTTTAGTTTAGAGGTGAATTATTTTTTTGGTTTATTAACAATGAAAAGCCACAATGTCAAGTATGGTTAGAAGTTGTATTTCACCAACATGCAGATGCGGTTGTTTACAACGCTGTGCAGGTCTCCATCATCAATGATGCTGCCGTTCTTGTCGAGATTACCATATTTGGCGGCAGTCATCTCATATTCCAGGCCGACGTTGAAACTTTTTAGGTTATAACTTATGCTGGGGGCAACGCGGAAGATGCCGTCGAGGTGGGTGAAACTGTTCCCTCCTTTCATGTAAATTAGATAGGAAGGGGTGGAGGCGGTGCCGAAATTGAAAAGGTCTTTGTCGCTGCCCACGTTCTTCATGAAGCCAAAGAACAGATTCGCGCGCCATTTTGTGCCGTAGGCAAAGTTAGCATAGGCTATGTGGGCGTGCAGGGGGGCGTAGCTCCAAGTGCCATCGTTGTTCACATCGGTAACGGCATATCCGTTCAGTTGGTTCAAATGGCTTGTGTTTCCAGCGTAAAGGTAGCGGCTCTTGAAAGCAAATTTGCCGTCGCCATACTGGAAGTATGCGGTGGGGGAGAACGAGACCATCGTTTCGTCCACCTTCACCTTTACGTTTGCGGGGGTGACACCGAAGGTGCGGGGACGTATGGGCTGGACGTCGCTGCCAAGTTGCGCATAGATATGCTCGTTGCGGTAGTTCAGTCCCAAGAACACCTCGGGGAGAATAGCGTGGTTGGCGAAATCGGTGCTGTTTGTGGTGGCCCATGTCCCAGGAGTGGGGCCGTTGTACATGTATTGAAGTTGATAGAGCAGTGCTGCCGTGAAGCCCACTCCGCTTGGGGTGGACATGATGTAGCGTGCCTGCGGCGTGCGGCTGTGGGGGCGGAAGGGGGCACCTGCAGCCATGCCCAGCACCTCGGGCATGATGTCGCCGCTCATGGGGTGCCAGGTCTGGCCGACAAGCAATTCGCTACTGTTGCCATCGGCGTGGGTCCAGTTTAGCTTAACAAACGCCTGGCGTATGCGCAGCACGCTGTTGGTGGTGCCGAAGCCGCCGAAGTCGGCCTCTATCTTTCCGCTGCTATGTGCGCCGAGCACCAAGGGGCCGTCGAGGTTGAGGCCAATGCGAGAGGTTATTGCCAACATTTTGGCATCGGGCACGGCGTTAAGGTCGGTGCGTTCCACGCCTGCCGCCTGCGCCGCCGCCTCGGAAAGGTTCCAATCTTCGTCGTAAGGCAGCATAGCGTATTCACCGCCAATGACGGTGTATGTCTTGCGGCTGTCATAGGTAAAATAGTTGCGCACGAAGCCATACGGCGTAACGCGCACCTTTTGTGAAGGTTCGTTCTTTGCCGCTTCCTTGGGGATATCGGGCGTTTGTGCGGCAGCCGATAAGCACGTTGCCACGGTCACGAAAAAGATTATTGCATTCTTTGACATTGCTCAACAAATTTTAAGGTAAATAAAAAAGACAAATGAGACGACTTGCAGGTGGCCCCCCAATGGGCGTCTGAATAAATCGCTTCATTTGTCCGTGTGGTCCATTAAACGAAACTAAAGCCCGTTTTGCTTATGGAAATTAGCACCGCGTAGACGATTACCATGCCAACGAGACCCACAAAAATGCCCACGGCGGCCATTTGCCCTTGTTTGATGAAGCCTTTACCGTATGCCAAAGCGTTTGGAGGTGTGCTAATGGGCAGGCTCATGGCCAAGGAAGCGCTAAGCGCCAGGCCAATGAGCAGCGTGGCGGCGCCACCGAATGGCACCAACTGCGTGGTCATGCCGTTTGCCACGGCGGCCAATATAGGTATCAGCAGTGCCGCAGTGGCGCTGTTGCTCATGAAAGTGCTCATGAGGAGGCACAGGAAGCCGCTGCCTATGATGACCAACAGAACAGGCCATTCGCTAAAGGGTATGGCCTCAACAAGGTGTTGGGCCAATCCGGTCTTGTCTAAACCTACGCCCAGGGCGAAGCCGCCAGCTACGAGCCAAAGCACGTCCCAGTCCATTTTTTTCAAGTCGTTCTTGTCGAAGATGCCGCACATGGCGAACACGGCAAAAGGAATGAGAGCCACCACGTTGGCGTTCAGTCCGGTCAACTTGCCAGTGAGCCACAATAGGATGGTGACGATGAAAGTGATGTATACCACCCACGCTTTGGGGCTCTTGTCGAATTCGCCTTCTATTTCCACGTTAAGTTCCTGTCCCTTGCGGAAAGGAAACACTTTGCAAAGGAAAGTCCAAGCTAACAGCAGGATGACTATGACGATGGGCACCATAATCAGCATCCATTGGCCGAAGCCTACGGGCGCGCCAAGCGCCTCCGCGAGGTATTTTACTGCCACGGCGTTCGGGGGCGTTCCAATGGGGGTGCCCATGCCGCCAATGTTGGCGGCCATTGGAATGGCAAGGGCCATACCGATGCGTCCTTTGCCGTCGCTGGGCATTTTAGCCAGCACGGGTGAAAGGATGGCTAGCATCATGGCGGCGGTGGCGGTGTTGCTCATGAACATACTAAAGATGGAAGTGATGAGTATGAAGCCCAGCATTACCATGTGCGGCTTTTTGCCAAATGGTTTCATCATCACCTTTGCCAATGCGGCGTCAAATTTGTACTTGCTGGCGGTGATGGCCAGCACGAAACCGCCCATGAAGAGCATGATAGTGGGGTCGGCGAAGGCGGCCATGATGGCTTTGTAGGAGATGGCGTTTTCAGGTTTTACGCCGTCCACGTAGAGAATGTTCAGCATGCTGTCGCTTGTTGTCACGAGCATCAGCACCATAACCAGCACGGAGGTGGTCCAGATGGGAATAGGTTCGCCAATCCACATGCAGGCGGCGAAAATGAAGAGCGCAATAACGCGTTGCTCCACTACAGTGAGCCCTGGGATGCCGAAAGCCTCTGTGGGCAGACACCACGTTGCCAAAGTGAGTATAATGGCAATAATCCAGCCGATAATTTTCTTCTTGTCCATGTCTTTGTATTTAATCTTTTTTTATCGCTTTCCCGTTGCATGAAAAACGCGCCAACTTGTTAGTATTATTGCCGAATGGTGCGTTAGTAGCGCGGTAAATGAAATTGCAAAGATACGAAGTTTTTTTCGAATGTAGGGAAATATTTTCTCACAAGGCCAAAATAATCATCAGTTGCGCGGCCAGGATTCTGAGGAACATGCTGAGCGGGTACACGGTGGCGTAGCCCAAGGAAGGCAGTGATGTTTCGCTCTGTTGGTTGTTGAAGGCAAGGGCAGGTGGGTCGGTGGTGGCACCAGCTATGAAGCCGGCAATGGTGTAGTAGGGCAGATGGAAAGCCTTGCGGGAGATGATGCCCACGATGAGCAACGGAATGACAGTGATGAAAAAGCCATAGAGTATCCACCTATATCCACCTCCAGAGACCACTTCGAAAAAGTTTTCGCCACAAGAAAGCCCCACTGCGGCAAGGAACAGGCTGATTCCCAACTCTCTCAGCATCATCAACGATGAATTGTTGACATAGGTTACCATGCGGTGCCGAGGTCCGTAGGTGGCAATAAGTATGGCCACGATGAGGGGCCCTCCGGCCAGTCCCAGTTTCAGTGGTTGTGGCAGGAAAGGAAACTTGACGGGCAGCAATCCCAGGGCCACGCCCAGCGTGATGCCGAAGAACAGGATGGCAAGGTTGGGGATGTCGAGGCGTTTCACTTGGTTGCCCAGCACGGCCGCTGCTTTTTCTATGTTATGGCGCGACCCCACCACCCTCACGGTGTCTCCCACTTGTAGTTGCACGTTGTCGTCGTGTAAAATTGTCACGCCGGCGCGGCGAATGGTGCCGATGGTTACGCCGTATAGGCTGTCGAGGTGCAGGTCGCAAAGCCTTTTACTCTGCATGGCTGGGTTGGTAACGCGGATTTTCTCCGACTCCAGCACGCCTCCCTCAATGTCCCATTCCTTGGCGTCGGTGGGGAAATGCTTGCCGAAGAACTCGCCTACACGTTCTTTGTCTTCGCTCAAGCAAATGGTGCGCAGGATGTCTCCTTTGTGTACTAAAGTGCTGGCCACGGCGTTTTCCAGTGCGCCGTTAGTTCTTTTAATGCGGGAGATGATGATGGGGATGCCAATAATTTTTTGTATCTCGGCGATGGATAGCCCGTCCACTTTGTCTTTTTCCACGATGACGGAGTATTTTTCCGTCGTCTCCACGCTGCCTTGGTTGCCGTATCGCAGTTCTTCTTCCTTGATGTTGATGCGGCAAATCCATCCTACCAGCATGGGGGTGAAGATGATGCCAATCACTGCCAGTGGGTATGCCACGGCGTATCCAGATGCCAGGTTGCCAGGCAATCCCATGTCGTTTAACGTCTGTTGTGCGGCGCCCAGCGACGGTGTGTTCGTCACGGCGCCGCACATGACCCCCACCATGTCGATGAGATTCTCCCCACTGATGGCACTGATGACCCAAGTGGTCAAGCAGCCTAATACGACGATGCCCATCGCTAGGAGGTTCAATGTCAGCCCACCATGCCGCAACGATGAGAAAAAGTTGCCTCCCACTTGCAGCCCCATGGCATAGACGAACAGGATGAGGCCGAAATCCTTTATAAAGCCAAGAATGGTTGCGTTTGGCGCCAAATGGAAATGGCTTAGGATAATGCCCACAAAAAGTATCCACGTCACTCCTAACGTGATGCCTTTGATTTTTATTTTGCCAAGCCACAATCCGAGGACTATCGTTATGGAGAAAAGTAGCAGGGCTTGCGGAACGTTTTGCGTGAAAAGAATATCTTTCATGACTTGTGTTTTGTGAAAGCATAAACAGTGAGCAGATGGCTCTGCTCACTGCTCATGCCGGTTGCGAAGAAATTGAGCTTCGCTCCTCGTTTTTTAGTCGCCCAGCGTGGCCACCATGACGGCCTTGATGGTGTGCATGCGATTTTCGGCCTCGTCAAAGACTATGCTGTTTTCGCTTTCGAACACGTCCTCGGTGACTTCGATGCCGTTAAGTCCGAATTTTTCATATACTTCGCGTCCCGCCTTGGTCTCCAGGTTGTGGTAGGAAGGCAGGCAATGCATGAATTTGCATTTGGGGTTACCCGTGAGTTTCATGGTTTCCCCGTTCACTTGGTAGGGTTTCAGCAATTCGATGCGTTCTTTCCACACTTCGTCGGGTTCGCCCATGCTGACCCAAATGTCGGTATAGAGGAAGTCGCATCCTTTCACGCCCTTCTTTACGTCGTCGGTGATGGTGAGGGTGGCTCCCGTCTCTTTGGCAATTTCTTTGCAGGTCTTCACCAGGTCTGCACTGGGCTGCAGTTTCTTGGGTGCCACAATGCGCACGTCCATACCCATTTTCACGCCGCCTACCATCAGGCTGTTGCCCATATTGTAGCGTGCATCGCCAAGGTAGGCGTAGGATACTTGGTTGAGGGGTTTGTCCACATGTTCGCTCATGGTGAGGAAGTCGGCAAGTATTTGTGTGGGATGGAATTCGTTGGTGAGACCGTTCCACACGGGCACGCCAGCATATTTGGCCAGTTCTTCCACTGTTTCCTGCTTGAAACCGCGGTATTCTATGCCGTCGAACATGCGACCCAGCACGCGGGCGGTGTCTTTCATGCTTTCTTTAATGCCTATTTGGCTGCCGCTGGGGCCGAGATAGGTGGTGTGTGCGCCTTGGTCCTTGGCGGCCACCTCGAAAGCGCAACGTGTGCGGGTGGAGGTCTTCTCAAAGATGAGGGCGATGTTTTTGCCCTTCATGGTGGGTTGCTCGGTGCCAGCGTATTTGGCGCGTTTCAGGTCGCGTGCCAGGTCCAGCATGTATTGGATTTCTTTTGGGGTGAAGTCCAGCAATTTCAAGAAATTGCGATTTCTAAGATTGAATGCCATTGCTTTTTCTATTTTTATTAACTAATTTTCCGTTGTAGTACAAGGCTTTCCGCCGCGCAGCGGGCGGGTGGCGTGTTAGCGCACAATGCGTGTGCCGCAATAGGGGTTGTCTAGTTGGCCGGCCTCGGTGATGATGCAGCTTTTGCCTCCGTTTTCGATGAACATGATACCCGCGCGCACTTTGGGTGCCATGCTGCCTTCGGTGAATTGTCCTTCGGCAAGGTAGCGCTTGGCTTCGTCCACCGTGATGCAGTCCAAGGCTTTTTCGCCGGGTTTGCGGAAGTTGATGAACACCTTTGGCACGTCGGTGAGGATGTAGAACTCATCGGCTTGTATTTGTATGGCGCACAGCGCCGACGCCAAGTCCTTGTCGATGACGGCTTCCACACCGTGCACATAGTCGCTTTCCTCCACCACGGGGATGCCGCCGCCACCCACGGTGACCACCACGTTGCCAGCCTTGGCGAGGTCGCGAATTATCTTGATGTTATTGATTCGTTTTGGCTTTGGCGAGGCCACCACTTTGCGCCAGCCATTGCCTTTGGGGTCTTCCTTGAAGGTGGCTCCTGTGGCTTTTTCCAATTGCTCGGCGGCTTCCTTGCTGTAGTAGGGGCCTACTGGTTTGGTGGGGTTGGCAAACATAGGGTCGTTTTGGTTCACGGCCACTTGTGTCACAATGGTGACGACATCGCGGTAAATGTCGTTATGAGCGAACACGTTGCGCAAGGCCATCTCTATCATGTAGGCGATACTGCCTTGCGTCTCCGCTACACAGAAGTCCATGGGCATGGCAGGGAGACCAAATTGCTTGTTGCCAGCCTCGTGCTGAAGCATCACGTTGCCCACCTGGGGGCCGTTGCCGTGGCCTATCACCACGTTATAGTCGCGCTTGAGGAGGTTGCACAGGCTTTCGCATGTTTTCTCCACGTTGGCGAGTTGTTCTTCATAGGTGCCTTTTTGTCCGGGGCGCAACAGCGCGTTTCCGCCAAGAGCAACCACTGCAAGTTTTCTCATTGATGTGCTTATCTTTTCAATTATCAATTCAATAGCCCTTCCTTTCTATGTTAGGAAGAAAATGCAAAGATACGAATATTTTTCTTCATGGCGAAAAATATTATTATTATTTCATTACCGTTCTAGCACATAGTTGAAGTGTTCGCCGTAACGCTCGAAAGCCGCTTTTTCCAATTCCTCCCTTGCGCTGGGGTGCGCGATGCTGATGAGGAGTTTGGCGCGCTCTTGCAGGCTCTTGCCGAATACCTCGGCGGCGCCGAATTCGGTCACTATCCAATGTATTTGGCTGCGGGGGGTACCGCATC
>JAXFQM010000182.1:0-5652 GCA_034178965.1 Bacteroidales bacterium | reverse complement strand
GTAGACTACACCGGCACGCTCATCGATGGAAAGAAGTTCGACAGCAGCATAGACCGTGGAGAACCCATCACATTCAGCCTCAACCAAGTGATACCTGGCTGGATGGAAGGAATACAGCTCATGGACGAAGGCAGCGAATATATCCTTTACATGCCCTACAACTTGGCCTACGGAGAACGAGACATGGGCGACATTCCTGCGGGTTCAACGTTGATATTCAACGTGAAGTTGCTCGAAATAAACCCCAAATAAAACGTCTTTTCCAATAAGAACCGCTTCTATGAACACCTTTGGCGCTACTTTCCGAATGACAAGTTTTGGCGAAAGCCATGGCACGGCGGTGGGTGCCGTCATTGACGGCTGCCCTGCGGGGCTAAAACTCGACATGGCGTACATTGAGGAGGATTTACGCCGCAGGCGTGGGGGAAAGGGCGACGGAACCACGACGCGTAAAGAACCCGACACAGTGGAATGGTTGAGCGGCCTTATGGATGGCGTTACCACAGGGGCTCCGATCGCTTTCGCCATTAGCAACAAGGACGTGCGCAACGAGGATTATGAAAACTTGCAGGGGTTGCTAAGGCCGGGTCACGGAGACTACGCGTGGCTGGCCAAGCACGGCATATACGACCCTCGAGGCGGCGGACGCAATTCGGGACGCATCACCGCACCGTGGGTGGTGGTGGGCTGCATTGCGAAACAAGTCTTGGAGAGGTGGAATGTTTCTGTGAGGGCTGAAAGTTGCACGTCAGGCAGGGTGATGTGCCGAGCGGACGGCGTGCCGGCGGGATGGGGTGCCCCCTCTTTTAGCTCCTTGAAGGCCGTAATGGCGCAAGCTGCCATGAGCATTCCCAGCGCCACGGCATTCGAAATGGGGTTAGGAAAAGATGCGGCAGCCATGACGGGCGAAGAATACGCCGATGCGTGGGAGGAACGGCTGCCTTTCAAAACCACCACAAACCACTGCGGCGGCGTACAAGGAGGACTCTCTTGCGGAATGCCGCTGGAGTTCGCCGTGACGTTCCACATGCCCGTAACGCACACGGGCATTATGCGTTGTGCCAATGCTACAACCGGCATGGTGGAGGAAGTGGAGGTGAAAGGCCGGCACGACAAGGACCACACCGCGCGCCTGCTGCCAGTAGTGGAAGCGATGGCGGCAATTGTTTTAGCAAATTTTGCATTAGAAAAATGAAAAGGACACCAATCATTTTCACCACACTTGCGCTCCTCTTCTCGGCGTGCAACAACAAAAATGGTTTTACCGTTGAAGGAACACTGCAAGGAGGTGCTGGCAAAACAGTATATTTCGAAGAGATAACACCCCGTGACGGAACCTTGAAGGTAGGCAGCGTGACCTTGGACAAGAACGGAAATTTCAAGTTTCACTACGACATGCCTTACCAAAGTTTCTATAACTTGCATGTCAACGAGGCAGACTACGTTGTGTTGCTTCCCCGCAAAGGCGAGACGATCAAGGTACGCGGAGCCTACGACAGTCTACAATTCACCTATCAGGTGGAAGGCTCACCGGAGTCGCTCCTTTTGTGGCAGTTGCAAGACTACACGAACCAAGGGCTTGTACGCTTGGGAGAAGTGGTAGCGTTGGATAGGCAAAATCAGCAACGCTACAAAGACCCCGATGAATACCAGGCCGCAAAAAAGGCAACGGACAGCACCTTCGTGGATTTGTACAACCAGCAAGTGAAATATGTGCAAGACTTCATCCATGACAACCAAGGCTCGTTGGCCACTCTCATAGCACTATACAAGCCCTTCAATAACCACCCACTACTGCCACCGCAGAGCAGCGCGGAGTTCTACGAAGAGGTGCTGCAAGGGCTGGAGGACAAACAGCCCAATAACCCGCACACCGTGAACTTTAAGAACACGGTGGCTGAAATTCAATACCGATATAGCCGTGGGCAATAAAGTATTCTTCCTATCCGATGCCCATTTAGGCAGTGGTTGCGACAGTCTGCAACGTGAACGGGACTTGGTGACTTTCTTGGAAGGAATAAGGGAGGAGGCAAGAGCGGTGGTGCTACTGGGAGACATTTTCGACTTTTGGTTCACCTATAAATACGTGGCGCCAAGGGGGTACACGCGTCTCATTGGCTTGCTGGGACTTATGAGTGACAGCGGGGTGGAAATACATTATTTTATTGGAAACCACGACATGTGGGTATTTGACTATTTTGAAAAAGAGGTGGGAGCGCACATGTATGACAGTTCCGCACGGCTTTCATTCTGCGGAAAAACATTGCTACTGGGGCATGGAGATGGGCTGGACCCTTATGACCATCACTACAACAAACTAAAGCGAATATTTCACAACCGTCTCAATCAAAGGCTGTTTGCAACTATTCACCCCAGAGTGGCATACGGAATGGCACTACATTGGAGCAAAAACAGCCGCAAGAAACACCACATTGAAATCGAACAGCACTATAGGGGCGACGAGAATGAAGGCATATACCAATATTGCCTGGGACAACTGCGCCAAAGCCCTTTCGATTATGCCGTATTTGGACATCGCCACGGCCGCATAGTGCGCCCTTTAGAAAACGGAGCTACCTACTACAATGTGGGCAATTGGATTGAGCGGCGCGATTATGCGGTGCTGTCTGACCAAGGCTTGGAACTGAAAACATGGACAGGCAATGCCTCAAATGAAAAAACAGAAAAGTAAAAGAATATTTATTATGAAAAAGAAACTTTTATGGGCCATCTCTTGGGTCGCCGCCATCACCATGGGCGTTATGGTGGCATCATGCAGCATGTTGCAAGGCTTAAGCGACCAAATGTTTGGCCTGGCCAACTTGGCCAACTGCGAGTTCTCAATGAAGAATGTGAGCGACGTGTCCGTGGGTGGCGTAAACCTGAAGAATGTGAAAAACGGAAACCTCTCGGTGACAGACATCGCAAAACTGACGGCTGCCGTGCTGGCCAACAACGTGCCATTGGCCATGAATGTAAATGTGGACGTGAAAAACCCCACCACTACCAACGCTGCGCTTACAGCCATGGACTGGATATTAGATATTGACGGCACACAGTTCGCCTCGGGCACCAACGCAACTTCATACACCATCCCCAAAAACGCCACTACTACGGTGCCGCTCAACGTGAACACCGATGTGTACAGCCTGTTCAAAAATGTCAATTCGCTAAAAACTTTCGTTCAAAGCTTCAGCGGAGACGGCACATCCTCGAAGGTAGGCATACGCATCAAGCCATCCATCAATGTAGGTGGTGTAACTGTGCCCATGCCAGACTACATCAAGTTGGAAAAGAAAACTGGTAGCGTTACTACCACAACGAGTGCGACCCCTAAGGCTACCACCGGCAACACCTCCCCCAAAGGCTCTGGCTTCAAGACCGCAAAATAATCCGTAAGGTATACAGATACAGACCGCAAGGTTACCGCCGTCCGCCACCATGGTAGCAGACGGCGGTAATCTTTTATGGAGGAGAGGTGTGACATTTTGTCAGTACAAACGCTTTGGCGCATTTTTTGCAACTACTTTTAGAAATAAAAAACCAAATCGTAAAGAAAAAATCACGACATCAATATGAACTTAAATAATTTTACTATCAAGGCACAACAAGCTGTGCAGAAAGCGCAGGAAATAGCCGCTTCGAAAAGTCATCAAACCATCGAATGTGTGCACTTGTTGAAAGGCATCCTTATAGAAGATGAAAACGTTACGCCATTTCTGTTGAAGAAATTGGAGGTGAATATACCCCGTTTGCAGCAGCAGTTGGATGAGACCATTGCTAAATTGCCGCGTGTGTCAGGCGGCGCAGGGCAATATTTGGGCAACGATGCAAACCAAGCACTGATGAAAAGTAGCCAAATGGCCAACACGATGGGCGACGAGTTCGTCAGCATTGAACATTTGCTGCTTGGATTGATGGACGGACGCAATACCGCCGCCGACATTATGAAAACCGCTGGCGTAAGCGAGAGCGGATTAAAGGCTGCTATTAATGACCTGCGCAAGGGCAGTAAGGTAAGCAACCAAACGGCGGAGGAAAGTTACAATGCCCTAAATAAATACGCGCGAAACTTAAACCAACTGGCGCAGGCTGGAAAACTGGACCCCGTGATAGGACGTGACGAGGAAATAAGGCGCGTGCTGCAGATTCTCTCTCGACGCACCAAGAACAACCCGATACTCATAGGTGAGGCTGGAGTGGGAAAAACAGCCATAGCCGAAGGCATCGCACACCGCATAGTAAGTGGAGATGTGCCAGAAAACTTGAAAGCCAAAATTCTATATTCCCTTGATATGGGCGCCCTAATTGCCGGCGCAAAATACAAGGGTGAATTTGAAGAACGGCTGAAAAGTGTCATTAGGGAAATCAACGAGGCGGACGGAGAAATAATCCTCTTCATCGATGAGATACACACTTTAGTGGGCGCTGGTGGCGGGGAGGGAGCCATGGATGCCGCCAACATACTGAAACCCGCCTTGGCAAGGGGAGAATTAAGGGCTATAGGTGCAACCACTATCAACGAATATCAAAAGTATTTCGAAAAGGACAAGGCACTTGCACGCCGCTTTCAAATGGTGATGATAGACGAGCCCAGCGTGGAAGACACCATAAGTATATTGCGCGGCTTGAAAGAACGCTATGAGGTGCACCACAAGGTGCGCATAAAAGACGATGCATTGATTGCCGCGGCACAATTGTCCCACAGATATATCTCCGATAGATTTTTGCCCGACAAGGCCATAGACCTGATTGACGAAGCGGCAGCAAAATTGAGGATGGAAATTGATAGTGTGCCGGAGGAGTTGGACGAGATTGAACGCAAAATACGCCAACTGGAAATTGAGCGCGAAGCCATAAAACGCGAGAACGAAACAGACAAGATGGCACAGATAGCAAAGGAACTGGGCGAATTGACCGAACAGCGCAACCAAATGAAAGCGCGTTGGCAAAGCGAGAAAGAGAAGGTTGAAGCCATACAAGCAGAAGTGAAGAACATTGAAGACTATAAGTATCAAGCCGAGTTGGCGGAACGCAGTGGCGACTATGCCAAGGTGGCAGAACTGCGATATGGAAAAATAGTGGAGGCGCAGAAAAACGCCGATACATTGAAGAAAGAACTGAAGGCTATGCAGACTGATAAGGCTTTGATAAACGAAGAAGTAGACAGCGACCAAGTAGCCGAAGTGGTGTCAAAATGGACGGGTATCCCTGTGACACGCATGCTACAAAGCGAACGGGAAAAACTGCTTGAACTGGAAAAAGAATTGCATGAACGTGTGGTTGGACAAGATGAAGCCATTTCTACTGTTGCCAATGCCATACGCAGAAGCCGTACGGGACTGAACGATGGGCGACGTCCTATCGGTAGTTTTCTGTTCCTTGGCACAACGGGCGTGGGTAAGACGGAGTTGGCAAAAACATTGGCACAGGAAATGTTTGACGACGAAAACATGATGGTGCGTATTGACATGAGCGAATACCAAGAGAGTTTCAGTGTCACGCGTCTTATTGGAGCGCCTCCAGGATATGTCGGATATGACGAGAGCGGTCAGTTGACAGAGGCGGTGCGTAGAAAACCATATTCCATAGTGCTGTTTGACGAGATAGAAAAGGCTCATCCTGACGTGTTCAACATCTTGTTGCAAGTGC
>JAXFQM010000150.1:0-2207 GCA_034178965.1 Bacteroidales bacterium | reverse complement strand
CGGCAGCCGTCATCCCCACCCAATTTGCCACCTTGCCAATGCAATACGACTGGGGCGAGGGCGTTAGTGGCGACTCGGCCTTGACAAGTATGTGCGGGGGAAGTTACTCTGTGACGATTACCGACGCGAATGGGTGCTCCATTACAAAAGGCTTTACGTTAAACAACCCCAAGGGACACTCCTTGAAAGACAGCGTGACCGATGCCATCTGCAAAGGCGACTGCAATGGCGCAATAACTCTCCATGTAGAGACGCCCGGTTCGTTCGAGGTACTATGGCAGGACAACGGCAGCGATGATACCGTCAGAACCTCTTTGTGCCCGGGAACATACATCGTGACGCTTACCGACAACAACCACTGTTCTATCAACGACACAGTAATTGTGAGGACGCAAAGCCAATTAGACAGCATCAAGGCATGGGCCGACGACAGTTTAATATACGATGGGGAAAGCACCACATTGCACGCCACCCCCTTGAACAACGTAAATTACAGTTGGAAGCCCGAGGCGGGCCTCGTTTCGCCCCACAGTGCCAGCACCCTGGCCCTATTATTCGATACGGCCACTTACTACGTCACCGTCACCGACGCATATGGCTGCGTGGCCACCGACAGCGTGCGGGTGAACTGCATCACAGTGAACTGCGGAGAGGCCAATCTGTTCATCCCGAACATATTCACCCCCAACGGTGATGGAAAAAACGACCAACTTTGCTTTAAGGGAGAATACATTCTATCGTTTTACATCGCCATCTTCACACGTTGGGGAGAATTGGTATACGAAAGCCATGACATCAACCAATGTTGGGACGGCCGCTACAAGGGCAACTGGTGCCAACCTGGTGTATATGCTTATACATGCCGAATTACTTGCAACGGACACAAGAACAATGAGTTCAAAGGCGATGTCACTCTTATTAGATGAAAACCCACAAGCACCGTGATAGAGCAGTTCCATAAAAACCCTACCCAGCAGAAAGACCAGTTTGTGGTGGCTTACATTGCCGACCTGGAGCAGTCACACGCAGTGGTGTCCTATGCCTTGTATTTTACGCGTATGCTAAAAAAAGGCCTCATCCTGCTTCACGTCAGTGACCCTCGGTATACCGCTCAAGCACCAGCAGAGGCAGAGCCGAGGCTTCAGCAAATAAGGCGAAATCTACCACAAGGCGATGCTATTAGTTATGCCGCGCTGAAAGGCAACACGAAGGAAGTTATCAATGTCCTTCCCACCTTGCTGAATGCGGTGCTGGTGGTGGCGCACGTGTCCGCCAATGCCAAGCGAAAAAGCCCCACCCATCCCAAAAGACTGCTTCGTGATTTCAGCGAATGCAAAGTAGCCTACCTTACCGTTCAGGAACCCATGGTGAGCCCAAGAGCGTTGTCAAACGTAGCGTTCACTGTAAACTACAAAAAGGAGGCCAAAGACAAATACATTTGGAGCAGCTATTTCGCCCGTTTCTTCGGCAGCACGGTGCACGCGCTCCATTACGACTACACGGATGAAATACTCAAACGCAAATGGTACGACAATATGCGATTTCTTCACAGGCTCTACGCCGCATTGGGAATAAATTTTACATCTCACGTCATAACGTCCAAGAGCACATTTGAAGATATCAACGCATTGCATTTCAGTGTAGACAATCACTACGACCTGCTGCTCTGCCTCACCACAAAGGAACGGGACGCATTGGAACTCTTCATTGGTGTGCAGGAAAATTATCTCGTTGTGAACAGCCACCATCTTCCCATTCTCTTCCTCAATCCTCGCGAGGACCTCTATGTCATTTGCGACTGATGGTGTGCAATGAGGTTATCGGCTCGCCACATCGCCGCATCGCAGAACTCTCCACCTCCGCTTGTGCCGTGAGCGGCGTCCGTTTTAAGCAAAGAGGTGCGAGTGAAATCCTCCTCACCAACGACACTCTTATAGGGTTCCTGCGCTCCGTTTGTTATTTGTCGTAGCGGGCTGGTCAGCAACGGCATGCGCACTGCACGATAGCACCATGCCAGCACTCATCTCCCACCGAGGCAGGAGGTAAGTGGGAGATGAGTGCTGGCATGGTGCTGCCACGCATGAGGCAAACCGTTGGGCACGGACAATCTCGGACCTTCCGCCACTGGCATGTGCGGGATGGAAGGCACATGCCTTGCTTCTTTGGGCAAACGAGCCAACCGTCCCAAGTGTAGTAGTAGAGACCCT
>JAXFQM010000130.1:0-24996 GCA_034178965.1 Bacteroidales bacterium | reverse complement strand
CCGCTTTCCAAACGGTGTTGAGAGGGCTATTTCAGTTTCAAAAAGGCTTCCTTCATGCGGCGTAAGGCCTCGCGCAGCAAGTCCTCGTTAGTGGCATAGGAAAGGCGTATGCAATCATCGTCACCAAAGGCACTACCCATTACTGTGGCCACGCCAGCCTCGTTTAACAGATAGAAAGCCATGTCGGTGGAATTTTCTATTTTGGTGCCGTTGAAACTCTTGCCATAATAGGCGCTGACATCGGGGAAGAAATAGAAGGCACCCTGCGGCATGCAGGCCTTCAGGTTGGGAATATCCTGCAAAAGTTTGTATACCATGTCGCGACGTTTCATGAATATGTCGCGCATGCTAATGATGTCTTGGCTGGTTTTGGGGTCCATCTGCATGGCACGCACCGTGGCTTTTTGGGCAATGGAGCAGGTGGCGCTGGTTACTTGTCCTTGAAGCTTGCTACAGGCCTTGGCGATGACTGAGGGTGCGCCTATGAAGCCAATGCGCCAGCCTGTCATGGCGAAGCCCTTGGCCACACCGTTCACGGTGATGGTACGCTCCATCATGCCAGGACAGGCCGCAATGCTGGCATGTCCGCCAACAAAGTTGATGTGTTCGTATATTTCATCGGCCATCACGAAAAGGTTCTCATGCTGTAGCACCACTTCCGATAAGGCCTGCAGTTCTTCTTTGCTGTAGAGCATACCGCTGGGGTTGGAGGGGCTGGAAAACATGATAAGTTTAGACTTGGGTGTGATGGCTGCCTTTAATTGGGCGGCAGTCATCTTAAAATCGTCCTTGATGCTAGTTTTCACAAAGATGCATTTTCCTCCTGCGGCCTCGGCTATGGCGCGGTAGGACACCCAGTAAGGGGTGGGAATGATGACTTCATCGCCTGGGTTCACTATTGTTTGGCACAACTGATAAATGCTTTGTTTTGCGCCAGTGGAGACCACTATTTGCTCGGGCTTGTATGCCAGTCCGTTGTCGCGTTGGAACTTCTCGCAGATAGCCTCCTTTAGATCGGCATATCCAGGTACGGGGGGATAGTGGGTGAAATTGTCGTCAATGGCTTTTTTTGCGGCTTCCTTGACCGTTTCGGGAGTGTCAAAGTCGGGTTCGCCGATGCTGAGGCTAATGACGTCCTTGCCTTGGGCCTTTAATTCGCGTGCTTTCGCGGTCATGGCCAAGGTTTCGCTCTCGGCCATTTGCTGTATTCTATCAGAAATGATTTGCATGCTGTAATTTAGTTAAAATATAAATTATCAATTCATTCCAAGGTAATAAACTTTGCGGAACGATTTTGCAAAGATACAAAATATATTTCACATGCAACAAAAAAACAGATATTTTTTTATCGCATAGCCTGCTGCAGCGAATATATTTTGCGCCCAGCGCAATAATCAAGCCGCTTTTGCGTTAATATGGATATATGCGATTTACCATAGAGACATCTTGGCTTTTTGCTGTGCTGTGCTTGCTATTGGGAGCGGCGTATGCTGCGACTCTCTACTTCGTTGGTCGCGGCGCCGCAAGGCGGGGAGAGGACAGTGGGGCTTTTTCGAAAAGGACAAGGCGCGTGCTGGGCATATTGCGATGTCTCTCGGTGGCGGCAATAGCGTTTCTGCTTCTTTCGCCCATGGTGCGGCATGAGTCCCACGAAAACCAAAAGCCCATAGTGGTTATTGCAGAGGACAACAGTTCTTCACTACTGTATGGCAACGACAGCGTCTTCCTGCGTGGAGACTATGCCAAGGCGATGGACGAAGTGGAAAAGCAGTTGAGAAAAGATTGCGACGTGCAGCGATTTGTGTACGGCGGCAGCGTAAAAGCTTTGGAACAAGGGACATCGCCAACGTATGGCGATAAAGCCACCGACATGGGCGCTATGCTGCAGGCGGTTTACGAACGCTATGCGGGAAGAAATCTATGCGCAGTGCTGCTTTCGGGTGATGGCCTCTTTAATCAAGGGCTCAACCCGTTGAACGTGGCTCAAGGCGCCACGTGTCCCATATATGCGGTGGCCTTGGGCGACACAACCGCCAGGCGCGACGCAGCCATAACGCATGTGCAATGCAACGCCGTGGCCTATTTGGGAAACGATTTTCCGGTGGAAATCCACGTAAAGGCAATGCGATTGAAAGGGCAGTCGAGCACCCTCACTGTAACGCAGGAAGGGAGGACGTTATATGAAAAGTCGTTGTCTTATGACGACGAAGCATTCGGCGCCACCCTGCAGTTGTCGCTACACGCCGACAAGCCTGGACTGCGGCAATATACCATCAAGTTGGCACCCTGCGAGGGCGAAGGCACAATACGCAACAACGTCCGTACGTTTTCGGTGGAGGTGGTGGATGGGCAACGAAAGATAGTTATCCTTTCCGCCGCGCCGCATCCTGATGTAGCAGCCCTAAAGCGAGCCATAGAAAATCGCCGCGGATACACGGTGGAGACCAGTCTCGCCCGTGATTGGAAGGGGTCTTTTGAGGGATATGACTTGGTGGTGCTGCACCAAATCCCAGCACAAGGAGGTCTTGGAGCCGAGGCTGCGCAGCAAGCAATGAAGGCGCAAAAGCCTTTGCTGTTCATACTGGGGGAGAAAAGCGATTTGGCGCGACTTGGCGCTTTGCGCGCCGGGCTGGAGGTGGTACCAAAGGCAAGTGGGCCGACCGAAGCGGCAGCGGCTTATAACGACGATTTCTCCGCGTTCTCGTTGGACGACAGGACGACGAGGGCCATAGAGGCTTTGCCCCCCTTAAATTCGACCTTTGGGATATATCGGCTTGCAGGTGCTATGCAGCCTTTATTCTTTGCCAAGGTGGGGCATGTTAAAAGTACCCAGCCCTTGCTGGCAGCGGGCACACTGCAGGGCAGGCGCATAGCCTTTGTGACGGGAGAAGGAATTTGGCGCTGGAGAATGGCGGATTACCAGCAAAACGGAAATAGCGAGGTTTTTGACGAACTGGTAGCCAAGTTAGTGGCCTATGTCACGCTGCAACCTGGAGGAGAGCGATTCCGCGTGAGGACGAAACGCATTTGGCGCGTAGGCGAGCACGTGGCTTTTGAGGCAGATCTTTACAACGAGAGTTTTCAGCCAGTGAACCATCCGGAAGCAACGTTGGAGATAAGGGGGAATGGATTGAAGAGAAGTTACAAGTTCAACAAAGTGGCGCAGGGATATCAATTGAACGTGGGCGGTTTGGGTCCAGGAATTTACACCTATTCGGCATCGGCAGTACTGGGAAAGGAAAATCTTTCAGCAAAAGGCTCTTTCTTGGTGGAGGACATAAATCTTGAAGACATGAATTTGGTGGCGGACCATGCGCTGCTGAACACGCTTGCCACGGAGACGGGAGGCAAATTGCTATCGACGGAGCAATTGAAAGATTTCCCTCACATGTTAAAGCAACGGGGTGATATGGTGCCCCTCATACACACAAGCCAAAGATACAGGGAACTGTTAAATTTGCCGCTCGCGTTCGTCATTATCATGCTCTTGCTGTCTGTGGAATGGGCAATTAGAAAATACAACGGCGAGCCGTGAGGAGTTTAATTTGCCGTTGATTTGCGCAGCAAAACTAATGAGACGTCTCCCTTTTGCAAAAACAACAATGAGACACAAGCAACTACTGAAGGATGCCGCCGCACTTATCGGCGGCAACGTGTGGGCTCAGGCGGTGGGTATGCTGGCATATCTGCTGCTGTCACGCCTATTCTCGCCGGAAGAGTTTGGGGTGTACAATGTTTTCTATGGGTACGTCGAGGTATTCATCATATTAAGCACTTGCAAATATGAGATGGCCGTGGTTCGTGCAGACGACGACCGTGAGGCCGCCGCTGTGGCACACTTCGCCTTGCGTATGAACGCTTTCGTCTCTTTTGCGCTGCTGGCAGTAGTTGCCCTGCTGCTGGCAAGCGGAGGGATGCATGGGAAAGGAGCAGTCATGGGACAGGTGGCGTGGCTAATGCCAGCCTTGGTTTTCTTTTGCGGAACGTCTCGTGTTTATGCCGCCATATTGAACAGATGGAGAGTCTTTAAGCCCATAGCGGGAAGCGAAATAATAACATCTACAGGTGGTGCGCTACTGAAGATAGGCATGGGATTGTTGAAAATGCTGCAACCATCATGGAGCAAGGTAATTGGCTTTTTTGGTATGCCTGTTGGAACGGTGTTGGGAAAGATGTTGGGGAATGCAAATTACGCGTGGAAAGTAAAAAAGATGCCTCTTCCAAGGGAGATTGGCAAGAAGGAGCGAATGGCCGCGGCAAAAAAATACAGGAACTTCGCGATGTTCACTATGCCAAAGGAATTTGTGAGCAGCCTTTCATACAATCTGCCATTGCTATGGCTGGCCGTTTATTTTGACAAAGCGGAACTGGGATTGTTTGCTTTTGCCATGACGGTTTGTTTGCGCCCCATGAACGTCCTTAACAGTGCTTTCGAGAGAATGTTGTATGTGAGGACAATGGAACGTGTTCGGAATAAAGGACATATTTTTAGCGATATAATAAAGTTCGTGGGAGTGGTGTCCGCTGTAGCGTTCCCCCCCATGCTATTGCTATTTGTGTTTTCCGAACCCTTTTTTGCCTTTTTGTTTGGAGGACGCTGGGCGGGTTGTTCGTTCTATGCCCGCTGTATTATCCCGTGGGCGTTTATAGCCCTATCTTCCACCTCACTATCCTTTTTGGCAGCCATTTTTGGCAGACAGCGTGACGAGTTCCTGTTCTTTGTGGCTTTGCTCGTATTACGCGCCCTTGCCCTTTGGATAGGAATAGAGCAGGACAACTTTAGACTTGCTATCCTGCTCTTCTCCAGTGCCAGTGCCGCGCTAAGTTTCATACTCTTGGCATGGTATCTTTTTTTAGCGCGGCGTTACGAGAACTATTTGTAACGTTCTTTGTATTTGTCAATCTGAACCTTTAAAGTGTCCACACAGTTTGCAAAAGCCTCCTCAAAGGAGTCTGCTTGCTTGCTGTTGAAAAGGCGTTCGCCAGGAAGCGTGAGTGCTATTTCGGCTATTTTGTTGTTGTTGCTTTCAGGTTTATCCACCTTTAGTGTTACCTCGCAAGCGGTGGCGTTGTCCACCAAGCGTGACACTTTGGCGATTTTGTCGTTAACAAACTTTTCAAGTTTGGGATCTGCTTTGAATTTTACAGCATTGATTGTGATGTTCATGATTACCTCCTTTTTATTTAGAGTTCAATATGTTGTATTCTTTTTGACCTTGTTATTATTTGCCCGAGGGTGCGCGTGTTTGTAGGCCTCTTTCAAACGTTCGCGCGTTACGTGCGTGTAGATTTCTGTCGCAGAAAGGTCGGCGTGCCCCAGCAATTCTTTTATCGCGTCTAAGTCAGCTCCTTCATTCAGCATTTGTGTGGCAAAGGAATGCCGAAACACGTGTGGGCTCCGTTTCTCCGCAGTGGAAAATACGTCCATGTAGCGTCTTACGGTTTTGTAAATGTCCGTTGCCAACATGGGTTTTCCGTTGTCTCTCACCATTAGGTTGTCGCTCCATACAACCATCCTGTCACTCATGCCGCGCCCATTGCCTATTTTCGCCCCCACTCTTTCTTTCTTTAACGCGAGATACTCTTTAATATTGCGTGCCAACTCGTTTTCTATGGGGATGAATCGTTCTTTGTCGCGTTTGCCAAGCACTTTTATGCTCAAGGCATTCAAGTCAACGCTGCTCTCCGTAAGAGTTGACAATTCTGAACGTCTCATGCCTGTTTCATACAAAATTCGCAAAAGAAGTTGGTCCCTCGTTCCTGCGAAGTCTTCTGGAAAGTTTGTCCTGTCGTATATCTTTTCCGTTTCTTTCTCGCGGAAAAAGACAGGGAGGTGCTTCGGCAGTTTGGGCGCGACGATGCGGGCCATGACATCCTCTTGTATAATACCTTCCTTTTGGAGAAACCGGAAGAAAGCCCGAAGGCCAGAAATCTCTTTTCGGATGGTTGCAGGCTTTAGTCCTCTTTCGGCCTGATGCATTTGCCATTCTCGTATCACGGAGAAAGAGACTTCGCTTGTCTCATCGATGTGTTGGGCTTGCAGATGCTGCTCCAACTGGAGCAGGGTGTCACCATACACTCTCGCCGTATTGGGAGAGAGCCGACGCACGGCACTGATATGGTGCATGAAACATTCTATGGCCTCGCTCATCTTCATGGTGATATTCAAATGTTTTGCTCGGATTATTCTTTTGGTTCCGTTTTGCAAATATACGCAGAAATTTCATGCTGTGCAAAAAAAATGGAGCAAAGCGAAAAAAAGGATTTCCCACAAAGGAAATCCTTTTTGCAATCGTGTGTGAAAGAAAGGCTTAATTATCCAATTCTGCTTGGCGCAGTTTTTGGACGTAGATGGCCTTGTTCTTGCGTTCCCGTGCGATGACGGACGGTTTGATGAATGCTTGGCGTGCACGCAGCTCTTTCACCACGCCGGTCTTTTCGAATTTGCGTTTGAATTTTTTCAAGGCTCTTTCGATGTTTTCGCCTTCTTTGATAGGAACTACGATCATTGTAAATACCTCTTTTTCTGTTAAGGATTAATAATATTTTATTGATATGACGATCAGTCCTGTTAGAACTGAAGATGTCCTTCAGCTGCGGCATCCTGTAGGGCAGCCACGATGCCTTTTTTGTTGATGATGCGCATGCCTTTAGCGCTTACTTTTAAGGTAACCCACATATTTTCCTCGGGGATGAAGAATTTCTTGGTCTGAAGGTTGGGGGCAAAGGTGCGCTTAGTGTGGATGCGGGAGTGACTTACGCGATTGCCCGTGATGACTTTCTTGCCAGTAATTTCACAAATCTTAGACATGATATTGATACTTTAATACGTTATTGCATATAAACATATATATGGTTTCCGCTTCTCTAATTCTTTTAATTCTTTTCAAACGGAAACGATTGCAAAGTTCGGATTTTTTTTTCAAATGGAGGCTTTTTTTGATGCACTATTTTTGTCTTCTTGTTATTTTTAACATATATGATATTATATATAACATGAAATCAATTAATTGTAATTTCTAATCAAAAAATATTTAACATATTTTTTTCAATAAGTTACGTTATTTTGAGGGAGAAAAAACAGCATGTTTTTTAAAAAAGACACAATTTTTGGTCTTTTTCACGTTATTATTGTGGAAACAGTGTAACTATGTCAAATTCATTTAGTAAGAAACTTATAGATTGGTATGGAGTGAATCAACGTAAGTTGCCATGGCGGAATGTGGGCGACCCATACCTTATTTGGCTTAGCGAAGTTATTTTGCAACAGACACGCATAGAGCAGGGGTTGGAATACTTTTTGCGCTTTAGACGGGATTATCCCACCGTTAGAGACTTGGCCTCCGCAAGCGAGGAGCAGGTGCTAAAAAGTTGGCAGGGATTGGGGTATTACAGCAGGGCGCGCAACATGCATAGTGCAGCGAAATATATTATAGACGAACTTAACGGCGAGTTTCCTAAAACATACGAGGGGCTTCTTCGTTTAAAAGGAGTGGGGCCCTACACCGCAGCGGCCATCGCGTCGTTTGCCTATAGGTTGCCCTATCCTGTTATTGACGGCAATGTGTATAGGTTTGTTTCGCGCTGTTTCGGCATTGATACACCCATAGCAACCCCCATGGCTTATAAGGAGTTCGAAGGGCTGTTATTGACTCTTATCGATAGGGAACACCCAGACCTCTTTAATCAAGCTATGATGGATTTTGGATCCACCTTTTGTCGTCCAACGGCACACGATTGCGTAAACTGCATATTCCATGATATTTGTGTGGCTAATGAGAAAGGAAAGGTGGATTTGCTGCCTGTGAGAAGTGGTCGTGTAAAAACAAGGGACCGCTATTTCTATTACTTCCATGTCTGCTGGAGGGAAGGAGAGGTGGAAATGACGCTATTGCATCAGAGACAGGGGGATGATATTTGGCGTGGGTTATATGAATTCCCGCTTCTTGAGACCAGTCAGCCTATTTCGCAAGAGAAGTTATTGGAAGAGGCGCACCGCTTTGCCTTGGGACTGACAGACAAAACTCCTCGTAACATGATTAATACCATGCAAATTGTGTACAAATTGACACACCAAACCATCCATGCTGTTTTTTTCGATGTTTTTTTCGATGAAAAAGTAGTGCCAAACAAAGGGTATGAGCAACCAACATCTCTTGAGATGCTAAAAAAAAGACCCTTCCCGCGTTTGATTGATAGATATTTACAAAAAAATAGGCAGAGGGTTGCTGCCACGAACGAAAAAAGTGTTAACTTTGCAATTTTGTAATATATTTTTTGAGTTTTGTTTGCATAATTCTTTGACAGTATTATGATTGGAGTTAACAGAGTGATTCTCATCGGTAATTTGGGCAAGAACCCCGAGATTATTTCTTTTCCCCCAAGCGGATATTCAGACAGCACGATGCCCGTGAAAAAGGCCACGTTCCCGCTGGCTACAACGGAAGTGCACAAAAATCGCGACGGACAGCGTATAGAACAAACGGATTGGCACAATATAGTCTGCTGGCGAGGTTTAGCAGAGGTGGCTGAAAAAATTTTAAAGAAAGGCACCCAAGTATACATAGAAGGCAAACTCCAAACACGATCTTGGGAGGACAAGGATGGCAACAAACGCTACATCACAGAGGTGATAGCGGAGAATTTCACGGTCCTTGCAGGACGCAACCATAATGAAGACGCCCAGGCGGACGCTCAAAGTGGTGAGGTCTCCAGCAACGACCCCTACACGTCAATTCTCACCAGTGAAACGGAACAAATGGGAGACCTGCCTTTCTGAATTTAGCAGGATTACTGCCAAAAATCAGTTCATGCAACTTGAATATTTGGCACAGATATTTATCGGTGAGTGGTCTTCTAACCACGAAAAAGTTGTGTTAGGAGTTGGTTGGAATGGGGATTGGGCTGTTGCGGACAGCAGGAAAGGTTTGTAAAAAGCGAAAGGCGTGTCCATGAAATTATGAAAAGGAGTCGCACTCTGTCGTGAATATTGAAAAACGAATAGGGTACATCCAACTATGCGGTAGATATTTCTCTTGCCGATACTGTATAAAGCGTTATGATTGTGTTTTGTAGCACGTTTATCCGAGCATAATGCTGAGAGCCTTGCCCATATTATTGAGGTGCAGTTCTATTCGCAGTCAAGAGGTGTCTATATGCAAAGAGAACTAAAAGGGCAGCACCCAAAACGGAATGTTGCCCTTTAACTCCAGTAGTAAATGAACGCTTTACAAGGTTATCGTTTTATTGCAACTCGTAGTTTTCGAAACCAGGCTTGCCGAGGAGCGCAAACATATTCTTCTTGTAGGCCTCCACGCCGGGTTGGTTGAAGGGGTTGACGCCCAGCATGTAGCCGCTAACGCCGCAGGCAAATTCGAAGAAATAAATGAGTTGTCCCAAAGTTTCCTCGTCCACTTGCGGAAGTGTGAGACGCAGGATGGGAACGCCACCGTTTTCATGGGCTATCCGAGTGCCGTGCTCTGCATGGTGGTTTATCTCCGTTAAACTCATGGAAATAAGGTAGTTGATGCCATCTAAGTTTTGTTCGTCGGCCGGAATAGAGGCGTGTTCGCGAGAGTGTTCAATGCTCATAACGGTTTCGAACATAATGCGTTCTCCCTCTTGGACATACTGCCCCATGCTATGCAAGTCGGTTGTGAAGTTGAGACTATGGGGTAGAAGGCCTTTCCCGTCCTTACCTTCGCTTTCGCCATAAAGTTGTTTCCACCACTCCGAGACGTATTTAAGGTTCGGGTCAAAGTTCACCAACATTTCCACTTTTTTTCCTTTTTGGTATAAAATGTTGCGTACGATGGCATAAAGCAGGGCTGGGTTTTCGTGTAAATCGGTGTTATTGATGCAGATATTTCTCATCTCGCGGGCGCCATCCAGCAGGCGGTCGATGTCGAATCCAGCCATGGCGATGGGTAGAAGTCCCACTGGGGTAAGCACTGAAAAGCGCCCTCCTACGTTGTCAGGAATGACATAGTGACGGTAACCTTCTTGAATGGCGATGTCATGCAAGGCTCCATTTTGGGCGTCGGTAACGGCAATGATGCGGCTTGCGGCTTCGGCCTTGCCGTATTTTTGCTCTAAATGTGCGCGTAGCATGCGGAAGGCGACGGCCGGTTCGGTGGTGGTGCCGCTTTTTGAGATGACAGCCAGGGAATAATCCTTGTTATCTAACATCTTGAGCAATTGATGATAGTAATCTTCGCTTAGGGTATGTCCCGCGTATGCCACAAGAGGGTACTTGCCTGGCACCAAAGGGGCCAATTCGCCTTGCAGAGCCTCGATGACGGCACGAGCGCCAAGATAACTGCCGCCAATTCCTACCACAACGAATACGTCGCTTTTGGGTGCCAAGCGAACCACGTCCTCTTTAATATTGCTGATAATAAGCGGGTCTATTTCTTCGGGCAAATTCACCCATCCTAAAAAATCGTTGCCCTCTCCCGTCCCAGTTAGCAGTGTTTTTTTGGCTTTTGCAGCTGCAGATGCCAAAGCGTCGATGTCGTTTTGCGACACAAACTTGTGTGTCTGTGTGATGTCTAACTGTATCGTTTCCATGATAAATGTAAACAAGAATGTTATGGTTAAGGTTAATTATCTGTTTGCAAAGGTACGACTTTTTCTCCAAATGGCGGAAATATTCCAGTGCACATATTTTAGGGGAAAAAGTTAGTTGCTTCTATGGCATATGTCGCATTTTTACAAAAAAATCCTCCAAAAACGAAACTTTTTCATTGTTTTTACGTATAGTATATCGAGAAAAAGCGATGAAGACTCATTTTGCAAGACGAGGCGAGAAGAACGAAAATATTAGTGTAATACGGTGAGAATTTGTATATTATAAATGAGAAACGAGATATGACAAAAGAGGTGTTTCATAAATTATTGAAAAATTTCCTCCCAAAACGCATACAATCGAAAAAAAAATCGTAATTTTGCAAAGTGAATTGTGCAATAAAATCGAATTGAAAAATAAAATTAAACAATTAAAACGATAAAAATTATGTTCAAAAGACTATTAACAGCAGGAGCGCTGGCTTGCACGATGCTTTTTGCAGGCAACGCCTTCGCTCAAAATGAAGGACAAGCAACTCCTGAGTACCCTGAGTATGGGTTTTGGAGCAATTGGTCGTTAGGTTTCGACTTGATGGGTTCTTACCAACTTGACCAGTTGAAGGCTGGTGAGACCAGTTGGGAGCCTTGGACTTTGGGTCACCGTGCCAATATCGGCTGGGAAATCTTGGCCGAAAAGGAATTGAGCCCAGTTTGGACGTACCGTATCAGTTTTGGCTATCCTGGTATGTTCTCCAATAGTTCCACTCGTACCAGCAAAATTTCGGGCGACGAGGTCGACGTGCTCTGCCACATCGAAGACAATGCTGCCACGGAAGCACCAGGCCCTTACAAGAAGTTTGATCGTTATTTCACGTTCATCCCCATGGAGTTCAAGTTGAATCTCCTTAACTGGATCGGTGGCTATAATCCCGAACGTCGCGGCAATCTATATGCTTTGATGGGAGCTGGCGTTTCTTTCCTTGCCGAAGAGGCAGGTGTATTCGGTTTTGACGGAGAATTTGGCCTTGGTTATGCACACATGCTAGGTGCCAACAAATGTGGTCAGATATTCTGCGAAGTGGTTGCTAACGACCGCGCGGACATCCCTGGGTTCATCAACTTCTATGATGACAATGGCAACACTACCACCACCGTTAAAGAGATTTCCGACTTTGACCTTAAGAACTGGAACAACATCACCCTTGAAGCCAAGTTGGGTTGGATGTTCTATCTCGGTGTAACCAATGCTGATAAAGAAGCTATTGCCCAAAAGAGCCGTCTGACCGATGACTATGTGAAGGGTCTTGAGAACCAAATCAGTGCCCTCGAACAGGACCTTGCTAACAGCAAACAAGCCGAACAACGTTTGCAGAACCGCGTAAATCAACTTGAAAGCGAGAATGCCAACTTGCGCAACCAACTCGCCAATGCCAACAAACAGCAAGGCCAGGCTGATGACAGCGAAGCTATGAAGAACATCAAGGAAAACCAAACCAACCTCTATGGCATGCCTTTCAGCATCCAGTACGGTGTTGACCAATATCGCATACCCGCCAAGGAGCGTGAGAAACTCGAAGCCGTGGCTCAAATCATGAAGAGCGACGAGTCTGTTAAATATGTCATCACGGGCTTCTGCGATGCCAGCGGCAGTGAAGAATACAACCAGACCCTCTCCGAAAAACGTGCCAACACGGTGAAGGACGAATTGGTGAACAAATATGGCGTGAATGCCGACCAAATTTCCGTCATGGGTTACGGCAAGGGCAAACCCTTCGGCGATGCTAAATACAGCATCAACCGTCGCGTCTCTTTCTACGTAAACATGGACTAATTGAATTCTTTGGTTCGTATACTAAAAGGGAAGGTGGCTCAAACGAGCCACCTTCCCTTTTAGTATATTCTAATGTTCATAAAGGATTTCGCGTAACGCAGTTACCTACCCAAAAAGAAAGGTGTGTCTGCATTCTTGGTCTAGGGATAAGCAATTAGGTGTGTTGCATATCAAACTTAATCTTAATGTTATAAAAAGAAGGTGGCTCAAACGAGCTACCTTCTCTTTTGTAAAAATTGGTGTTGAGCCTCACGAAGTTTCCAAGTTATTCTTATTGCATGGTTTATCTGATGCATACAACCAGGTTTGTTTGTAAATATATTCATGATTAATTGGTTAGGTGTTATTTCCCTATAAAATATAGAAAACAAGCCTCGTTTGTTCAAAGAGGCTTCTTTATTGGCTTGTGCCGCTCCTCCTTTGAGGGAAGGCCAACCCAGTACCTAAAGATTAATGTTCGCTTGTTTGTGCAGTTTGGCTTCCTTCCAAAAGGAAGTTAGTTCATCGGAGGTGCAGTTACTCAGCGTCTTGCCGTTTTTTGCTACATATTGCTCCATGATGGTGAAGCGTTGCTTGAATTTTTCGTTAGCATGCGAGAGGGCATCATCTGCATTCACGCCGTGAAATCTGCCCCATCCAACGAGTGCAAACAGGAGGTCTCCGAATTCCTCCTCCACGTTGCCATTACCAGTAAAGGCTTGTGTCAATTCAAAATACTCTTCCTTAACCTTATTGAAGGATTCTTGCTCCTTCTGAAAGGAAAAACCCGCTCCAGCAGCCTTTTCTTGCAAGCGCACGCTTTTCACGAGTGACGGCAAGGTATTTGGAACGCCTTCCAGCGTGCTTTTCCGCCCCTCTTTCATCTTTACCTGCTCCCATCTCGGCTGTTGCTCTTGGAGGGCAGGAAGAGGCTTCCCGTCGCGATTTGGGAGCGATATATGTGGGTGGCGTCCTATTAATTTTTGGCAAATGCCATCGATGACCTCCTTAAGGGTAAATTTTCCCTCTTTCTCTGCCAGTTTGCAATAAAAAAGAATGTGCATGAGCAGGTCGCCCAATTCGCCGCGCATCTCGTCATAGTTTTTAGTGAGAATGGTCTCGCTCAGTTCATAAGTCTCCTCTATGGTAAGATAACGCAGAGAATCAAATGTTTGCCTACTGTCCCAAGGACAATCCTTTAGTAGTATGTCCAAAATGTTTCCCAGCCACTTCAGCGACTTTTGCTCCTCGTCTTTCATATTCTTTTAGCCTCCTCAATGCCGTCAATGTCTTTTAGTCTTTGTATCAATCTATTGCATCCATCCAGGTCGTGCACATAAAGCATGATAATGCCTCTTGCCACTCCTTCGGAAGCCTCTAAAGTAATGGCGCGCATGTTTAGGTTCATTTCGTTGGAAATGATGCCAGTCATTTCTTGCAGCAGCCCCTTTCTGTCGAAGCCTGTAACGGCTATTCCAGTGAGGAACGTCACTTTTTCGCCCAATCGCCAACGGGTACGTATTATGCGCTCTTTGTGTATGCTCATTTTGTGCATGGCGATGGGACAATTGCTGCGGTGCACCTCTATTTCGCCGTTTTCCAGGAAGCCAATTACGTCATCACCCTGCACGGGTTTGCAGCACGAGGCGGGGTGGGTTTCAATGTGCTCGTATTCTTTTTCCAAAAGGAAAGGAAAAGGGTGTTCTTTGCTTTCCCACATCATGTCGGCCTTCAGTTGTTTCTCCAATTCCTCATCGCTTTTGCAGTCCTTTTTGGCATCAATTTGAGAGAAGATAGTTGTTTCTGCCAAAGGGTCAATGGTTTGTCCTTGTTTGGCTTCGTTTGCTTCAAACACGTTGCGATAGGGCTCCAAAAAGAGCATGTGTGGCGATTTCTTTGCCAAGCCGAATGCCTGCTTGAAATCCAATTCTCCCAGTCCGCCGATGTCCACTTTGTAATAAAGGTCCAGCGTGCTGCGTAGGTTGAAATAGCGCAGGCATTGTCCGCGGGTGCTGGCATCGTTTGTTCGATGCAGTTTGGCGAATATTTCAGTAAGTTTGCGTTTTCCGTTGGCTTCATGCTGGCGTTTTTGCACGCGCAGTTGATCTTTGATGTATTCTTTCGCCTTGGTGGTGATGGCTATTTTTAACCATTGTTCAGACGGTCGCGTGGTTCTTGAGGTAATGATTTGCACTTGGTCGCCGCTGTGTAGTGTGTGTTGTATGGGCACCACTTGCGAATTTACCTTTGCGCCCATACAGGTATTTCCTACGTGGCTATGTATAGCATAGGCGAAATCGAGCACTGTGGCATGTGCTGGCAGCACAACCGTTTCGCCCTTTGGCGTAAAGACAAAAATGTTGCGCATGGTGAGCGTCTCCTTGAATTCCTCCACAAGGTCAAGGGCGTTCTTGCTGCTGTTTTCCAGTGTGGTGCGCAACTGTTGCAGCCATTCCTCCACTGGATTTCCTTCAATCTTTTCTTCTGGGTGTGCCTCCTTGTACAAGAAATGCGCCGCCATACCCTTTTCCGCAATTTCGTCCATGCGTTGGCTGCGTATTTGTACTTCCACCCAACGGCCTATGGGCGACATTACCGTTGTGTGCAAACTCTCGTAGCCGTTGTTTTTGGGGGTAGTAATCCAGTCTCGAAAGCGGCTGGGGTTGGGCTTGAACAGTTTGCTCACGGTGGCATATACCTTGAAACATTCCTCCTTTTCATTTTCCTGTTTCACGTCCAGGATGATGCGCATGGCAAAAAAATCATATATTTCGTCGAATACCACGCCCTTGTTCTGCATCTTCTTGTAGCAGGAATATACCGACTTGATGCGAGTCTTGATGGCATAATGGTAGCCTTCCGCATCTAAGGCGTGTTTTATGGGTTGGAAAAAGCACTCTTCCAACTTGGGCGCAAGTTCGGAAGCCTGTTTAATTTTCTTTTCGATGTCGGCATATTGCGATGGATTGGTGTATTTCATCACCAAATCTTCCAGCTCGGTCTTTATTTTGTATAGCCCCAGCCTGTGTGCCAACGGGATATACAGATATTGTGTTTCGCTGGCTATGGCAAGCCGTTTGGTTTCGAGCATCGAGCCCAGTGTACGCATGTTGTGCAGGCGGTCGCACAACTTGAGAAAGATGACGTACACGTCATCGCACATGGCCAGCAGTATCTTGCGGTAATTTTCCGCCTGCAGCGAGGAGGTTTCCGCAGGCAGGTCTGTTTCGAGTCCTTCGGCTTGTTTTTCAGTAAGTCGTGTTACGGCAGTTATTTTTGTCACACCGTCCACTATTTTAGCCACTCGGCTGCCAAAAGTGGCACTCAATTGGTCCAACGTGATATCGGTGTCCTCCACCACGTCGTGCAATAGGGCGCAAATCACTGCGATTGGCCCCAATCCCACCTCTTTTACGGCTATTTTGGCCACTGCCAAAGGGTGGAAGATGTAGGGCTCTCCACTCTTGCGCAGCGAGCCTTGGTGTGCGTTGCGCGCAATAGTGAAGGCGCGGTAGATATCGACTTCGTCCTGCTTGGACACAATATTTCGCTGACGGCACGTCTCAATAAGGTCTTGAAACTTGGCTTCTATGGCTTGTTCTTCGTTTTTCATTGTGATAATAGGGATATTATAGCGTCCAGAGTGCTAAACCGAATAATGCTGCCATGTCAATACTCAACCCCAAGGTCAAGATGGCTGCCTTGTTTGTTATTATCCATCCGTATGATCCGCTGACCCAAGAAAAGCGTGTGCCGCTCACTGTCGCCAAGCGAATTCCCAGTTCCGTGCCTATCCCATATCCGCCCGCAATGCCCCCGTAGAGTTGGAGGTCTATCCATCGCGGCTCCGCAATGGGGCGCAGCACCACGCCAGCGGACAGCATATTTCGGTGAAAAGAGGACTCACCCCCTATGGCTAACGAGCCGAACAGGCCAAAATGGCGAGGGACGTATGCCACTTGCCATTCCACCCCCGCTATCGAAGCGAGCATCACTTTGGTCTCTACAAACCATTCGCTGGTTCTCAATGAGTTGTCAAAGGTTGCATCGTGGATATAAAAATCTTGCTGCTTCGCCACGTTGTTGCCAAACGTCAAGTTTCCTCGCGAGGAGACCACTTCGTCCTCTCTGTAGTTGCTGTCCAGCGTTTGTCCCTGCAAAAGTCCTCCTGTTGCAAGGAGGGCAAGAAAAAGTATGAAGCGTTTCATGGGGATACCTTCTTATTGATTATATTTACAACAAGAGTCTTAGGCATTGCGTTGCATCCTAAGACTCCCAAAAATATAGCAGGAAAATATTATTCTTCTTTTTTCTTTACCGTTTCCTTTATCAACGTTTCTATTTCTTCACACAGTTCTGGATTGTCTTTTAGCAATTTCTTCGCACCTTCGCGTCCTTGCGCCAATTTGCTTTCGCCATAACTGAACCATGAGCCGGCTTTTTTGATTATGCCGAGGTCAACCCCCATGTCGATGATTTCTCCAGTCTTGCTGATGCCTTCTCCAAACATGAGGTCAAACTCGCACGTGCGGAATGGTGGGGCCACCTTGTTTTTCACCACCTTCACTTTCACTCTGTTGCCTACGTGCATCTCGCCGTCCTTGATGGATTGTATGCGTCTGATATCTATTCTCACGGTGCTATAGAACTTTAGCGCATTGCCGCCCGTGGTGGTCTCGGGACTTCCAAACAAGACGCCTATCTTTTCGCGTAATTGGTTGATGAATATGCAGCAACAGCGTGTTTTGCTAATGGTGCTGGTCAGTTTGCGCAGTGCTTGGCTCATTAGCCGTGCCTGTAGCCCCACTTTGTTGTCGCCCATTTCGCCTTCAATTTCGGCCTTTGGGGTTAGCGCGGCCACCGAGTCAATGACCAATATGTCTATGGCGCCGCTGCGTATGAGGTTGTCCGCTATTTCCAACGCTTGTTCGCCGTTGTCGGGCTGTGAAATCAGCAGTTCGTCAATATCCACCCCCAGCCGTTTGGCATAAGAGGGGTCGAAGGCGTGTTCCGCGTCAATGAAAGCCGCAATGCCGCCCTGTTTTTGGCTTTCGGCTATGATGTGTGTGGCCAGCGTGGTCTTTCCCGAACTTTCCGGGCCGAAAATCTCTATGATTCGCCCTTTTGGCACGCCTCCCACACCCAACGCCAAGTCCAGCCCCAGCGAGCCGGTGGGAATGACGTCGATGTCCTCGGTGGTTCGGTCTCCCATCTTCATGATGGAGCCGCGGCCATAGTTTTTTTCTATCTTATCCATGGTGGTTTGCAAAATCTTCAATTTCTCGAGTTTTGCATCCTTGCTTTCGTTTTCTTCTTTTGCCATTAGGACAACAAATTAAATATTCAACAGATGATTTTTTTCCCTATTCTTTGAAACTACAAATATACGAAAAAGATCTCACATGGCTGAAAAGTTTTCTCAAGGGCCAGACCTGTTCGTCGTGGCAACCGTCGCATAGCGTGCGGAACGTCAAATTTTCAGTGTCTTGCTGCCCTGCATGGCCATCTGCTTCAGTGCCTCCTTGCGGCGCGTGTCGAAGCGTGCCTCCTCGTTTGCAGGCAGGCGGAATGGCTCTTCGTTTTGCAACGCGGTGTTTTTCATGATTAATATCCTAATTTCATTAACATGGTTTTCATGGCTGAACGGGCTCGAGAGAGGTATACTTGTACTTGTTTCTCGCTGATTTCAAGTGTTTTGGAGAGCATTTCGTAGGAGAGTCCCTCCACGTCCCTCAATTGCAGCAGTGCCCTCTGCACTTCAGGCAGCCGCAACATGCATTTGTCTATCGTCTCCTTCATATCGAAATCCTGCCGTGGGTGTTCTGTTTGCTGTGCCAGCCATAGCAATTCGTCCTCGCTTTGTCGCTCCACCTTTCTGTGCCGAAAATAGTCTATCAAATGGTGATACACGGCGCTGAACAAGTAGTTTTTGCCTTTCGCGTAGTCCACCCTTTTGTGCTGCCGCCACAGGTCTACGAAGGCCTCCTGCACCATGTCCTGGCTCAAATCCTTGTTGCCGCTCACGCGCAGGGCAAAGCGCAAGGCCTTGTCGCCCCAGGCGTCCACGCCTGTTACATACTCCTTTTCTGTCATCGTTCTGTTTTTTGCGTTCTTTATAAGAAATAACGTGAAAGTGGACACCGTATTGTTGCACGACGAAAAAAAATAGCCCTACCTTCCTTGTTTTGGGCGTGTTACATTCTCGTTCCGAGCATTTGGGGAGTCGTAATGAGTCATCCCTTAAAAAGGTTCTATTGCCGACCCTTATAAAACGTCGCAGATTCTCGTAGAATAATCTCGGGGCATCAATAATGATTCAAATAATCCTCCTCCTCACTCGAAACCCGTACTGAAACCCTATTGAACAGGCATTGGAAGGGACACGAAAGAGGTTCGTGACCCTATTGAGGTAAAAGCGGCTGCTGCGAGCACGACATTGTTTTTGGGAAGATTTTGTTTCCGATTTTCGAGACAAACCGTAACTCGATAGTCAGAAAGGCCTCAGGGTAAAGTTGTGCTACGACTTAAAAGCCTCCAACCCCTACAAACCCCGCCCGCCAATGGGGGAACCTCCATTGGCGGGCGGGGTTTGTAGGGTGGTTGAGACTAAAAGAAATAGGTCAGTCCAATCTCCAAGTCGTTTTGCTTGAACGGGTACGTGGACTTTTGCCCCACCTGTCCTTGATAAAACTTGTATTCGTAGTGGCTTTGGTTGAGGATAAACGAAAGTGTGGTGGCTAAAATGTGGCCATTTCCAAACAAAAACTCATAGCCCAAAGCGGCATAACCGATGGGGGTTATAGTGACTGTCTTGTGTAGTTGGAATGTGGCGTCGTCACTACTGTTAGATGAGACGGATATTTTGGCATCGATGGGATTTTGGTCAAGGTTGAAGTTAAGACCACCGCCCAAATTGGCAAACAACCCAAACTGTCCCCACGAGGCAAAGTGCCACGATACAAAGGCCGGTAGTAGTTCGATATGGTTTTGCAGGTTATCATGCACGGCCTCGCCTCCGCCATGGTCTGAATTGGCAAGAAATTTGTATTCCAAAGTACGGTGGTGGTACTGCAGACGTGCTCCGATGGAAAACCTGTCGGAGAGGTCGTATTGGTATTCGCCGTGCAGGCTGAACGTAGTGGATTGGAAGACATGGAAACTTAGGGTTTGGTCGGAGGATAGCGAGTTGCCAAACTTGGTCCATTCCAAGAATTGGTTTGTGGTCTTCCACGAGTCAAACATGTTCGTGCTAACGCCTAACCCAAAATGGTGCGGATAGGTCTTGTTCCACGCTCCGTTTTGGCACCAGCCCATTACGCTAAATGCCAGCATCAATAAGGAAGTGATAGTCTTTTTCATAAATATATTTTTGGATTAAATTCTTACGTAGAGCGTAAGAACGAGCAAAATACTACACACGACAGGACATTTTTTTGTCATAGATCAATGGTTGTTCCATGATGAAGAGTTGGACAGAGACTTCTGTTTCCTTACGAAAGCATTCCAACTCCTCTCTTGAGAGGGCAAGGCTTGATTAAAAATAATTGTCCAACAGGATATTATACCAAAAGTTCGACTTATGAGGTCTCGCAGATTTTCAGCATCTCATTGACGGACAAAACGCCATAAAAAGAGAACAGTTTGAAGAGACTATTGTCAATGATGTTGAAGAACAACTTTACTCATATACATAGTTGACAATAAGCTTGTTTTGCAAAATCAATACGAAAGGCAAATCGGGTAAATGGTTTTCTTGCGGCTTGGGATGAGATTTCGAGCAGATGGCTCTGTTGAGCGAAAGAGCAATGCGGGCTACGTGGCAGAATGAAGAAAGAGCAGCAGGATGCCGAAATGTCGCCAAAACACTGAAAGGTGGATAGATATAATATTTTGGTTAATAACTTCACAACGTGAAATTTATTGAACACCAAACGTACAGCGACGATGCTTGTTGCATTTAGTGCAAGAAAGCATAGGAACGAGGTTGGCAAACAGAGTCCAAAGATGAAGTGCAAGAAAAGAGGTTCCGCCAATTCTCCGCCAACGCCGGGATGCGTAGCGGCTTGGGTTGGAGGGATGTCGTCACCCCAGGGAGGCGAGAGGTAATTATTTTCTGAAATGGATAAAATAGAATTGTTTATAATGTTTATCTGAATTAACTACCCATCAAGTACCCATCAAGTACCCATAAACTACCCATTAAGTATCCATAAATTACCGATAGTTAATGGGTGTTTGAAGGATTGTTGATGGGTAGGTGGCTTTCTGTGACCGGACGAGTTGATTTGTCGTTTGTGCGTTTTTCGGCAGAAATAGGGGAGGGGGCATCGTTATGGGCGGTTTCTCGTTGTCAGGTTTGCCAGCGGTGGCGATCGGCATGTGGGGGCGCGCCTGACGGGAGCCCGCCTCTTTCGTTTGCCCCGACATAGAAGTGTCGTCGGCTCCAATCATTTGAGACTTGGGACCGCGGAAATCCACAAAGCAGAGGTGGCGCTTGGGCTTGGCGTAACCAATAGATGTCGCTCTTTGCCCAATGCTGGCCTTTTGCTGGTTTCCGATGATTTTTTCCGCCAAGTCAATATTTTTTCGTAAATTTGCATATTGAACGCAATGTTTTATTAACACATAAATATCATAGAACAAGTATAGTTATGGCAAAAAAACTGCTATCATGGATGCTGATATCGCTGTTGTGGCTCCCTGCCATGGCTGATGAGGGCATGTGGTTGCCCCTGCTGTTGTCCCGCAACGAGGCAGACATGCAGGCCAAGGGCATGCGCATCAGCGCCAAGGACATTTACGACGTGAACCATGCCAGTTTGAAAGACGCAGTGGCACTTTTTGGCGGCGGCTGCACAGGAGAATTCGTTTCCGACCAAGGCCTGATGCTTACCAATCACCATTGCGGATACTACTACATCACCAGCCACAGCACCGTGGAGCATGATTACCTCACCCGCGGCTTTTGGGCCAAGAACAAGGAAGAGGAGTTGCCATGCCCCGGTCTCAACGTGACGCGCTTGGTGCGCATGGAGGACGTTACACGCCAGGTGCTGAATGGTGTCACCAGCCAAACCTCGGAGGAGGACAGAGCGCGCATAGTAAAAGAAAACAGTGAACGCGTGGCAATGCAAGCCGTGCAGGGCTCGCACTACAAGGCTGTAGTGAAGCCTTTCTATGGCGGGAACCAGTATTTCCTTTATGTCAACGAGGTGTTCACCGATGTGCGTTTGGTGGGCGCGCCGCCCAGCAACATTGGCAAGTTTGGCGGCGACACCGACAACTGGATGTGGCCGCGCCACACAGGCGATTTCTCCATGTTTAGGGTGTATTGCGGAAGAGACGGCAAGCCCGCAGACTACGCCAAGGACAATGTGCCGTATAAGCCGCTGAAGCACCTTGCCATCTCGCTGAAGGGACTGAACGAGGGCGATTTCGCCTTTGTGTTTGGCTACCCTGGCACCACGCGGCGCTATGCCACCAGCGATGCCGTGAGCCTTTCCGCCATGCAGGAAAATCCCGTGCGCATCGCATTGCGCGACATCCGCCTGAAATACTACAAGGATGCCATGGAGCAAAGCCCCGCGCAGAGACTGAAATATGCCAGCGAGGTGGCGAGCATTGCAAACGGATGGAAGAAGTGGCAGGGCGAAACGTTGGGCATACGGCGCTTGAATGGAGTGCAGAAGAAGGAGGATTTTGAACGCCAGTTCCAAGTTTGGGCCAGCGACAAGCCGGAATATAGCGGCGTGCTGCCAATGATGCGAAAGGCCTATAAAGTGATGGCCCCCGTGGAAGTGGAGTGGACTTATTTCACAGAGGCGGTGAGGGCCAGCGACCTGATGAACCGTGCTAGAATGCTGCACAACATAGCAACGCAAGCCAAAACCGACAGCGCAAAGGCAAGTCAGGCGCAGGCGTTCCTAAAGGAACAGGAGAAATATTTCAGCGACTTCGACAAACACGCGCCCGTGGATAAGGGCATCTTTGTGGACACATACGTATTGATGTGGAAAGCGGGATATGCACCCTACTTGGGTGCAAACGAGACCGACGTGAGAAAAAAGCTGGAGAAGGTGTTCGAGAAGTCCATGCTCACTGACAAAAACAAACTGGCAAAATTCCTCGCCAACTATTCGGGTAAGAGGGACACCAAGGCGTTGAAAGACCCCGCCGTGACACTATACGGCCAAGCTGTGCAATATGCGTTTGATGACGCCAAGGTGAAGGCCTACCACGACGCGCAAAGGCAAATAAACGCATTGATGCGTTCCTATGTAAAAGGATGCATGGAGATGCAGCCCGACGTGAACTTCTTCCCCGACGCCAACCTCACCCTGCGTGTGGCATATGGCACCGTACAGGGCTTTAAGCCAAAAGATGGCGCCTACTACCTGCCATACAGCACTTTGACAGGAATTATGGAGAAGGAAAACCCCGAGGTGTATGACTATGTGGTGGAGCCACGCCTAAAGGAACTTTACGCCGCCAAGGACTATGGACGCTACGCCGACAAAGACGGCGACATGCCAGTGTGTTTCCTCACCACGTGCCACACCACGGGAGGCAATAGCGGAAGTCCTGTGCTGAACGGCGACGGGCAACTGGTGGGAATAAACTTCGACCGCTGCTGGGAAGGCACAATGAGCGACCTGCTCTTCGACCCCAATTATTGCCGCAACATCTGTCTCGACATACGCTACTGTCTCTTCGTCATAGACAAGTTCGCTGGTGCGGGGCACTTGGTGCAGGAAATGACGCTGGCGGATTAGCATGAAAGATGAAGGAACTGCCTCCGCGCGACATTCCTTTAGGGCGCTCGCCTCAAGGAGGGTTCTGTCGATTCAACTATTTGTTAAGAAAAACATCAAAGGGTAATTTCCCCGCGCTTTCGAAGTCTTGTTGGCATCTTCCAGTTTGTCACTCGGTAGCATAACCCACTATGTGACTGCGCTCTGCCCTGTAATCTACTTTGTCATTCATTCAAAATCGCAAGAAACGAATTGATAGAACCTACCTAATATATTAATAATTCAGCATGAATATTGACATGGAACTGAACGAAACACTGAAATCATTGGTATTTGACAAAAGCGAACTGAAGCGACAAGTGTACGACGTGACAAGGGAAACGTTCGGCCTCTTTCGCGATGCCACGCGCCAAATCACGGAACTATTCAAGGAAAGGGCCTTGCAGGAAGGACGCGACATTAAGTTCGAGTTCGCAGACAGGGGCGACTTTGAGTTTGAAATGAAATTTGCGGGCGATGTGCTCATCTTCATGATGCACAGCGACGTGTTTGAGTTTTCGCGCAACCACGAGGTGATGAAGTCGCCCTACATACGGGAAAATCCAAACCGTTCCTATTGCGGCGTGATTCGCATATACAACTTCTTGGCCGACAGTTTCACCTACCAGCGCGGCAGCGATCTTGGATATCTCATTGGACGCGTGTTTGTGAACTACGAGAAGCATTATTTCATAGAAGGAAAAAGGGAACTGGGGATGCTGTACAACAACTTTGGAACGAGTGTCATAACGCCAGAAAGCGTGCAAAGCATCATCGAAAGCGCGGTGGAATATACCACCAATTTCGACCTGCTGACGCCGCCATACGACGAAGTGAAAGTGGTGTCTGTGGCGGAGATGGAAAATAATTTCGACAAGAAATCCTTGGTAACGGCGAAACGGCTGGGTTTTCGGTTTCAGGCAGATACGGACTGAGCAGAGAAGCAGGCTGATGGTATAGGAAACGCTTCTTGTGCGCATTTGTGGAAGAGACGTGTAAGTGCTTTGCCAAACGACCTCTACACGGCGAACGCAACCATAATGTTGTTCGAGACGTCATTAGGATGCAGGGATAGGAAGCATTCGGGTGCGCCAACCGCAAGTGCAGGGCCAACCATTCCTCTCCAATAGAAAAGGAACTACAGGACATCGATGTCGTCGCAGAGATCTTCAACCTTGTACCATCCATCCATTATGGCAAAAATCAACAGGAAAAAAGAGAAAGTTTTGGATAATAAGAGCGAAGGGAAAAAGAATAACACAAAAAAACAGCAAAAAATACTCTGCCGTTAATTCGTAACAATCAGTTACTTGTGTGATATTGTGAAAACATTTAACATTTTTATTGAAAGTTTTTTCGCACATGTCAAAAAATGTTAGTAATTTTGCAAACTGAAACGACGAAAGAAAAGTGGTTTAGAAAGCGTTTTACGCATTGAAATACTGAAAATTATGGTCCGATCGTCTAGTTGGCCTAGGACGTGAGATTTTCATTCTCAAAATCGGGGGTTCGAATCCCCCTCGGACTACTAAAAAAGAAAAGAAGAATAAAGAAATGGCACATCATCTGTCTGCAAAAAAAAGAATTCGCTCCAGCGAAAAGAAAAGAGTACAGAATCGTTATTACGCAAAAACCATGCGCAATGCGTTGCGTGATTTCAGAGCCTTGACCGATAAGAACACCGCCAACGAACGTCTTCCCAAGATGGTCTCCATCATCGACAAATTGGCAAAGCGTTCCATTATCCACAAGAACAAAGCGGCTAATTTGAAATCCAAACTTATGCGTCAAGTTAACGCGATGTAATACGCTTTTTGGAAGTTTGATATT
>JAXFQM010000110.1:0-10341 GCA_034178965.1 Bacteroidales bacterium | reverse complement strand
CCGGACTGGCTGGCGCCAAGGAGGAAGTGATGGAAGTGGTGGATTTCCTCAAAAATCCGCAGAAATATACCGTGCTGGGCGGCAAGATACCTAAAGGCGTGCTGCTGGTCGGCCCTCCAGGCACGGGAAAGACTCTGCTGGCCAAAGCCGTGGCGGGAGAAGCACATGTGCCTTTCTTCAGCATGAGCGGATCAGACTTTGTGGAGATGTTCGTCGGCGTGGGCGCCAGTCGCGTGCGCGACCTCTTCGAGGAAGCCAAGAAAAAAGCACCTTGCATCATCTTCATTGACGAAATAGACGCGGTGGGGCGCGCCCGTGGACGCGCCGGGTTGAGTAACGCCAACGACGAACGCGAGAACACGCTGAACCAACTGCTCACCGAAATGGATGGTTTCAACAGCAACACCGGCGTCATCGTGATGGCCGCCACCAACCGTGCTGACGTATTGGACAAAGCCTTGCTGCGCGCAGGGCGTTTCGACAGACAAATATACGTGGAACTGCCCGACGTGGATGAACGCAAAGCCATATTTGCCGTCCACATGAGACAACTTAAGTTGTCCGATGACGTGGACCGCGAGTTCCTCGCCAAGCAAACGCCAGGATTCAGCGGCGCTGACATTGCCAACGTATGCAACGAGGCAGCCCTTGTGGCAGCGCGCAAAAGCAAAAATAAAATAGAAAAGCAGGATTTCCTCGACGCCATAGACCGCATTGTGGGCGGATTGGAAAAAAGGACGAAAGTGCTCACTGACCATGAAAAACGCACAATAGCCTACCACGAAAGCGGACACGCAAGCGTGAGTTGGCTCCTACGCTGGGGCGACCCCCTTGTGAAGGTGACCATAGTGCCTCGCGGAAAGGCCCTGGGCGCAGCTTGGTACCTGCCCGAGGAGCGCCAGATAACCACCTATGACCAAATGTTCGACAGCATCACCAGCCTTATGGCGGGACGCGCTGCAGAAGAGGTGGTGAACGGTAGCATCTCCACGGGCGCCCTCAACGATATCGAACGCGCCACAAAAATGGCATTCTCGCTGGTGGTATACTATGGCATGAGCCCAAAGGTAGGCAACGTGAGTTATTATGACAGCACTGGCCAAGGCGAATGGAACTTCACCAAGCCCTTCAGTGAAGAGACCAATGTGTTGATAGATGCGGAAGTGAAACGTATTGTGGAGGAAGCCTACCTCCGCGCCAAGAAAATCATCACCGAACACCGCGACGAACTGGAGGAGCTTGCCACCACGCTGTACGACAGGGAAGTCATCTTCAGAGAAGACGTGGAACGCATCTACGGTCCGCGCCCGTGGGAGGATGAAGATCGCAAGGCGCGAGAAAAAGCAGAACAAGAAAAGGCCGCCTTAAAAGAACCACCCCATGAGACGGACGAAAAGTCTCATGAGGAACCAACGACACCCAAGGCGGACCACGAGGTCACCTCACAATAACGAACGCCCTTTCCCATGAAGAAAGAAGATTTCCTTAGCAAACTACGCGAGGCTCTTTCCATAAAGAGTGAGATTGCCCTTTCCCTCTCCGAGGATGGGGGCAACCTCGTTTTTCGTCTCTCCGACGAGGACCTTGCCGTGGCGTTCGCCAAGGAATTCACCCGAAAGGGCGGCTTCATGTACTACTGCACCACAGAAGAAGAGCTGAAAGCTCACATCGACACACTGCAACACGGCGCGGCCATGGCCTGCTGCAACGATACCTTAACCCAATTCTTGCAAGGCCTTGGCTTTGCCAACAGTGTTACTTCCCAATCTGGTCAACCTTGTGCACTGGGCGCTTTGCTATGCGATGCCTTGGAAGCATGGAACGGGGGCATCGTGGTCTCCGACCACTTGGGATATGGCATCACCATGCGCACGTTGCCGCTAACCACTATTGTAATAGCTTTCACCAGTCAAATCGTGCGCGACTGGGAGGAGGTAGACAGGCACCTGCAAGAAGCCTATCCGCAGGAAAAGCCCAAAGAAATCGCTCTCCTCACCCCGTCCGACTGCAAGAACCTTTGCCTCATCCTAATGGAAGACCAGTAAACCTTACCCCCCTACAGTATACAAAAAAGCCTTTTGCAACAAAGCCAATGAAGAAATTTATCACCAGAACGCTCAGCGGAGCGGTATATGTGGCCCTCATCGTTGCGGCACTTTATTTAGGACGGTGGACGAATAACAAACACCTCGGCTTGTTCGCCAACGAAATCTTCTTCCTGCTGCTCACCGTGGTGGGCATCTATGAGGTCTACCACAACCTTGCCATTAAGGACATTCCCACAAACCGTCCTTGGGGCTATGCCATGGGCATACTTATCTTTACGGTATTACATCAGGGCAGTTCCTTCCTCATCCCTCTGTTGGCTTTCGGCATCCTCACCATCGTGCAGTTGTTCCGCCACGAAGAGCATCCTTTCGAAACCATCGGCTATACTTTCTTGCCTGTTTTTTGGGTTGCCGTCCCCCTGTCGTTGATACCCATGTATCTCTACGAAGGCAAGGAAAGCCTCGTGATGCTGCTCTTCATCTTAATATGGGTGAATGACTCTTTCGCCTACATGACGGGCATGGCTTTGGGCCGACACAAGATGACGCGCCATTCTCCTGGCAAGACATGGGAAGGCACTGTGGGCGGAGCCTTGTTCTGCGTGGCAGCGGCCGTGCTTTTGGGCGGCATGGTGACTGGAGAGACCTCCGCAAACCATTGGTTCTACTTGTGCTTGGGCTTCATCGTGACAATCTTTGGCACATTGGGCGACTTGGTAGAAAGCATGTTCAAACGCTATGTAGGCGTGAAGGATAGCGGTAATCTCATCCCAGGTCACGGCGGCCTGCTGGACCGCTTCGACAGCCTGCTTATGGTGTTGCCTTTTGCCACCGCCTTTGTCTCAGCGTACATGATGGCTATAGACTAACACTGCTTAATGCCGGCTTCCACTGACGAATAGAAATCATCACCACATACTCCATTACCACCATTTCATAACTCATAAATCCATGTACATACATAAAGAAGGACGGACAATGCTCTTTTGGCTGGGCATTATCTTTGGGGGAATCATTGCGCTCATGGCATTCGCCGTCCACCCTTGGAACTTGTTCCATTATTTAGTGGCATCGGTATTTGTGCTCATTTGGTTTGCCTTTGCCAGTTTCTTTCGCATCCCCAAGCGCGACTTCATCCAAGACGAGAACGTGATGATGGCTCCCGCCGACGGCACTGTATGTGTCATCGAAGAGACCTGCGAGGAGGAATACATCAAGGGTTCCTGCCTGCAAATCTCTATCTTTATGTATGGCACCGACGTGCATGTGAACCGCTACCCCGTGAGTGGCAAAGTGGAATATGTGTGCTACCATAGGGGCAATTATTTCAATGCCAGCTACCCAAAGTCCTCGGTGCTGAACGAACACTCCAGCGTTGGCATGGTGACTTCCAGCGGCGAGCGCATCCTCATCAAACAGATTGCCGGCGTCATGGCCCGACGCATTTGCTGTTATGCCAAGGAAGGCGAGGTTGTACAGCAAAACCAGGAACTGGGCTTCATCAAGTTTGGCAGCCGCGTGGACTTATTCGTACCGCTCGGCACAGAAGTATTCGCTACCCTGAAAGAACAAGTATTCAATGGCATAACAAAACTATGCAGCGCGAAACCATCTCTATGATGACCCTTCCCGAACAAATACTATACGAGGACAACCACTTGATTATCCTCAACAAGCAGGCAGGCCAAATCGTGCAAAGTGACAAAACGGAAGATCCCTGCATGAGCGACGACATCAAGGCTTTCCTCAAGGAGCGCGACCATAAACCCGGCAACGTTTTTTGTGGCACTGTGCACCGGCTGGATCGTCCCGTAAGTGGCGTAGTCATCTTCGCCAAAACGGACAAGGCACTCTCCCGTATGAATGAAATCATAAAGAAACGTCTCATCAAAAAGACCTATTGGGCCATTACAAAAAAAGCCCCCAAGGCACCGCAAGGACATTTACAACACTGGCTCTTGCGCAACGAGGCGCAAAACAAAACATACGTGGTGGGCGCCAACACGGATGGTGCAAAGGAGGCAGAACTGAACTACCGCGTGATTTCCAAGAGCCAAGGCGGCTACTATCTCATAGAGGTTGACCTCGTTTCTGGCCGTCACCACCAAATACGCGCCCAACTGGCCCACGTGGGATGTCCCATCAGAGGCGACTTGAAGTATGGCTATCCCCGCAGCAACTCCGACGGCGGCATCTCGCTCCATTCCCGCAGCGTCACCTTCGAACACCCCGTGCGCCATGAGATGCTTACAGTGACGGCTCCCACGCCCGACGACAAAATGTGGAGCATATTTCCCATCGCTAACGGGGCCTCCCTCTAAGAAACGCACTTTCTGAGTATTATTTACCTTTTCAACAATAATTATACATTATAAAATAAATGAAAAAGCACTTTGTCCTTACATTCATGATGGCAGCCATCGGCTTTGGTGCGATGGCACAAACATTTGCCGTGAAGCAGAGCAGTTATGGCGGTGTTACGCTACAGTTTGCCGCTCCCAAGTTCAAGCCACAAACCTTTCAATACGGCTCCGACCTCTACTCCGTACCCTCCATGGAAGGCTTCGGCCTTGCTGGCGTTCTTGGAACTCCCGCGTTGCCCGAAATGGTGAAACTGGTAGAACTGCCCCTCGGCGGCGAAGCCTCCGTGGACATCGTGCAAGCTCTCTACGACACGCTGCCTGCCCAAGCGCTGGGCATCGCGTTGCCCATCATGCCGCTGCAACCCTCGCGCAGCAAAAACGACACCAGCCCCTTTGTGCTGCTGAAAGACGAACGCGCCTACGCCACAAACACATTTTATGGCAACAACGCCATTACCGTGAAAAATATTGGCATCGCCCGCGACCGCAACCTTGCAGAGGTACATTACATGCCACTGCGCTATAACCCCGTTACGGGACAAGTAATCCTATGCAAGCAAATCACCGTCAGCGTCAGCACGCAAAATGCCGACATCGCCTCCACCCAAGAGATGAAGCGACGCTACCACAGCGACGCCTTCGCCTCCGCCTCCGGCGTGGCAAACCGCTTGGGAAACAAGGAGGCAAACCATTCCGCTCCATTGCACTATCTCATCGTTGCTAACGGCATGTTCCGCAACCAACTGAACGACTTCATCGCCTGGAAACGCCGTCAAGGCATGCTCGTCACTGTGGGTTACACCGACGACGCCAACGTGGGCTCCACCTCTAACAGCATCAAGGCATACATAAAAAGTTTCTACACCAACGCCACAGAACAACGTCCCGCGCCAACCTTTGTGTTATTAGTGGGCGACCAGGAGCAACTTCCCGAATCGGCCCGCGGCAGCCAAGCTGGCTATACCCACATCAGCGACCTTGAGTATTTCACTTGGACCGAGGGCGACTATCTGCCCGACTGCTATTACGGTCGTTTCTCTGCACAAAACCTCTCGCAACTCACTCCTCAAATAGAAAAAACGCTGATGTACGAGCAATACGCATTCCCAAACGACAACTTCCTGAGCCGTGCCGCACTTGTTTCGGGCGTGGACGCTGGCTATGAAAGCGACAATGCCTATCAATATTGCGACCCCACCATGGATTATATTGCCAAACTCTACGTCAATAGCGGCAACGGATTCGACACTATAGCTTTCTATAAGAACAACATCAGCCAAAACACCTCCTCCGTTGCCATTACCGGCAGTTCCCAAAGCAGCAGCGCCGCAAACGAACTGGCCCATTTCTATAACAATGGCTTTGGCTGGGTGAACTATAGCGCGCATGGCGACATAGACCAATGGTACCAGCCCAACTTCACCAATAGCAGCGTTGCGCAAATGACCAACAAGCACAAATTCGGCGTCATGATTGGCAACTGCTGTCTCACTAACCATTTCAACACCAGCGAATGCTTTGGCGAAGCACTGCTGCGCAAGGATGACTACAAAGGCGCCGTGGCCTATGTGGGAGGTAGCAACGTTACCTTTTGGTATGAAGACTTCTGCTGGGCGGTAGGCACCCGAGACAACAACGTAATCGGCAACACCTACGATGCCCCCTACGATGGAAGTCGCTTGGGAGCATATGACCGTCTATTCCACACCCATAACGAGGACTTTGCCGACTGGAACGTCACCATGGGCAGCGTCATTCATTCTGGCAACATGGCCGTGCAAGCCTCCTCTTCCAGTTTGGCCAACTACTATTGGCACATCTACCACCTCATGGGCGACCCCTCGCTGATGCCGTGGCTTGGAAAAGCGCGGACGATGGCCGTCGATGCCCCCACTACCATACTCAGCAACCTAACTTCCATCACTGTCACCGCTGTCCCCCATGCCTACATTGCATTAACGAGCGGCGACTCGCTCCTCTCTGCTGCCTTCGCCGATGCCAACGGCCTCGCCGTCCTCAACCTCTCCCCTATCGCTCCCGGCACCCCCGTGGAACTGGCCGCGTCGGCGCAAAACTACAAGCCTTTCTTCCAAAACATCTCGGTCATCACCCCTGAAGGCCCCTACGTGGTAGTAGACTCCGTAAGCACCACACTCCTCAGTGGAACCCGCGCCTCACTCGACGTTCACCTTAACAACTTGGGAGCCGCAACCGCCACCAACATTGGCGTCCAAATATCCGTGAATGGCACCCATTTGCTTAACCTCTCCCCCACGCGTCACAACTATCCTGCCGCCAACAACATAGCGGCCAACAGCACCGTCACCTTATCCAGCGCCGATTCCGTGTTTGTGTGGCCTAACGTGGCCAACGGCACTGCTACCGCCATTGCCGTTACCGTTTTTTGGAACTCCAACTCCGAGGAGATGAGTAGTTCCCGCACCTGCTACAAGAATATCGCCGCGCCCGCCATCAAGGCCACCATGTCCACAACAGGCAACACCATCACCATAACCAACGACAATCAGGGCACCTTGCCTTTTGGCAACGGAACTGCGACACTTACCGCAGCCTCTTCCGACATAAACATTGCCAACAACGTCACAGCCACCCCCGCCATCAACGCCGGCACCAGCAGCAGCCTGCAATTCCAATTATCACCGTCTGGCGCGTTGCCCGAGGGCTACAACATTCCCTTGGACTACACCCTCACCGACGGAACACACACCTACCACACCACCTTCATGCTGCACGCCTCGTCCCACCATAACGCGGAGACTTTTGAAAGCGGTGACTTTTCTTCTTTTAACTGGAGCCACAACGCACATCCCTGGCTGGTAGACTCCACCAACTCCCGCAACGGCAGGTACTGTGCTCGGTCCTACACCTTCGGCGAAAATGCCGGCAACATGGTGTCTTCAATGACTCTCCAATGGACCTCCACCATAGACGACAGCATCTCCTACTACCGCAAAGTAAGTTCCGAACCCAACTACGACCTGTTCTTCTTCTACATCGACGGCGCACTAGTGGACGCAGCCAGCGGCGAAGAGAACTGGACCTATCGTTCGTTCCCTGTCCCAGCCGGCACACACACTTTCAAGTTCTCCTATGAAAAAGACTACTCCTACAGTCAAGGCAGCGACTGCGCCTGGGTGGACGATATCAACCTCCCCAGCAACGTCTTACACCGATATTTCTTCGACACCATCTGCCAAGGCAGCAATCTTGTGTTTGCCGACACTACCCTTTCCACTGCCACACTTTCCGCCGGGGTGCACGCATACACCTTCTCCAAAGGCGGCGTCACCTACCACCTTTCCCTCACCGTGAACGCCATGCCCAACGTGACCATACGTGCCAATAATACAGACGTGCAACGCGGCGAAGCGGTGCACCTTGTAGCCAACGGTGCCGAACATTACGTTTGGAGCACCGGCGAGCAAGCCCCTGAATTGTGTTTCGTACCTACCTCCACACGCATTTACAGTGTCTATGGACATGCTGGCAAATGTGTGGGCAGCGCAAGTATTAAAATCACCGTGGACGGCGACACTACTGGCATCCGCAACGCCAATCACGTTGAAAAGGCAACGCTATTTCCCAATCCCGCCACCGATCGCGTCACCTTAAGCAGCACACTACCCCTGCGAAAAGCCATCTTGTATAACGTGCAAGGACAAATGGTGGCGCAAATCCCCGCCTCTTCCAACAGCCTCTCCATAAGTCTAGCCGAATTTGGCAAAGGTGTTTACTTGATGAAGGTGGTCTTCGACGACGGCTCGTCACAAACCCTAAAGGTTATAAAAAGATAAGGTACCGCAAGTACCTTTGCAACAAGGGCTCCGCTGCAAAATAGTATCGCGGCGGAGCCCTTTGCATGGCCTTTTTGGTGGCAGCGTATTGTGTTCGGCTGAGGATATTGGCGGAAGTACCACGGCAGCACCATGGCAGCACTATGGCAGCACTTATCTCCTACCTCGGTCGGATAGGAGTGCCTCCTGCCTGCCTGCATAGCGTTTCCATGGCGTTCTCACGTCCTCCAATATGGAATATCAAAACAACTTCTTGCGTCAAAAATTCTCCAAGTAAACAACTTGGATGAACCCCTTTGATATACAACCAACTTTCTCACATGGCAAAAAAAATCAGCATCCAACTGTGTTCACCCTTTCACAAACAACATGTTTTCAGCCTTCTATTCTGTTTCTACTCCTCTTTGGACTCGTTGACGACACGCGAAGCGCATTTTTTTACTCCCAATAGATAAAAAAACAGTATTTTTGCATTCTCAAAAAAGAATGCATATTACACCTTTTTGGATTAATAGAAATGAAGAACAAGTACAGCGATTTGATAGACCAAACCTTTGATTATCCACAAGACGAATTCAGCACCGAAGAGGGTGAATTGCTGTTCCACGGCATACCCTTAATGGAGGTGATAAAACAATATGGCACTCCCCTCAAACTCACCTATCTGCCCAAGATTAGCAGCCAAATACAGCGCGCCAAGAGATTGTTCAACGTGGCACGCGCCAAGATAGACTATCGTGGCACCTACAACTATTGCTATTGCACCAAAAGCAGCCACTTCAGTTTCGTGTTGGAGGAAGCGCTTAAAAACGAAATCAATTTGGAAACCTCTTCCGCGTTCGACATCAATTTGGTGCAGGAACTCTACAGCCAGGGTCTCATCCAAAAGGATGTGTTCATTGTGGCTAACGGCTTCAAGCGCGACCAATACATAGACAACATCGCCGCCCTCTACAACGACGGCTTCCACAACATAGTGCCCATCTTGGACAACCACCACGAATTGGCCAAACTGGACGAAGCCCTGCCCAGCCCTGAACTGCCCATGAAGATAGGCATTCGCATTGCCGCCGAGGAAGAGCCGCGCTTTGAGTTCTACACCTCGCGGCTGGGCTTCCGCTACACCGACATCCTCTCCTACTACGAAGAATGCATCAAAGGCAATCCTCGATACCACTTGAAGATGCTGCATTTCTTCATCAATACGGGCATACACGACACGGCCTACTATTGGAACGAACTGGCCAAGTGCGTGAATGTATATTGCGACTTGAAGCAGCGATGCCCCGAACTGGACAGTCTCAACATAGGGGGCGGTTTCCCCATCAAGACCTCCTTGGTGGCAAACTACGACTATGAGTACATGGCCGAAGAACTGCTTACGCAGGTGAAAAACGTGTGCGACCACCGCGGCGTGGAGGAACCCAATATCTTCAGCGAGTTCGGCAGTTTCACCGTAGGTGAGAGCGGAGCGGTGCTATACAGCATCCTCGACGAAAAGCAGCAAAACGACCGCGAACGGTGGTATATGATAGACAGTTCGTTCATTACCACCCTGCCCGACACGTGGGGTTTGAACCAACGTTTCATCATGCTGCCCATCAACCATTGGGACTGTGAATACCAGCGCGTTTTCCTTGGGGGCCTCACCTGCGACAGCCAAGATTACTACAACGCCGAGGCACACGCAAACGCCATCTTCCTACCCAAACTGCAAAAGGACGAACCTCTATACATAGGCTTCTTCCATACCGGCGCATACCAAGAAAGTCTCGGAGGCTACGGTGGTATCCAGCACTGCCTGATTCCCGCACCCAAGCACGTGGTGATAAACCGCGACGAGAATGGTGAATATACCACCAAACTGTTTGCCAAGGAACAAAGTTACAAAAGCATGCTCAAGATATTAGGTTATTAACATATAGAACGCAAATTAATAGTTCACAAAAAGACATGAAAAAAACATTCGTCCTGCTTGTCGGCACCGCCCTGCTGCTGGGAGCCGTCTCGTGCAAAAACTCCGTACCTTCACTTAAAACACACAGCGACAGCGTGAACTGGGTTATTGGAGAAAGTTATGCACTGAGTTTGAAGAATTCCGGCATACAGTTAGAC
>JAXFQM010000109.1:0-15618 GCA_034178965.1 Bacteroidales bacterium | reverse complement strand
TAATATTTAATTGTTAATTACACTATTCCGATTTATGAAGATTGGAGTATTATCAGACACGCATGGCACTGTACCAAAGCAGGTGTACGATTTCTTCATGGACTGCGACGAACTATGGCACGCCGGAGACTTGGGTGTGGGCGTGCTTGACGAACTCAAGAAGTTCAAGCCCGTGGTAGCGGTATATGGCAACATGGACGGGTATGACGTGAGGGGAATTATTCCGGAGACGCAGTTCTTCACGCGCGAGAACCACAAAATTCTGATGACGCATATTGGCGGCCACCCTAAACGTTTCGAAGCCAAAATACTGCATGCCATAGAAAGCCTAAAACCAAACATCTTCGTATGCGGGCATAGCCACATACTGCGAATTATGTACGACGCGGCGCACGAAATGTTGTGCATCAACCCTGGCGCAGCAGGACGTTCAGGCTTCCACAAGGTTTCTACCTTGGTGCGCTTCTCCCTTGATGAACAACCACATGACTTGGAAATCCTTGACTTCCCAAAATTTGAGAGTTTAATATGAAAGAACTTGCGATGCACGTATACGACCTGATGGAGAATTCCACGGCGGCCGGCGCAAAAAACATCTGTATCACCATACGCGACGACAAAAGGGGTAACCTCTACGACTTTACCATTGTGGACGACGGCAAAGGCATGAGCCCCGAATTGTTAGCGCACGTAACAGACCCCTACACCACAAGCCGCACCACGCGAAAAGTGGGACTTGGGTTGCCGTTGATAAAGCAAAACACGGAACGTTGTAACGGCGGAATGACATTAGAAAGCGAGGTGGGGAAAGGCACCACACTGCATTTTTGGTTTGAACACAACAACTGGGACCGCCCCCCCATGGGCGATTTAGCAGGAACGATAGCAATGCTATGCGCGGCGCACGAGGACATTCATATTGTATTTAAGCATATTACAAATAACGGAGAGTATGTCCTGGACACTAACGAGGTGAAGGAAGCCCTTGACAGTGCCAGCATGAACGACGTGCACATCCTGCGCTTCGTCAAGGAGATGATACAAGAAAACCTTGAAGAAATTCAATACAACGACTAACGTTCAATCTTGCCGCAGGCTGACGTGCAGCACACGACGCGTATTTGCCGTCACCGAAGCCGTGGCACTGGCCCTATGCCCCACTATCCACAGGATGTTGCCCTCCGCATCTATCAGCAACCAACATGCCTCGCGCTGGTGACGCGTGAATTTATGGTCGTTGAAATAGTCGCTTAGCAATTGGCTTCCCTTCATGCCAAACGGTAGGAAGCGGTCGCCCTTGCGCCAATGGCGCATCGTCAACGGCTGTTTCAGTAATTCGGCGTCGAAATAGGCTTCCGTTGGAGGAACCTTCCACTTTGCGGAGACAAACGCGCCATCCCCCACTCCTTTCTCTCTGCGCACCAGCCGTGGCGGACAGGCCGCCACGTCGCTGCCCTTTAAGGGTAATAGTAAAAGGTATTCCCTGTCGTGGCAAAGCCGAAAAGTGTCGCTAAAATATTGCTGCCCCGATCGGCGGCCTACATCCCTAAGGATATCGTGCACCACTCCTACACCAAATCCAAACGGGCGCAACATCTCGTAAAGTAATGTGAGCCGTGGCGACAACGACAGTATGTCATTAACGAACAGGAACGCAGTCCCATCCTCACCATAGTGCACACAGCGACCCCTTTCTTCCTCCACGGTCTTGCGGTAAATCTGTTCCGCCTCGGAAAAACGAAATATGTTGTCCGCCATTACCTGCTCGAACCGTGGTTCCATGCCACGAAGCAATGGTACCAACTGGTGTCTGATTTGGTTGCGCCTAAAAAGAGCCTGCTGATTGGTGTAATCCTCTACATATTGAATGCCTTTCCTCTTCACATAGCCATCTATCTCTTCGCGTGTAAAACATAACATGGGATGCACCACGCGCCCTTCTCCCCCATCGGATAGCGGCCCCGAGGAACGTGGCTGTATGCCATGCAGGCCGCTGATGCCTGTGCCGCGCAACAGATTGAGGAAAACGGTTTCGATGGAATCGTTCAAATGATGTGCTGTGGCCACGCACGAGAAACGTCCTTCCCGCATGAGTTCGTAAAAGAAACCATACCGTTGCAGACGCGCCTCTTCCTCTATACTGAGGCCATCGTGCGCTGCCTCTTCCTGGGTATTGAACTGACGAACAAAAAGTGGGACGTTGTTATTTTGGGCCAACTGCCGCACAAAATGTTCGTCCCTGTCGCTGTCGTGCCCCCGCAGATGGAAATTGCAATGCGCCATCGAAAACTGAAAACCCGCCTCCGACATGAGGTGAAACATGGCCACCGAATCGCGTCCCCCACTAATGGCCAGCAACACCTCTTCGTCTTGGGTGAAGAGGTGTTGCTGGTTCACGAAGTCGATAAAACGTTGCAACATGACGCTAACGCTTGAATACCATCTTGCGCATCAGTCGCTGGCCGTCTTTTTCGATGCCATAGTAGTAGGTACCCGTGTTGAGACGGTCGGCATGATAATTGATGACATTGTCGCCCGCAGAGAAGAACCTCGTTTCTCGATGCACGATGCGACCCATTACATCCATCACATAGAATGTCACGTTGCCCGATTCGGGAATGTAGAAATCAATGTAAGTGAAATCTGTGAACGGGTTTGGACGGTTCTGCTCAAGACGCATCTTGACAAGGCCTTGTGCAGAGGGTATTGCATCAGTATCCAGGTAGTTCTTCACCTCGATCCACGAAGTCTGGTTGTTTTCCCCTACCCTGTCGGTGGAAGGTTTCTGTGCAAAACGCGCCTCTCCTTGGTAGGTACGGGTGGGGCTCTTGGAGATAGTTCCAGGCATGTCAAAACTATACATGGGTCCAGGGGCCACCTCCTTGTCTCGGAATATGTGCTGGAGCGTTTCGCCGTTGATGGTCACCTTTATGTTGATGGGCTTGTTAAAGGTGGCGTTGCCGCCGTTCTTCACCATCACACGCACATGGCAAGAATCCGTGCGGTTCTCCTCCACATACACCACCACCGGATACGGGTCGCGGTATTGGTCAACAATTACCTTCGTCGTATCGTTAGACGGGTCGTTGTCGTTGGGCACGTGCACAAAGGCAGTGATGTGGTCGTATCCAGCAGGGCGCGGTCGCAATGTGTCGGCAAAGGTGTGGTATGCCGATGCCAAAGCCGCCAGCGGCATTCCGTTGTTGTGGCGCTCTACTACCATTGTGGAAGGGTCGTTGTCGTACCAATACCCCACCTCAAAGTTGTTGGTGGCAATGGCTCCCACGTTGTCAACTACAAGAAGCACCTTCCAAACTTGGAAGTCTGACGAGTCAAGCACAATCTCACGGGCCTTCAAGTCAACAATGGATGCCATGCCTGTGAGCGTCTTGCTAATGGTATCGTTGAATACATAGTCATCGTTAGGCATTGTCGTGTAGGCGGTCAGATACATTGTGCCCATGCTGGCACGCTTCTTGTGCCGGAAGGTGTAGTTGTAGTATTCAAAGGTTCCCAGCGGCCTGCCTATCGTCTCCACAAAGTCGATGTGCTCCCGCACTGTGTCCGTTTTATTGTAGACATAGGTGAGCGTAGTGTTTGAAACGGGCGCCTGTCCGAAGTTGCGTATGCGCGTGGTAACCACTATGCTGTCTCCCGCCACAATTCGGTCCATTGGTGAAGCAAAAGCAACCATACCTAAATCGTTGTCCAGCGGCGTGAGGTAGAACTCTTTTTCCGTGGTGTCATTGTTCCAATAAATGTCGCTGTTCACCGTGGTGTAGGCCGCTATCTTGAAGGTATCGGGGAAATCGCTTCTCACAATGAAAGGATCGGGGAAAGTAAACATCGCTACCCCTCCGTTGGGGGCGATGCCCGTATCGGATACATACAAGCCCACTTTTGGCAGATTCTGGCCGTAAACATCGTAGGCAAGGCTTATACGCCGTATCGTGTCATAGCCAAAATTCTTGATGAGAACCCTCGGTCGGATTGTCTCGCCGAAGCGCGGCGCAGTGGGGTATACAATGTTCGTCACGCCTACGTCTATTGCCCGCTGTGCGCGGCCAATCTCAAAGTCGTCAATGACGGCGCCCTCTCCCCTGCCGCAGCCAGGATGTGCCAAGTAGATGATGCGGAACTGCAACTTCTGCTGGAAATCATCTGCGAAACGCTTGAGGGACAACCTGTATTCATTATATGAATATCCCGACGTGCGTCCCACAAAGCCATAACTTTCGTTATACCACGACTCTGGCAATTCTAAATTCTGCGGGCGTAGGTCCTGCCAATTGTCAAGGTAATCCAAAAACTGCAGCTTGACGTAGGTGGAATCTCCCATGTCGCTGGCCAGCCACAACCGAAGCGTGTCTGGTCTCACCTGCGAGATGTTGATGATGGGAGAATAAATGACGCTGACATTGCCCGTTTGTACAAAGTTTAATGTGGCTGCCGTATCGGTGGCAAGGACGCAACTATCGCCGTGCGCCACGATTATGTTGGTCTTTTTCACTTTACCTCGTTGCCAAACATTCTTGCTGTAAGGGGTATATCCTTGTGGTGCGTACCATAGGTTCGGCGTGGCGTATTCAAAGTTATCCTTATAGAGCAATTCTATCACATGGAAGCGATGGTAGTCGTAGTAAAGAGTGTCGTTCGCGACATTTATGTCGCCCGCGGCTTTCACTATTATGCGCACCGATGTCGTGCCCTTGATGAAGCGATGTGCCGGCAACGCCACAGGCACGCTGCGTCCCTTGTCCACAGAACCTGTCCAATGCAACGTGTCCGTCACGCTGTTCGAGTCGTCGGTGAAGGTATAGATAATATTTGCCGATGTCACCGTATTTGCGCCCTTGTTTGCCATCATGAATGTCACCACGGTGGGGATACTGTCGTGGGTTTCAATAAAGTGCTTTACCGGCGAAACGATACGCGAAGCGGCCAAATCCACGTCAAGGGGCTGGTCCTCCACATACAGCAAATAATCGTGTATGCTGCCAAACTGGAAGGAAGGCATACTGTCGAACTCCGGCTTGTAATGTTCTTGCTCCGCTATGACACGCATGCGGACGTAACCCAATGACGGACGGCGGCTTGAAAATTCCGCACTGTTCCTATAGACACTTGTATCGAACCTGAATTCCGAAGGCAAAACGTAGGGATAAGTAAATGGGAATTTGATGGTATGGCGCGACTTGAGCGTATCGAACAGTATGCATTCCGCTGGTTCGAACTTACCGTCGCGATTGAAGTCAATCAACACCGTTATGCCCGCCGACGTCGACGTGTCATTGGAGTTATCCACATTCTCGCCCTCTATTATCAAAGTATCCGTTGTTCCCTTCACAAGGTGCAAGACGGGATACTTGGGATTGGCGCGTTGCGCCAGGTTCAGATAGGTATGTCCCGCTGGAGCCACATAACTATTCAAGCCTGCGAAAGCAACGTGCGTAATGTCGAAGCCTGCAATGCTGCTCACATCTGGAATCGGGTAGGTTGATTCTGGCAACACATTGAAAGTAAATTCGCGGCGAACCGTATCGTTGCCTCGCGTCTGCTCATCTGGCATGTCAACCCAGGCGCGCAGCACGAACCTTGTCTCATTAGTATTTGCAAGTTGCATCAACGAGTCGAACGCCAATAGCGTAGAACTATCTGGCGCGAGCGACACGTTGAAAGTTTCTCGTACCTCCTGGAGTAATGTGCCTGAGCCGCTTCTCAATTGGTATACCGCTGGTATGTTCGTAAGCATCTGCGCGCCATAGTTGAACACCCTCACCTTGACGGTGTCGTCATCCATATAGACTTGGTCGTAGGGCTGCTCTAACCATTGTGCGGCCGCGTCTTTGCCCACCCGTGGGTTGAGTGTCACATGCACAGGATTGTAATAACTGGTGCAACCCGTTGTGCTGATGCAGGAGAGGTAGTACACCGCGTTTTGGTAATATTGCGGCGTTTCCCACCACGTACTTGGGTTGTAATCTGTAAATTGGAGGAATGGCGCCGACGTTGAATCCATATGCCAACGAATGGGACGGTGCACAGGGACCCCGCCTACGGGATTGTCCGTTTGCGACGCAAAGATGGTGTCCCAAGTGGCATATGGGATATTCAAGTTGACCCCAACAGGGGAATGCGGTGTGTACTTGGAGGTGATGTTCTTGAATTGCGAGGTGTCGTTGAATTGCTTTTGGTCGTGCGGATGCAGGGCAAAAGCGCGCAACTTCACCACGATGTCTTTGTCGGTTCCTGTGGGGTAAACGTTGGCCGTGTGGGTCAGATTGACGATGGTGGAGGCCAAGCGCGGCAGAGGTTCTGTCAACACCACCGCCTCCGTGCTTGATATAGGGAATTGGGGTACTGTCACACCTTGAGTCACCACTTTGGATTCGAAACCTATTTGTATGGGCCATGTGACGGGAATGTCAAGGCGTCCCACGTTGGTGATTTTCACGCTTACCGGCATGTTCCCCAAGCGGCATCCTTTAACGCCGCTCAAGGTGTCATTGTAGAAGACCTCGTCGGTTTGTATGTTATACGCCGGATCGAGGAAGAAATCTTTGATAACCACGTTGTTCTCGGGACGCAAGTCTCCCTCAAGATATAACTGCACTTTCACTGTCTGCGTGTCGATTACACCAATGGGCATGTTGATGTACGTGGTGTCATAGATACGTTCGTTCGGCTGCATTTCAAGGATATTCTTCCTTACGCTTTGGCAAAGCGGTGACGTTCCCCGCACTTGGGCATCCCAAGACAGGTTGCTTTCCACCGAACTGCCGTTGTTATAGATGATGGTTACTATCCTAAGTGGCAGGCTTTCTATGTTGTCTGTCCTCACCCTGTCCGTCGAAAGGCCAGGCTCGACAATCTCCATCAACGTTACGTCGTGCAGATACTGGGATGGCTCGTCTGCGCCAATGCACGGCGCCGGTATCTGTGGACGTATCTCGTGGTCAATATCGTTGGGCACCACTGTATTGTACTGTGCTCTATTGTTGAACTGCGAGAATGCAAGGTGCAGGTTGGTGTCGCTGACATAGTACGGCATCTCTTCCAGCGAGTTCTCGTTCTTTCCCGACGCCACCACGAAGTCTTGGAACGTGGGGGTTTCCCATCCAAAATATGCCAAGCGCGGATCGGTACCGTAGCCCACCGTATCACTATAATATACATTGTAATTCACCATACCCACATTGTCGTTTCTCATGGCGTAGAAGGCATAGCCTGCGCTACGGTTGTCGAAGATATTGTTCATCACATGCACCGAGGTGCTGTTATGGTCCACCGAGAAGGATCGCAGGTTGCGCGAAGTGCTCTCATGTCCCGCATAGGTGCGCACCGTGTTGTAGAACACGTTCACATGCGACGAACTGTCGATGAGTATGCCGCCAGCAGGGTTAAACCCGCTTAATCCTCTGCTCTTGCACGACACCATGTTGTTAGAAACCAACGAACGGTTGCTGTTGCTGCCCAACACATTCACCAACATGATGCCCCGCTTTCCCCCGCTGGTGTTGTCCATCAAGCCCACATAATTGCGTTCGATAATAGTTGCCCCATTGTGCTCGGCCACCAAAATGCCGCCTTGTCCCCTGCTGCCGCTTGACAAGGCGCTGAATAGGTCGTTATCGCGAATATTCACGCCCTTTATTTGGCGCAGAGAGATGCCATAATAATAGAAATTGCGCAGTTTGTTTCCTTGTATGGTCAGTCCCTCGCTCGAACCAGGCACGAGGATTTTCGAGGTAATGGCTGCGTATCCGTTGTTGAACACGCAGTTTTCCACACGCAGGTTGCGCACATTGTCATTGATGACAAGGCCGTTTGCATTGGTGTTGTTGATGGAACTTTTGACGATAACGCTATCGCCCACTAAACGAATGTCTTCGCTGCCGTTGACCACTATTGCGTTGCCGTAGTTGCCGTTACCGGGGTTGGCAAAGACACTCATGTGCGATAGTGCGACGTGTGAAGCACCGCTAAACAGAACCACATAGTTGGCGTTTTGTGTCGTGGGGTAGGTGACAACAACATCGCTTGCATTGTCGGTGGCGCTTTTGAAGGTGACGATCTTGGTTTGCGAGGTGCCTTCCACGGCTCCGATGCGGAGTTGCTCCTGATAGGTGCCGCTCTCCACGTTGAACGTCACACTGCCCGCTATGCCTGCTACGTTCAGCGCGGCGCTGGCCTCGTCAAAGCTTGCATAGTCGTTGCCTGCGCTATGCCCTATGGTGTAGGTTCCACCACAGAACTTCACCACGATACTTGTCCTCACAGTGTCGTTCTGCGAGATGCTGTCGCCCGTCAGCGATACCGTTGCCATCAATTGGTGTCTGCCTGGCTTGTAGATGAGACTTCCCACCGTTATCGTCGTGTCGGTATGCACTGGCAAGGTGGCGCTCACCACCACCGAACCTTGGTGCTCGCCATCCACCCAATAGTCTACAGTGTAATTCGAGAATCCTTGCAAGCCTCTGTTGGACACCACCACGTTAAAACTGTCGGCTGCACAACTGGTAAGGCTTACCGTGCTGTCTTGCGTGGGGAATACGATAGACGCATCGGCGTTGGGCACCCCTGTCACCTCCACGTTTATTTTCGAGGTCGGGCCCTGGCACATCAAGTCGGCAAAACCGAAGCGGATATCGGGACGGCGATTGGCACGGGAGCCATTTCCTGAATAATTCAACACATTGGCAGTGACATTGTCGTTGAAATACAGCACGGTTTGCCCACTTGTCTCGGTATACTTCGTTTTCAACCCCCTCACCTGCACGGTTGGCAACTTATGGCACACCTGCACCACCACGTTGCTTACGCCGTCCCAGTGGTAGGGCACGTCAAGGCTGTGCGTCTGCCATCCTTCTTTGCTACGTTCAAGGGTGACGGAGTTGCTGCTATACTTGGTCGACACGGCTGCCCAGTCATTGTTGGCGCTGAACTCGGTGGCGGTGGTGGCTCCCATTGAGATATCGAACATGCTGAACGTTATCGTCGAATCTTGAGTCATCAACGTATCCAAATAGAACGATATCTCGTTGATGATGCCCGCTCCGTGTCCTGCCGCAATCAATTCCTCGGCCGTGAAGATATATTGCTCTTTCACGTTGTTCTTCGTCAAATTGTAGGGCGACGGGTAGGATGATGCGGCCGTCGTGGTGCTTAATGTCCCAATGTGCAGGTAATTGCTCGCCACACTGACGGCAGCCACATAGAAACTGTCCTTTTCATAGAGACGGCTGGTGTAGTACACACTACACGTATCCAACGGGTTCATGTTGTGGTCGTACCATATCAAACTGTCGCTCGTCGGCGTAGGAAGTTGCAACGTAGCCTGTTGTGAGTACACCACCGTGACGGAGGGCGTCACCACGGGAGCGCCTGGCGTGTAAGAACTAACTACAGTGGACTGCGTTGTATCGTTTCTCGCAATCACGTCACCCGTCACATTGTCCACCCATGCCTTGATGCGGAATTCCCTGCTGCCGCTGTATACGGTGAAGTCCACTGGTTGCGAGAAAGTGTGCTGGACCGATTGTAGGCTCCCAATGGCGCTAATGTTGTCGGCACAAACCAATGTGTCGTTCACTGCAAGGTAAGCCATGAACGCACCGCTGTTGGTGGTGCCGTAATTGTGGATGTTCAAATCCAAACTCGTTATACCAAGGTTGCAATGCTCCACGGGGATGTCTATACTGTCTACAGAGAGGTCTACATCCGGTTGGTTTACCATGCTGATGCTTACTGGCGACAAGTCGCCCACGCATCCATTGTCCACAAACAATAATAGGTTGGGATTAAAGGTGCCTAGTCTCATGCTGTGCACGGAATCGGCGGTCTGCCAATATTGTGAGAAATAAGAAGGCGCGGATGTTGCCGACTGCGGAAAACCTTTGCGGTAAATGCCTGCCGAGTTTGCTGGCATCTGAATGCCCGTACCCGTCCACACTGCGCTTCTCACTCCGGCAGCCGTCCAGTTGGCATCCGATTCGTATCCGTTGAAAGGCACGGCGTCCGCCACCCCTTTGCCATCGCGGTATAGGACTGCGAAACTGGAAGTGCTGGCTGCGGAAAGGGTGAGTCCCGGCGTCCCCAAGGTAATGGAGGAGTCAATGTTGCCCACATTGCTGATGAATTGCACCACTAAGGTGGCGCCAGGTGCCAGCGTAACGGCGGGGAACACATATATCTTATTGTGGAGTGCCCTGGCGTTGGTGTTGGCTATGGTCATCAGCGTATCGCCTGCCAGGTTGGCGGGATAGTCGCCTACATTGGTCAGTTCCACGGCAAAGGAGGTATTGTTATGCATGAAGAACGGCATGGGGTAGGTGGCGCCCGAGCCGGTCCTGTTGAACTGTACCTGCGTTATCTTCACCACCGGCAAGTCGCGCTTCTGCCTGATGTAGTAGGTGGTATCTCGATAAAGAAGGTCCGTAACGAGCGTGTCGCCACGCTGTATGAGTTGCGTGCCGAGACTGTCGGTATACCAATATATCTGTGACTTGTGCACGCGTGCCGTCGGCACCGCCGTGGTGTTGAACACTTCGGGATACCATGTTTCTATGCCACTGTTGGCTACCACCGTGGTGCTATGGGCATATTGTACAGTCGTGGCGATGGGTGTGGGGGCGGGGGCCTTGTAGCGCATGGTTACCGCCATTTGCGTGGTGTCGTTAGCGGGGTTGAAGTCAATGCTACCGCTCGTGAGCCATAAGGTAAAGTAGTACGTCGTGTCTTTTCTACCATTTGGCGGGTATGCCAGTTGCACGCTGGTGTTGTATTCTACCGTGTCTAAAGCAGGAACCGTACAGACGACAGGCACGCTGCTGACGTTGCCCGCCGAGGGGTTCAGTCCGCGCACATAGTGAAGCGTGATGCCGCTGGCAGCAGTGGAGTTCAGCGCAGTCACGCCGCTGTTTTTGATGACCACCTTTAATGGGTCGCTGCCGTTGCCACCACAATATTCTTCATAGGGCGTCACTATGTCTGCTATTTCGAAGTCGTATGACAGCAAATGGAATTCAAAGGCACCCACGCAGGGATTCGTGGCATGGCGCACGGTGTCGTTAATGTCGTTGCTCACCTCGGCTATGGGCAAGCCTTTGCCTTTCACGTTTTGGCTGTAGGAACGCAAGTCGGTCACGGTGGCGTTAAGGAAAGCTGGTGACACTTGTTGCGATGCAGTGTCAGCCACGCACAAATTTTGCCATTCGCCGAGCGTGGCACATCCAATACCCTCGTATTTGTTCATAAGGGGGCTGCGCGAATAATAAATATTGTATCCTATGTAGTTTTCGCCTCCTTCGTAGGGAATGTAGTTGAAGGCGAAGTTGGCGGTGTCTACGCAGGACACAATGTTATTGTAGAATAGGCATTCGTAGATGGTGTCTCCACCCAGCGTGGCGGCCGCGATGCCCCCCCTGCTTGGTGCGTTCAGTTTCACGCTATTGTACACCACTTTCACGAAACTGCCCCTTATGACGTTGAGCACGGTGGTCAGCATGTTGCTCTGTCCATCGTCGTTGCTCACCAACATGTTGTTGGCCACTACGGCGTAGGCGCGGTTTGCCGCTGCGCTGTCGCCATGCAGGTCCGTCACGCCCAAGCAACTGGCACCAGTGGTGGAATACACGGTATTGCGCACTATTCTCGTAGGACCGAAGCAGTTGCGGAACAGCAGTATATAACTGGCGTTGGTGGAGACCTGGTTCACATTATTATGCTCTACCACGGCACCGCGTTGATTGCGCACCTCAATAGCGGTGTTTTTCTGCATGGTGAAGTAGTTGTCCTTTACCAACAAGCCTTTTGCCAAGTTGTCCTCGGCGGGTCCCACGCCGCTGATACCCACCGTGCCTCTATAGAAAGAGCATCCATCCACCGTCAGCGAGTCCGCGCCGCCGCTGTAGATGTGTGCAATGGTTGAGGTGTTGCTCATCGTGCTCGAGCCCCTTTCTTCGCGGAAGATGCAGTTGATGAAATGAATGTCGGTGCTTGAGATGCTCAAACGGGCGGGATAGGGCGTTAGGTAGTGGTTTGCATTGCTTGCGCTGTAGGAGACGAACTTGATATTTTTGAAACGCAGATACTTGGTGCGCTGCAAGTTTATCAAATAGTTCACGTTCGCGCCATTGGCTATGGTATTGGCGAAAGTGACAGTATCGCTTGGGTTGGCGGGTTCGAACTGCACATAGTTCGTATGGCTTGCGCCTGGGATGCTGAGGAACGTGTGCGGCGCATACACGCCTCCGGCCAGTTTCACCGTCAGCACTCCGTTCACTCCGCAAAGGTTCGCGCTATAGATGAACTCCTCCAGCGTCCTGTAGTCGGCATTGGCACCGCCCACGTAGCGCACGCCGTTCATCGGTCCCTGGCACGAGACGAATCGCGTGTGGCAACTGTCGTTCGACGGCTCGTGGTCGCGATAGCGCCTGGTGCCTATCGTCACCGAGTCTCCCACCCATGCGTGCAGATAGTGATGCCCGGGGGCGAAGAATTGGTTGGTACTCACCGTCACGTTCACTGAGTCGAAGGGGGCAAGTGTGCCGCTCCAGTTGTAATATTTCGACGCGCTGTCGTCCACTTGGTAATAAATTCTCACGGCGTTAAGTGGAGTGGAGCCGAAGTTCTTCAGCCAGACATTCACCGTGTTGGGCACGTTGGCCGCTGCTGGCACCGTAGCACTGGGAGCCACGAAACCGCTGATACCCACATCGTAGCGCAGCGGCAAGTTCTTCACTTTTCCAATGACAAAGTTGGGACGTTTGTCGTACAAGTCGCCGCTGTTGAAAACGGCGGTGAACACGTCGTAGTCCAACAGGTAAGTGTATCCGTTCACGGCAATCGTCTTACTGGTGGGCGTGCAGGGCACGCATTCCACTGGCACAGGCACGGGATCTGAGTTGGCGTTGATGGTGTAAGTTTGTATCAACAGTCCGGCACCGCTGTAAAAGAAAGTATCCTGTAGCCTTATGGTGCGAATGGTTCCTGCGTTTTGCGAGATGCGCAGCGCGCTGTCGTACACGGTAATCATGTCGTCGCCATAGAAGGTGCCGCCAGAGGCCTGTTCTGTGGTGGCAAAGTCGCCGCCCACATTGTGCATCTTGATGATAAACCTGTCGCGGTTGCTGCTTGATATATTGTTCAGCACCTTGAGCTGTAACTTCGTGATGGCGCCTGGCCTATGGCCTGCCGCCGCCAAGGTGGCGCTGTCGTAATACATTTGGTTGCGCGTGCGTGCATACGCCGAGAAGGGGAAGTTGCTGTTGCTGGTCAAACTTGTATTGCCCACCTTGAGGCTGTCCTTGTAACCCCTCACAAAACAAAACTTGGCCCATTGGGAGCGTTCGCTTGGGTAGGTGTTGGCATTGGCGTTCAGCGTGGCATCGCGTGCTACCACGCGGTAGTAAACGGTGGTGTCGTAGCCCTCGAAGGGGATGTAGTTGTAATAACGGTTTCCACTCAACTGGTTAAGCGGCAAATAGCGAATCGAATCGTCGTGCCCGTAGCGATACATGATATACAGCGAGTCGCTATTGAGACCCGCCATCACGGGGGTGGTTATTTTTGCTTCTATGCGCGCGGCGCGACTATGGGGGTATCTGTATGCGTCGGGCCACTTCAACATGCTGATAACGGGGATGGCCAAACTTTGCGGGCTGGCGGTGACGCGTATGTTATCTATGTACCAGCCTTCCGTGGCGGTGGGTGCCGTGGATGTGGTTCGCGCCGCAAGCACAAAACGAATAAGCAACTTGCGGTTGGGCCCTGCGGCGCCGCCCACGGCCGCCCACATGTTGAAGCGTTCGCGTTTCCAACAGGTATTGTCTACCACGCTGTTCTGCCATGCCGTGTACGACTTACGGCTGAACGAGGAGAACTCCTCGAACTCGGTGCTGTGAGGGCCACTCAATATATCGTACTTATCGTTTGTCACCTGGTTCCATGTGGTGGCGTTGGCCAACTTGCACTCAATGGTGGCCACGTGCGTCGCCGACTGCACCGAGAAGGGGTTAATATTGGCGATGTGCGAAAACTCCAACAAGCAGTTCTGGAAGTTGCTGTTGGTGGTGAGGTCGATGGTGTCGAGCATGATGATGGTTTGCGTGGCAGTGTGCTCTATCTTCAACGCTCGGCTACCCGACGAGTACAACACGCTTTGAGGGGCGGCGGTGCCGCTGCCCACATGGTATCCATAGGTCTCACCCGTCGCTTCGAAGCCCATTTTGTACTTCTCCACCACCTGGGCGCTCGTCTGAATGCCCAAAAGTGAAAAAATAAACCCAAACAGTAGTGCTCTATTTTTCATATAGGTATCTATTTTTTTCATGCTATCATTGCTCCATACGCCACGCTTTCAACCCTTTTCGACTTGACTTGCAGCGCACAAAAATTTTACAAATATACGAATTTTATTCAACATGCATATTTTTGTCCGGAAAAAATAAATATTTTAACAATCTTTTTCCTACTACAGAAACCATTTCATCTCTTTCCGCTTTGCGCAAAACGCCACAAATAGCCTTTCAATCTTATTCAATTGACAAACTTCATCTCGTATAAGACGAAAATAAATGCTTAAAAAATGTTATTCGCTCATTTCCCGCCATGTCACCACAACGAAACCCACCCCCGAATTTCGCGCCTGCACGGCCGTAAAAGCCCCAAGAAACGCTTTTCCAAGGCCACACCAAAGGAAACAGCCCCGCCACAGCGCCTCCCTTGGTCTGCCACGCGCGGAGCATCATTATGGGGTAAGCTTGCGGGCAGAGCACAAGCCACCCCGAGCCGCATATCGGCGCCGTGTATCAGGGATGGCAGCACTCACCTCCTACCATAGTGGGAGGTAAGCAGGAGATGTGTGCTGCCATCCCCGACGCATGGTGCTACCGCAATACCCTCTCCCCTGGCGGAACGAGCCTCTCTGCAAGACCGCCAAATGCCGCCAAGCCCCAAAAGGCATGCCAAGCAGGTCTCGTCGCTACTGCGCCGTTTGGGTTTCAAAGATTATTTCCATGTCTGCAAAATAATAACGCCGCTTTCTCGTTATCTTATTGTATAATGAAACAAATCGACGATGAAAAATAATAACTTCATAATGCTGATTGCACTGGCATGGGCAATGGCCGTGGCCGTTACAGCGCGCGCACAAGACAACGACCGCAGTTTTGAAATAGCCAAAAACCTCGAAATATTCGCCAGCGTATACAAAAACATCAACCAATACTATGTGGATGACATCGAACCAGGCAAGGCTATGAAGACGGCCATTGACGCCATGCTGGCCTCGCTCGATCCATACACCAACTACTACCCCGAAAGCGCCATTGAGGACGTGAAGCTGCAACTCACTGGAGAATATGGCGGCATCGGCTCGCTCATACACCAAAACCCGCGCGACAAAAAAATCTACATCGCCGAACCCTACGAAGGCTTTCCCGCTCAAAAGTCGGGACTGAAAGCGGGCGACATCATCGTAGGTCTCGACGGACATGACTTGGAGAACAAGACGGTGGCGGACGTGAGCGAGAAACTACGCGGGCTGGCCGGCACCACCGTATCGGTGACGGTAGAACGCGATGGAAAGAAAATGACCAAGGAACTGCGCCGAGAAGC
>JAXFQM010000102.1:0-6301 GCA_034178965.1 Bacteroidales bacterium | reverse complement strand
TATTCGGCGGCCTGGCGGAGGCCCAGGTGACCAATTTGGCCGCCTTTGACCAAATGAAAATCCATTTTGGGATACAACTGGGTTACACGCAAAGCAAGTTTGACCTCTATTACACCGAAGACCCCCATGTGCGCGACAAGGAGCAGGGCACTACTTCCTATTATGCCCCAGGTTTCCACTTGGCCATATTGGCAGACCGTAGGCTGGGACGGCATTTCAACCTGCGCACCATGCCCGGGCTCACTCTCATCAACCGCTCCATCAATTTCATGTGGGACCCCGTCTACCAAGCAGGGCTGTACAATCTTGAGCCGAGACGGCAAGTGGAAAGCGTGTATGGCGAACTGCCGATAGACCTCAAATTCCGTTCCATGCGATGGCGCAACTTTCGCCCCTACCTGACCACAGGCTTGAGTTATGGCTTCGACTTTGCCTCGCTGCGCAACAACAAAAACAATAATAACCAAAGCATCATACGCCTCAACACCAGCGACCTGCGCTATACCTGCGGGATAGGATTCGACTTCTACTTGCGCTATGTGAAATTCGCTATAGAACTAAAAATGGCATTCGGCATCGTGGATCTACGCATCGACGACGACGACGACCTCTACACGCAGTCCTACGACTTCCTACATTCACGAACCTTCATCCTCGGATTTACCTTCGAAGGCATGACTTTCCCTTAATCACACCTCCTCCCCACCCTAAAAACACCAACCATGACCACCATTGAACTGACGCTCACACCCGAAGAACTTTTCTTGCCCGCCGAAAGAAAGCGCGCGGCGGCACGCCATTTGCGCCTGCGAGAAGAAGAGGTAGCGTTTGCGCTAGTGGCGAAAAGAAGCCTGGACGCGCGGCGAGGTGTGAAGTACCGCGCTACGCTGGAAGTGGGACTACAAGGCGAGACACCTCCCGAAAAAGATTACGCCATGCCTTACCAAGATACTTCCGGCAAGGCAGCGGTGGTTATCGTTGGAGCAGGGCCGGCAGGGCTATTCGCCGCGCTGCAATGCCTACAGAGAGGCCTTCGACCTGTGATTGTGGAGCGAGGTTACCCCGTGGAACAACGGAAGCGAGACATAGCGCGGATGGCACGCGATGGAAAAGCGAACCTAGACAGCAACTGGTGCTTTGGTGAAGGCGGCGCTGGCACCTATAGCGACGGCAAACTCTACACACGCAGCACCAAGCGCGGCGACGTGGGCGCAGTGCTGAAACAATTTGTGTTGCACGGCGCAGACCCCGAAATCATGGTCGACGCGCACGGGCATATTGGCACGGACAAATTAAGCGGCATCATCGCCCGCATCAGAAACACCATTGAAGGTCACGGAGGTGAATACCATTTCGGCTGCCGCGTGACAGACTTCGTCTTGCGCGAAGGGACAGTGCGCGGCGTTAGGTGCCAGGATGGCAGCGTGTTTGAAGGAACAGCCGTGGTGTTAGCCACAGGACACTCGGCGCGGGACATCTACCGCCTTTTCGAGGCAAAAGGGTGGCCGCTGCAACAAAAGCCATTCGCCATGGGCGTGCGCGTGGAGCATCCACAACAACTTATCAACCAAATTCAATACCATTCCCTCCACCCCTCCCCTCTCCTGCCTCCGGCAACATACAATCTATCAACGCAGGTGGAGGGACACGGTGTATTTTCGTTCTGCATGTGCCCTGGCGGCGTAATAGTGCCTGCCGCCACGGCAGAGGACGAATTGGTGACCAACGGCATGAGCGACAGCCATCGCAGCAGCCCCTTTGCCAACAGTGGCATCGCCGTCACCATAGCCCCCGAGGACGTACCGGAATACGCAAAGAAAGGGCCGCTGGGGCTGATGCTATTCCAGCAGGACGTGGAACGGAAAATGTTCAGCCTTTCCAACAGTCTCAACGCCCCTGGGCAGCGCCTTACCGACTTTTGTGAAAGCCGCCTCTCCCGCCAATTAGACCGGAACAATTACCTGGGTGCCTCTTTCAGCGCGCCACTGCACGATTTGCTGCCGCCCTTTGTGGTGAGGTGCCTGCAACAAGGCTTTCGCAACTTCGACCAAAAGATGCGCGGCTTCTACACCTCGCAAGCCACGCTCTTTGCTGTGGAAAGCCGCACGTCGTCTCCCGTGCGCATACCGCGCGGCAACGACATGCAACACCCCACGCTGCGCGGACTTTTCCCTTGCGGCGAGGGGGCAGGATATGCTGGCGGAATAGTGTCGAGCGCCATAGATGGCATCAACGTCATTGAACATATTGCCAACTGCCATGAATTTTGAACTCCAATCGGACTTCGCCCCCATGGGCGACCAGCCAGAAGCCATAAAACAACTCGTGGAAGGCCTTAACGCCGGACAGCGGGCGCAAGTGCTGCTGGGCGTCACTGGCAGCGGCAAGACATTTACAGTGGCCAACGTCATTCAGCAGGTGCAACGCCCCACGCTGGTAATGAGCCACAACAAAACACTGGCGGCGCAACTGTATGGTGAATTCAAGCAGTTCTTCCCCAACAACGCAGTGGAGTATTTCGTCTCCTATTACGACTACTACCAACCCGAAGCCTACATTCCCGCCACAAACACATACATTGAGAAAGACCTCGCCATAAACGACGAGCTGGACAAACTACGCCTGCGAGCCTCATCGGCCTTGCTCAGCGGCAGAAGGGACGTAATAGTGGTGTCATCGGTGAGTTGCATCTACGGCATTGGCAACCCCGAGGAGTTCAAGCGCGGCACCATACAGGTGAAAACAGGAGAGAAAATAAAGCGCGACGACCTGCTGCTGCGTCTGCTGGACGCACAATATGTGCGCAACGAGATTGAGTTTGTGAACGGACGCTTCCGAGTGAAGGGCGACACAGTGGACGTTTTTCCCTCTTTCTCCGACTTCTGCTATCGCTTTTGCTTTTGGGACGACGAAATTGAATCCATTGAGACCTTCGACCCCATTGCCGGTGCCACCCTCGAAAAGTTAAACGAAGCCACCGTATATCCCGCCAGCAACTTTCTCACAAACAAAGAAACCATGGCCAGCGCACTGCTGCAAATACAGCGCGACATGTTTGAGCGACGCGACTATCTGAACAGCATTGGCAAGCGACTAGAGGCAAAGCGGTTGGAAGAACGCGTGAACTACGACGTGGAAATGATACAGGAGTTGGGCTATTGCAGTGGCATAGAAAACTACAGTCGCTACTTCGACGGACGCCCCGCCGGAAGCCGACCTTTCTGCTTGCTGGACTATTTCCCAGACGACTTTTTGCTTGTGATAGACGAAAGCCACGTGACGGTGCCGCAGATAAACGCCATGTTCGGAGGCGACCGCAGCCGTAAGACCGCACTGGTGGAATATGGCTTCCGACTACCCAGCGCGCTGGACAATCGACCGCTGAAATACGAAGAGTTCTACGACTTGACAGGGCAAACACTCTATCTTTCAGCCACCCCTGCCGACTATGAACTGAAAGAGGCGGACGGCGTGGTGGTGGAGCAGGTAATACGCCCTACGGGACTCCTTGACCCCCTGGTGGAAGTGCGCCCCGCCACAAGCCAAGTGGACGACCTGTTAGACGAAATAGAGGACTGCGTAAAGAAACACGAGCGCGTCCTTGTCACTACGCTCACCAAACGCATGGCCGAGGAATTAAGCAATTACTTGCTTAACTTGAGCATTAAGACGGCCTACATTCACAGCGACGTGGACACCTTGGAGCGCGTGGAAATTATGCGCGAACTGCGATTGGGAGGCTACGACGTGCTGGTGGGCGTGAACTTGCTGCGCGAAGGACTGGATCTACCCGAGGTGTCGTTGGTGGCCATCCTTGATGCCGACAAGGAGGGCTTCCTGCGCAGCGACAGGGCGCTCATTCAAACCATCGGACGCGCCGCGCGCAACGTGCATGGACGCGCCATACTCTACGCCGACACTGTGACGGGCAGCATGCAACGCGCCATTGACGAGACAAACCGACACCGTGAGAAGCAATTGAGGTTTAACATAGAACACCACCTCGTACCCCGGCAAATCGTGAAAAACGCCGCCCATATCTTGGGCACCACCAGCGTGATTGAACGCGCTGCCGAGGAAGGCTGCTCCTATGGACTGCCCCAACAACCACAAATTGGCGATGCCAACATTGCCGCTTCGCCATATGCCTTGAATGTTCCCGCCCATTTCAACCAAGAAAGCTCCCCCTCACCAAAGAAAACCCGCGGAAGTCATAGGAATGGAAATCCACGCATGAAAGAGCAGCCGCGCTTCCCCATCCCCTCCATTAGCGAACCACAGCCCGAATACGGCACAGCACAAGGCGGGGAGCCACAAATGGACGGACGCTCGAAAGCGCAATTGCGCAAGGACATCCGCGAAGCACAACGCAAGATGCAACTGGCGGCAAAAGAGATGAACTTCCTTGCGGCAGCAAAGTACCGCGATGAAATAAAGGCTCTTCAAGCCATGCTGCCAGAAGCACGCGGAGACTAATAATGGTGGGTTCTATCAATGGATTTCCTGCGATATTAATGGAATTGTCGTTTAGATGGCCCTGCAAAACGAGGGCACATAGCGGACTCTACAACAGAGAGACAAATAGCGATATGCCAACAAGACTACACCAGCGCGGAAAAGCCTATGTTGACCTACGTCTCCTTTTTTGCAAAACGGTGATATAAATAGAACACAATAAACATTTGGGCTGAAATCCTTGTGTGGAACTCAGCCCTTTTCCTTACCTTGTATTGCTGCAACAAAAAAGAGTATCATGATAAACAAAGGAACCTTGTATTTTTTCGGACAGAATAGCTGAAAATAGTTGATGAATCTATCTGTGAAATTTTGTAAAGTGACAATAATTGTGCGATTTTCACGTTTTATTATATATGATAAAAAAAATATTCAAGACAGTACTGATAATGACGGTTGTAGTTAGCGCGCCGGCAATGGCGCAGAACGATGCAAATCCCTTGCTGCAGGAGTGGAACACCCCCTACGGCACGCCTCCCTTTTCAAAGATTGAGAACCGACACTATGCCCCCGCCGTTCGGCAGGCCATTAAAATGGCGGAAACGAACGTAAAGGCCATCAAGAAAAGCAAAGAAGCCCCCTCCTTTGCCAACACCATAGAGGCCTTGGAACGCAGCAGCGAGACGCTGGAACGCATCACGGGGGTGCTCTTCAACTTGGACGAGTGCAACACCAACGATGAGTTAAGTGCCATCGTGATGGAACTGACACCGGAACTGACACGCTACGAGAACAGCGTGTGGATGGACGAGGGTTTGTTTGAACGGGTGAAGACTGTGTACGACAAGCGCGAGGGGTTGACGGCAGAGGAACGCATGTTAACGGAAAAGACCTATAAGGCTTTTGTGCGAAACGGAGTGAACCTGGACAAGAAAGCGAAGAAGGAATACGGGCAGGCCAGTGAGGAACTGGCACGCTTGAGCGTGCAGTTCAACAAGAACGTCCTGGCAGACAACAACGCCTTTGCGCTGAACGTGACCGACGGCGCCATGCTAAGCGGCATTCCTGCCAACGTGCTTGCCACCGCCAAAGAAGAGGCGAAGAAGCGCGGGCAGCAAGGGTGGACGCTGACACTGGATTATCCCACTTATGGTCCTGTGATGCAATATGCCGACAACCGTAGCCTGCGCGAACAGATGTGGAGGGCATACAATAGCCGGAGCAACCACGGCGATGCCAACGACAACAACGAGGTAATCCGCAAAATCGTAGCGCTGCGCTACCGCATGGCACAGTTGTTAGGATACAAGGACTACCTCGACTACAAATTAGACAACACCATGGCGCACGATGCCAAGGTGTTGAACGACTTCATGGTGCAACTCATCAACGCCTCCTATCCTGCCGCAAGGCGCGACTTGGACAGCGTGGCGAGATGGGCTGACGACCACCAAATTTATTACCCTCTGCAACGCTGGGACTTCAGTTATTTGGCCGAAAAGTTGAAACAAGAACGCTACAGTTTCGACGCTGAGGCCTTACGGCCCTATTTCCAACTGGAACGGGTGCGACAGGGCATTTTCGACTTGTACGGCAAACTGTACGGGCTCTCCTTTAAGGAAGTGAATAACATCGACAAGTACCACCCCGATGTGAGCACCTTCGAGGTGTGGGACAACAAGAAATTCATGGGGGTGCTGTATTTGGACATGTTCCCCCGCCCCAGCAAGCGCGGCGGGGCATGGATGACGGAGTTCCGCGGCCAAAACAAGTATGACGGCCGCGAAACTCGGCCACTAATACAGGTGGTGACAAACTTTAGCAAGCCCACCGCCGATGCGCCCTC
>JAXFQM010000097.1:0-3767 GCA_034178965.1 Bacteroidales bacterium | reverse complement strand
ACCAACATCAGCAAGGTGGCACTGGCCATGGCAAAGGAAGCAATTACGCAGGAATATGGTGAAACATATGTGAAACTGCGTCAATACACCACAAAGGTGAAAGGCGCCCAGGAGGCGCATGAAGCCATTCGTCCCACTAATTTGAAGGCCGCCACCGTGTTGGCGGAATCAGCGCAGAAACGTCTCTATGAACTGATATGGAAACGCACCATCGCGTCGCAGATGGCAGATGCGGAACTGGAAAAGACGGTGGTGACCATCGAAGCGGATGGCACTACTGCAAGTTTCGAGAGCAAAGGAGAGCGCGTTCTGTTCGACGGTTTTATTAAAGTATATACAGAATCTTACGATGACGAAGAGGAAAACGGCGAAGAGCAGCATATGCTGCCCAACGTGAAGAGGGGCGACAAAGTGGTGCTGCAAAAGGCTACCGCTGTTCAGGCTTATACACAACACCCTCCGCGATACACCGAGGCAAGTTTGGTGCGTAAGTTGGAAGAGTTGGGAATTGGTCGACCCTCAACCTATGCGCCAACGGTAAGTACTATCCTCAAGCGCGAATACGTGGACAAACAGGATTTAGAGCCGCGCGTGCAACAGGCCGTTTTGCTTACCTTGAACGGCGACGGTGCCCTGACGAGGGAGGTGAGAGAGGAAAAAACCGGCTTGGAGAAAAACAAACTGGTACCAACAGACATCGGCGTGCTGGTCAATCAATTTCTAATGGAACATTTCCCAGAAATTATTGACTATAACTTCACCGCCGACGTGGAAAAAGATTTCGACGAAATAGCGCGCGGCAAAAAGGATTGGCGCAACGTGATAGCGCACTTCTATGAACCGTTCCATAAAAATGTTGAAGTGACGCAACAAACCTCGAAGCGCACCAGCGGTGAGCGTTTGCTTGGTATCGACCCGAAAAGCGGAAAGAATGTGTATGCCAAGGTGGGCCGCTTTGGACCGCTCATCCAAATAGGCGACACCAAGGCAGAGGAAAAACCCCGTTTCGCCAGCATGAAACGCGGGCAGAGCATCAGCACAATAACGCTTGACGAGGCGCTCGACCTCTTTGCCCTGCCGCGCACGGTGGGCGAATGGGAGGGCAAGCCAGTGGTGGTGTCGGTGGGGCGCTTTGGCCCCTACGTGAAATATGACAATGCATACTACAGTCTCGGAAAGAATGACGACCCCTATGCGGTGGAGTTGCAGCGTTGCCAGGAAATCATAGCGGAGAAGCGAGCCGCTAACGAGGATAAAGAGCGGCTAAAGAAATTGCTGCCCAAGGAATTGGGCAAGTTTGAGAATGAGACCATCGTGGTGAACATCGGCAAGTATGGCCCCTATCTCGTTTACAAACAAGCCAACTATCGCTTGCCCAAGACGCTAAAAGATCCTACCACATTGAGGCTGGAGGAGGCCATAGAGGTAATCCGCAGCCATGCTGGAAAGAAGCCGACGAAAGAAAGAGCGCGCAAGAAACAATAGTTTGCTCGGACATTGACAAGTTGCCTGATTGCAGACGACAGGAATTGTGCGACGGCATAGAGTGCCGCCGCACTATAAATAGAACAAAAGTTAGGCGGAATATCCATGGACCTCCGTTATGCCATAGCCTTTTCGATGCTGCCAGGGATAGGATGCGCCACTCAGCGCATGTTGCTCGACTATGTGGGCACCCCAGAACAACTCTTCCAATTGCGGCACAACGACGTGGTTCGCATTTTCGGCACGCATCGCGACGCCGTTATTCACAGTGTGGAACATCCTGACGCCGTGTTGCGCCGTGCTGACGAGGAACTGGAGTTTTGCCAACGGCACGACATTCAAATTCTTTTCAGCCAAGATGCCGACTATCCGCAACGACTGAACCGTGAAGAATGCAGCGATTGCCCCATGGTGTTGTATTACAAGGGCAGCGCGCGTCTCAATGCGCCTCGCACCGTGGGCATAGTGGGATCGCGCCGTGCCACCGACTACGGACGGGGCAACGTTGAGCGGTTGGTTAGAGACTTAAAAGAAGAAGAGATCTTGGTGGTGAGCGGTTTGGCGTTAGGTATTGACAGCGCTTCTCATCGTGCAGCCTTAGCCAGTCAGTTACCCACCGTGGCCGTAGTGGCGCATGGCTTGGAACAAATATACCCTCCCACTAACCGCGACTTGGCCAGCCGTATGGTGGCGCAGGGCGGGGGAGTCATTACCGAATATCCACACGGAACCAAGATTGTGCCAGGCTATTTCCCAGCGCGAAACCGCATCATCGCCGCACTCAGCGACGGCATCGTAGTGGTGGAGGCGGCAAAGAAAGGCGGGGCGCTCATCACGGCAAACATCGCCTTAAGTTACAACCGCATTCTTTTTGCATTCCCCGGCAGGGTGGGTGATACTTACAGCGAAGGCTGCAATAGAATTATTGCCAACCAAAAGGCCCTCATGGTGGAGAATGCAGATGATTTGCTTTATGGCCTCAATTGGCAACGCAAGCACCCCAAACAGGCTACCCAAGCCGCCTTGCCTCTCGTTCTTGGTGATGATGAAGAGAAAGCATTTGCAGCCCTCAACAAGAATGCCGAGGCAATGGCCGTGGAGACGTTGCTTACCGCCACCGAACTGCCACTTCCAGCTCTTACAGCGGCACTGCTCTCGCTTGAATTGGCGGGCCTTGTGCGCACATTGCCAGGCAATCGGTATCGCCGTGTGTGACACGAAGTCTGGCATTCTGAAAATGTTAAAAAAGGTCGTTTGAGAATTTTTTTTCTTACATCTCAGAAAATATGAGTATTTTTGCACATTAAACCTCAATAATGATAAACATTGGAAGAATATGGATACCAAAATAATAGGTAGAATTTCCCAGATAATAGGCGCTGTGGTGGACGTCACTTTCGACGACAACGTGACGCCTCCCGACATCTACGACGCACTTATCGTAACCCGTCCAGACGGCCATCAAATCGTATTGGAGTGCCAACAAGACATAGGCGAAAACACCATGCGTTGCATAGCTATGGACAGCACGGACGGGCTACAGAGAGGCATGGAGGCGGTGTCAACTGGTGAACCCATTTCTATTCCAGTAGGCGAAAATATTAACGGACGCCTGTTCAACGTGATAGGCGATGCCATAGATGGTATGCCCACCCCCGTCACCAAAAAACGCTATGGCATACACCGCGATCCTCCCAAGTTTGAAAACCTGTCCACCACACAGGAAATACTCTTTACTGGTATCAAGGTTATTGACCTTATCCAGCCTTTCCTAAAAGGCGGTAAGATAGGTCTCTTTGGCGGAGCTGGCGTGGGAAAGACGGTGCTCATCCAAGAACTGATTAACAACATAGCCAAAGCCTATAGCGGCATGAGCGTCTTTACAGGCGTAGGAGAGCGCACGCGCGAAGGAAACGACTTGTTGCGCGAAATGATTGAGAGTGGCGTAATCAGTTATGGCAAGGAGTTTGAAGAAAGCATGAAGCAAGGTGGGTGGGACTTGAGCAAAGTGGACTCCAAGGCACTTGCAGATTCCAAATGCACCCTGGTGTTCGGCCAAATGAACGAAACGCCAGGCGCGCGCGCGCGCGTCGCCCTTAGCGGATTGACGCTGGCGGAGTATTTCCGCGATGGCGATGAGACCACGGGTGGCCGCGACATCCTGCTCTTCATCGACAATATCTTCCGTTTCACGCAAGCGGGTTCCGAAGTGAGCGCACTGTTGGGCCGCATGCCCAGCGCTGTGGGCTACCAACCCACGTTGGCCACCGAAATGGGATTGA
>JAXFQM010000064.1:0-11037 GCA_034178965.1 Bacteroidales bacterium | reverse complement strand
AATCCTTGAAACTGTTGTAATTCTTTACTACTTGAAGGTACACTTCGGGATCGGTGTCCTTAATGCCGGGGGCAAGGTCTATTTCGGCCTTGGTGACGTGGAGCAGGCTGTAGGGATTGCCTTTGCATTCCTCGCGTGCTTCTTCGGTATTCAATACATCGTAAGGGCGAGAAGCCAGTTTTTCAACGATGTCAACGGGAGGGCGAAAGCCCTTGAATGGTTTTATTATGCTCATGGATAATATATTATTGTGATTTCTTTCAAAAAAATATCCGTTATCTTATTCTCTTAATGTTAAAGGATTTTTTATTTGTCGTAGAAAGGCATCTTTACCGTCACAGCCTTCAGCATGCGCTTGCCGCATTGGACAAATATTTCAGTGTCTGCCTTTGCGAAGTCGGCTTTCAACAGCGCCGTGCCGATGTTCTTTCCTGTAGAAGGCGACATACTGCCGCTGCACACCTCGCCAATCTTGTTGCCTTCTGCATCGAACACCTCATAGCCGTTACGCGCTATGCCGTGGTCTACCATTTCAAAGCCCGATATCTTGCGCTTTACACCAACGGCTTTCTGCGCAAGGAAGAGTTCCTTATTAAGGAAGGCATTGTTATCGGCTTTCAATTTGGTAATCCAAGCCAACGGTGCTTCAAGGGGGCTGATGGTGTCATCCATTTCATGTCCATACAGGCAGAAACCTTTTTCCAGTCTTAACGTGTCGCGGCAGCCAAGTCCGGCGGGCATGATGCCAAATTCCTTGCCAGCCTCGAAGACGGCCTTCCATATTTTCTTGGCCTCGGCCACTGGAATGTATATCTCACAACCGCCAGCACCCGTATAGCCAGTGGTGCTTAAGATTACATTTTTCACTCCCGCAAAGGTAAGGATTTGGAAAGTGTAGTATTCCATGTCCTCAATCTTGCTGTCGGTAAGTTTCTGCATCGCTTTCAGTGCATTGGGGCCTTGCACAGCCAGCTGCGCCCATTGTTCACTTTCGTTCACGAAATCGACGCCGGGAGTGAGACCCATCTTGTCGGCAATTTGGCTCATCCAAGCCCAATCTTTGTCAATATTGGCCGCATTGGGCACCATAAAGTACTCATCGTCATGCACACGATACACCAACATGTCGTCCACTATGCCGCCTTTGCCATTGGGAAGGCAGGTGTATTGCACTTTGCCATCGCTGAGCGCGTCTATATCGTTCACTGTTACATATTGCATAAAATGCTTGGCATGTGGGCCTTTGGCGCGAAATTCACCCATATGACTCACGTCAAATACGCCAACATTGTTGCGCACGTTGTTGTGTTCCTCGATAATGGAGGTGTATTGGATGGGCATGTAATAACCTGCAAATTCGGCCATTTTTGCACCGAGGGAAATATGTTCGTCGGTAAATGGGGTGGTCTTTAGTTCCATAAGATGATATTGTTTTTTCTTTGATTGCTTATTTGATTTAGACGGATTATTGTTCCACGGGGTGGTCTTTGTGGAAAAGTTCAAGACGCTCCTTCAAATCGGGGAACTGGTCGCGCTGTACCAACGCCACACAAGCGCGTATACCTTGGCGCGTGCTGCCCGTGATGTCCAACACGATGGCACTGATGCCGTAGCGTATGAGTTCGTTCAATAAATCCACACCCTCATAGCCTGGATAGCAGAAAGTAAAGTAAAAGCCGTCTCCAATGGGGTTACCCATGTCTTGGTCATACACGATGTAGAAACCATTGTCTGTAAAGAGTTTCTTCATGACGTGAGCCTTTTCGCCGTAGTCCCTAATGTCCTTAACAAAGTTGAATGTGCCATTGTTTGCGCCTTTGAGCATGGCCGCCATGGCATATTGCACACTATGCGCGGTGCCGCTGGAAAGGCAGTAGAGAGTGCCAAAGATGAGTGCGCGTCCCAACTGCGTTTGACTATAGAAACGTGACAAGTCAGGGCATTCCAAATTGAACAGCTTGGGGCTCACCACCATCATGGCAATGCGTTCGCCAGCGTAACTAAAACTTTTGCTTCCCGAAATCATCAACACATAGCGGTCGGTATATTTTGCCACTGTAGGTTGGTAGGGGGGCTGGCCGGGGACGCTATAGTCCTGGCGGAAGTCCATCAAGAAATAGGCATCGTCCTCTATGACAACCACGCCATATTTGTTGGCCATCTCGCCGATTATTTTCAACTCATGGTCAGTAAAGCAGAACCAGCCCGGATTATTGGGACTACTGTAGATGAGGCACGCCACGTCACCGTCCTTTAATTCTTCCTCAAGTTTATCGCGCAGTGCATCGCCACGATAGTTATACACATCGAAAGTCTTCATGGGTATATCTAACACACGGCATTGTTGCTTCTGCACAGGGAAGCCTGGGTCGATGAACAACACCTTTTTCTTTTTCGCGTCGTAGCGCGTAAGTGTAAGGAAACTGGCGAAACCAGCCTGCATGCTACCCACTGTAGGGACACAACATTCGGCTGGCACATCTATGTCCAAGAAGTTCTTCACAAACTTGCTGGCCTCCTCTTTGAACTCGGTAGTACCGTAAATTTCCGGATATACACTGGCTACGCCGCTCTTTAGGGCTTCAATTTGCGCCTCAACGCCAATTTGGGGAGCAGGAAGGCCAGGGATGCCCATTTCCATTTTCACAAAACGTATTTCCGTGGCTTTTTCCACATCTTGAATCATTTTGCGCATCTCGCGAATGCTGGCACGACCGGGGTTCTTTATTTTATTTTCGGCGGCAATCTTGTCGATTACCTCTTTACTGATTGGTATTTGAGACATGTGAAATATTTTTATTATTATTACTTCTTTTTCACGTTCCATCCTGTTAGTTTGTTCACGTTCACTGGCGCGATGGCTCTTATTGCGTCATACACTTGTTGTTGCTCGGTGGCAGAGGCAGGAGTGAAGATAGAGACTAATTCGTCAATCTTCATATCCACGAATGTGGTTACAGTAAGCATGTTGCGCTTAATGGTGTTTAACTCGGCCAGCGTCTGCAAGGCTTGTATGATTTTGACGCGCGCCTCCTCTTGGTTTTGCGTCATGCGGTCCAGTCCCATGCGATGATAATTGTAATATACCGAATGGATGGCTTGGTATGCCGAATTGGTGTGGTTTTCGCTGAACCAATAACGTGCCTTGTTGTTACCACTGGCATCCCAGCCTTGGTATGGACTTGCGCTGGCTTGCTGCGCAATATTTGAAGCCTGTTCGTAAAAAGGCATGCCGCCGCCAAGTCCATAACTATCAAAAGACATCCCTAACATCATGTAAAGGTAATATGCTAGCGTAGAGGTGAGGTTCGACGAAAACGTCGTGGGATCATACTCCAAAGGTTGCGTTTCGTCAAAAGTGAAGACGAATCCGCTATTCTCTACATAATTGAATAACCCCGTACTATAATTGCTGTTGTATACGGGACGGCGCAGTTGAACGTTCAATTGCCCTTCGTATTCGGTGGCGCTGTTTCGGCGCGTGAGGGTGATTCCAAAAGCCACCTCCAGTCTTTCCTCGTCCTGGAAATCCAGGTTAGTCCATCTGCGGCCATTCACGAAATCTTCGATAGACTGCTTCATTGTTTCAAACACTTTCGTGTCATTAGTGGCGTAACTTTGCGACGTGTTCATCAGTTTTTGGTAATTCACTGAAATCGTCGCTCTGAACTCCTGCGCGTGCAGGACGTTCAAGGCGATGAGCATAAACACTATAGCGCAAAATCTTTTCATTTTTACGGAAGTATAATTATTTTGCAAATATACGAAAAATAATCCACGTGCAAGTAAAAAAAATAGCAAGACTGTTAGGGGCACAATGAAGGCTGTAATGTTTTGTTGCGACGTGCGAAAAGTGCCTTACGAAGAGCGTGCAGTGCCATAGGCAAATAAACATTGTTTGCAACAATAACGAAATGAAGCAAATGCTGGTTAATGTCGAGGTGACACACAAAAAAAAAGAGGTGCACATCGTTTGCTGTTGCGGCATCTCACAACAAATCCAACCGAAACTTACCACATCGCGAAAAGAAAAAAAGCCCCGTATGACTTTTGGCCATACGGGGCAACTGTTATTTTACAGGAAGTCTTATTTCTTCCGAATGGGGTGACGCACCACGGTTTTTAATTTTTCGGGTTCACACCTTCGAGGATCTGATAGGTAAATCTCATGGTGCATGCGCTCTGCGGAGAAATCTAGCACAAACCCGTGTTGCTCTGCATATTCGTGCATTGCTGCCACCGTTGCTGGTTCGTTGTCATAAGAGCCAATATGCATGCACTGTACACACAGTCCTTCTTCATATGTCAGAAACTCCACCTTGGAGAAATCACTTTTCTTCTTTCGCGTAGCCTCATTTATCGCCCATCCAAACTCCGTTTTGTCAACAAAGTCGGGCAAGCGGATCAAAGCGACGAAGTGCAAGTTTTCCTTGTGCTTGGCGTCGAAGCAATCCACACCATCCTGCCACCAAAAACCTTCAAGGGGTGGCACCACATACTCAAAATAGCCCTCCATCTTGTGTGCGCCTCTAACACTCATCTTGATGGTGTATGCCACGCCATAAAGCATTTCCACTGCTGCCGCGAATTCACCCTTTTCGTCATTTGGGTCACCTTTACCACGAACGGCAAGGTAGTTCAACCTGGGCACCTCCACGATGCTTGGTGTCTTGGCAGGCATGTAAAACTCCTTGTATTCCTTTTTGAAATCGAAGGCCATAAGAAAAATTAGGTTTTCTGCATGCAAGACCTACTTCCGCAGGTCTTGCGCAATCTTAATCACAGTTTTCCAACTTATTGTCACTACCCAGCACACTGACTATCTTGTGCTTATACAAGGCTTTCATACGGTCGCGGGCCGGTCCCAGGTATTTTCTTGGGTCAAATTCCGCAGGCTTTTCGCACAAGGTCTTGCGGATGCCCGCAGTCATTGCCAGTCGGCTGTCGCTGTCAATATTTATTTTGCAAACAGCGCTCTTGGCAGCCCTGCGCAGCTGCTCCTCGGGTATGCCTACCGCCTGCTTGAGGGCGCCACCGTTTGCATTGATGATATCAACCTCTTCCTGCGGCACACTGGAAGAACCATGCAGTACTATAGGGAAACCTGGCAACTTCTTCTCTATGGCTTCAAGCACGTCAAAGGCGAGAGGAGGGGGCAACAGGCGTCCTGTGGTAGGATCCACTGTGCATTGCTCGGGAGTAAATTTGTAGGCTCCATGACTGGTGCCTATGCTGATGGCGAGACTATCCACGCCTGTCTTGGTAACGAAGTCAATCACCTCCTCGGGTTTGGTATAATGGCTTTCTGCGGCCTGTACCTCGTCTTCCACACCAGCCAATACGCCCAATTCGCCTTCCACTGTAACATCGTGCTGGTGGGCATATTCCACCACTTTCTTGGTTAGAGCCACGTTTTCATCATAGGGCAGTGCGCTGCCGTCTATCATTACGCTGCTAAATCCCATCTCTATGCAGTTCACGCACAGTTCATAACTGTCGCCATGATCCAAATGAAGCACTATTTCTGGATGCTTGCACCCCAGTTCCTTCGCATATTCCACTGCGCCTTCTGCCATGTAGCGCAGCAACGTAGGGTTGGCATAGTTGCGCGCCCCCTTCGACACCTGCAAGATGACGGGGCTCTTGGCTTCTGCGGCGGCCATGATGATGGCCTGCAGTTGTTCTAAGTTGTTGAAGTTGAAAGCGGGTATGGCGTATCCGCCCCCTACGGCTTTGGCGAACATGTTTCGGGTGTTCACGAGTCCTATTTTTTTATAGTCTACCATGATGTAAATTTTTAAATATTAATGTGTTTATTTTGCAAAGATACGAAGAGTTTCTAACATGAGCAAAAAAATCTTCTTCCGGAGAGAAAAGTCCAAACACAGCGGCGCCGCTGCCCGTCATACTGGCATATACCGCGCCCGTCTTGTAGAGTTCTTCTTTGCACTTCGCAATGGCGGGGTGCAGAGGGAAGATGCTATTCTCAAAATCATTTACTACTTTGTCTCTCCATTCCGCCACGGGGCGGCTTAAGACTTGCCTCAAGTCCACATGTGGATTGTGTTCCCAAAGGTTTCTGGGCGAAACGCCTCGGTAAGCTTCGGCTGTGCTTACAGCATCGTCGGGTTTCGCAATTACAATGCCCCAGCCCTCAAGAGCCGACATGTCTATGGTTTCTAATTTATCACCTATGCCTGTGCCATAGGCCGCTTGGTTTCCTACAAAGAAAGCGCAGTCTGCGCCAAGTCTTGCTGCGTAGTTTTCCAATTGAGGTTTTTCCAAACCCAGCGAGAAAAGTTGGTTGAGCATCTTTAGTGTGAAAGCAGCGTCACTGGAGCCGCCGCCCAAGCCTGCCCCAGTGGGGATGTTCTTTTTTAGTGTCATGCGCACATTTCCCATCATAGGGAAGTCGGCTTTCAACAAGCGGTAGGCTTTTGTACAGAGATTGTTTTCCGTGTCGCAGTCCAACGGTGCCCCTTTCAAAAGGAAAGAAAAATCCTTGTCCGCCACAAGCTCCAATGTGTCATGGAGTGGGACTGGCAAGAAAACGGTTTCCAAATTGTGGTAACCATCTATTCGTCGCCTAATGATATGTAGGCCGAGGTTGATTTTGCAATTCGGATATGCTATCATGGTTCTTCAACACTTGCTTTCTTCTATTTCCCCAAGGCTCTTCCATCGCACGCGCCCCAATTGGTCGTCGGCAGAACGAAAGCCACCTAAACGGTATGCGTTGTTTTCTTCAAGTTGCTCATAAGCGTTTATGATGCGCGTCACAAGGCGGTGGCGCACCACGTCGCTATTGTCCAGTCTGACCACATCTATGCCCTCTATGTCATTTAAGAGGTTTGTTGCGGCTACAAGTCCGCTGCGCTGGTTGCGCGGAAGGTCTATCTGCGTCACGTCTCCCGTAATGACAAACTTGGCATTGCGCCCCATGCGGGTGAGAAACATCTTCATTTGCGCATTTGTGGCGTTCTGTGCCTCGTCAAGTATCACGAAAGCGTTGTCCAGCGTCCTGCCACGCATGAAAGCAAGAGGTGCTATTTCTATGGTGCCATCCTCCCAATAGGCAAGAAGTTTCTGCTGGGGAATCATGTCTCGCAGGGCGTCATAAAGGGGTTGTAAGTAGGGGTCAAGCTTGTCGCGAAGATCGCCGGGCAGAAAGCCAAGGTTTTCGCCCGCCTCCACGGCAGGACGCGTGAGAATGAGTCGTCTCACCTCTTTGTTTTTCAAAGCCCGCACGGCCAAGGCCACTGCGGTATAGGTCTTGCCAGTGCCAGCAGGGCCTATGACAAAGACCATGTCATTCCGCTTCACCGCCTCCACCAGGCGGTGTTGGTTGGGAGTGCGTGCCCTCACCAATATACCGTTGCAGCCATGCACTAATATTTCTTCGTTGGTTTCCGTTTCTAAACCTCTTGCGTTCTCAAAAATCTGCAAGATAGCATTTTCGTTCAGTTGGCCGAACTTTTCGAAATAAGTGTACATGGCTCCTAACTTTTGTTCAAAGTCTGCTATGTCGTCAGCACATCCTATTGCTTTCAGCATCTCGCCACGAGCCACCAATTTCAGTTTCGGATATAGCCTGCGTACAAAATCCAGTGTTTTGCCATTCGCGCCCCAAAAACGTACATAATCGAGGTCTTCCAGCGAGAACACCTTCTCGTTTGCCCTTTCGCCCGTCATTTCTTCACTACTTTAAGCGTTCTATCGCCTATTTTCAACAAGTATACGCCTCGAGGTAGTGCGCCCATTTCAATGTCCGCTCGTGTGTTTTCGGGCTTGCGTGTGGCCACCACGCGCCCACTTGCATCCATTAGGCTCATGGCTTGCGGCGTTGCTGTTTCCACATGCAACGTGCCGTTTGTGGGGTTGGGGTATATGTATACACTTTCCGCTTCAGGCTCTTCTATTTCCAAGTCGCGGTAGAAAGTAGCATAGACTTCATGCGCTTTGTTCATGCCCAACTTGTATATTGTGTCGTATGACGGTAGCACACGGCGTCCGTCCACATACAACCTGTTGAACTTGTATCCTGGCGCGCGGTGCAATATTATGTTTACGGTGGTGTCTTGCGGCAGTATGTTATTGCCTTCAGGCAGAATTTCTCCGCCATTATTGTTCGCCACATAACTATGCAGCAAGCATCCTGGCGTGAGAGTAAATTCCACCAATCGTCCACGCATGTCAGCGTTGGTGTGCTGCTCGAATGCCAAACGCGTATACGCGCTGCAATTGTAAAGGGGGATAAATAGGGTGTTCACCGCGTTTCCAGCGGCAATTCGTGTAGCATAGCAAACACTCCAGTTCGAGTCGATGCTGTTTTTCAGCCACACCGTAAGGGTGTCATCAGAGGACGTCGGCGGCAAAACTTTCAGCGTTAACACAAAATGCCGATTTGGCTCGCCCTCATTGCTTGAGAATGGGGCCGCATATAGTTTGTCTCCATTCGTCCAGCAATCTGGCAAATTGGTTTGGCTAATGGTGGCGTGGCGCCACATGGTGGCAGCGCACGGCATTGTAGTTGCGGAAGCAGAGAGGGGTCCTATGAGGACACTATCGTCCATGATGTTATATATTCTATAGTAATAGGTGGTAGCAGCTTCCAAGTCATCATGTATATGGTGGTTGCCATGTCCTTTGTACAGCACCGTTGCGCCGCCGTCCAACACATCGCCGGGGACGTTGTTCGCCGTGGGAATACCAAACGCATTCTCGGTGTTGAAAAGGATGAGCGTTTGTGCACTACCGTAACCTTCCCAGTCAAGACGGACGTCGCTGTTGCTCACGCCTTCCGCTTCCAACGAAATGGGGTGTGGCTGCGCATTGCCGAAGCAGAAATAAATGCGCTGATTTCTCGTGTTTTCCTGTATGTAGGACAGGCTTTGGCCGTCTTGGGCATTGGTCCAAGGGCGCAGCGACGGGGTTGTGTAGTCGTTAAGATTGCTGCGACGAGCCGTGCCAGGAAATGTTGCGGTAGAGTTGTTCGGGGTGCCGTAGGAATAGGGGGTGCCACTTGGCAACGTGTCGGTGGCATTAGCAAGGATATATATCTCCATGGGATGAGAGGCGTTGCCGCTTTGTTGCACCACGCCGCCTAAGGCATTCACGTGATACACCAGTAGCCCACTGCCTGGCACTACCATATCCCAGCGATTACGTTGTCTGTTCTCCAACAAGAAGAAATCATCAGGCGAACTCGTATTGATTCGATGGAAATCGACGTTGCTCACATCAGCCGACTTCATAACCACTTGTTGGGGCGCATCCAACGTGTCGCACTTTATCCAATGATAGATGTATGCCTTTGTGTAGGGGTTATGTTGAGCAGGACAGTAGCCGTTGCGGTTCCAACTGCCTCCGCTCATGATGTCCCAGTTTCCAAGGCCTGGATATTGTCCCCCGCTTGCGTCGTAGTCCACGTCATAGTAGTCGGGCGAACCAAACACATGCCCCAGTTCGTGGCATATTACACCAATCGCTGTCAACTGCATTCCCTGCATGCCGTTGCCTCCGCATTCGGGAGAGCAGGAATACACATTCACCACCGTGTTATTGTATTCCGGCGAACTGAATATGTTCCATTTATGTGACCATATTTCGTCTTCGTTGCCCGTAGCCTCTTGTCCAAAACCTGCAAATATGATGTGCAGTCCGTCGATATAGCCGTCATTGTCGTTGTCGTAGTTGGAGAAATCCACCAAACGTGCGGCCGAATCCACAGCCTCCTCGGCCATGTCTTGCGAGCCGTTGGACGTATTGCCATAGTGCGCCATTGGTTGGCTTCCAGTGAAAGGTCCCACTATGTCCACATTCAGCGAGAACAGCCCTTGAGACACTTCATAATAATAGTCGTGCACGCTGCCAATATAACTGCCCGAGGTATAGTTCACTTGATTGAACAACATGTTGAATTCCTCTGCGGTATGCGTAAATGCCTTGTCTTGGAAAGCGAAGAGGATGACGAGGAAACGTTTTTCTCCTACCACGTCGCTCATGTTCTTGGCGGGGCGTTTCATCTTGCTCATGTCGTCCCACAAGCCTCGCATGGCGGCAACTTGTCGTTTGCTGTAGCGCAGTCCTTTCTTGGTGGCGGCAAGCAACGATGCGGCCTTGAAGTCGCGTCCCCGCACGTCGGTAGCCAACGTTGTGCTGGGCACCATGTCGCCTCTCTCATTCAGCACGGCATATACCAAACTACCATCAGAGTCGTGTAGCAGGCTATAGCCGTCTTCTGTTTCAGCCCAATGCACCTTCTCGTCTCCGCGAAGGTAAATGCTGATGGTGTCGCCATTTTGGGGTTGCACAAAGCGAATAAGCCCCGGATATGCTGGCACGGCTTTGGCAGCAACACTCATCCCGAACCATACGACAAGAAAGATTATTTTTTTCATTTGGCTTGCTTTATCATTGAATTACTACTACTCTAATGTCGTTCATTTGTTATTCTCCCACAAAAGCTCCTTGTTCGAAGTCCTCAAGGTTAATTTTGCGCACATCTGAATTTCCTTCTTCATTCCACGTGTATTGCACGTACATGTTGTTGGACTTTTTGTATAAGTCTTCCTCAAATTGGCGACGCGTGCTGCTGGTGGGCATGTTGCGTAGCACATAGTCGTTTACCTTTTCCACCAAGAAACAGCGTTGCGCCGTACCGTTATCAAATTTCATCACGGAGGCGTAGTCCTTGTCTTCCTTCATGATGACGGGGTCTTTCTTCAAGTCCAAAGGAACCTGCTTGACGGCCTTCACCCACTGATGCATCATGTCCGCACCTGTTTTGGTGCTGCGCAGCAGGTATTCCAAATAGACGGTCCATTTTCCGTTTTCTTCCACCCAGTTGTGTATGGTGGTGACGAGCACCGCGTCGATGCCATACAGTGTGCTATAGGACTTGAGGTCTCCGTATATCAATTGTTTCGCCGTGCGCGTTTCGTTGGCGGCAATTTGTTCCGATGCCACGGGGCCTATCACGTAGTAGCCTTTGGCAACGAGAGGTGCCGACATCGTTTCGTAGAAGAAATGGTTGGC
>JAXFQM010000027.1:0-26621 GCA_034178965.1 Bacteroidales bacterium | reverse complement strand
TGGCAGTCCACAGGGCTACCCCATGCAGAAGATGAAGCGACAGGCAAGCCAGTCGCCGGATTAATGCCGCCGCCTGTCTTAACCTTGAACTCTATGGTGCCATTCTTGATTATCATAATCTCGTGCCTTTATAGCCGTATATCGTTGTCGGACCTTCCTCCGCATAAGCCTCAATGATGGCATGTGCCTCATTGCGGAGTTGCTGACGCTGCTCATCGCTGAATGAGTAGTTCTGCCCTCCCTGCGCTATATTTGGAGCCGCCGACAGCCATATAAGGATGTCCGCCTCGGCAAGTTTGTAGTTCTTGCCGGAGAGGACATCCTGTGTGGCCTCGGTCTCAGGGTCAAGCCCCCGAACATGACAGATACGGGTCAGCGTTCTGTCGGGTATCGGATAGGCATTGATGCCTTTGAGTATTTCGATGATGGTCATGCCGCATTACTTTTTAGGAGGCGGGTGCGGCCTGGGTTACGCCGATGGTCAGGGTTTCCGTTCCATCGGTGATAGAGACGGTTGCAGTGCGCTCGGTGGCACCAACGCCGGTGTTGGCACTCACGGACACCGTGAGGACATTCTTGCGACGGCTGACCGTCACGAAGTCCTCATCAGCGGTGATGGTGAGGTCGCCCAGCACACCGTCATAATGGATGGTGGCGGTGTCGCTGCCCTTCGCACTGGTGAACGTCATTTCATCCTTGCTGACGGTGAAATTGTCAGTCTCATCGGCATGGAGCAGATAGATGCTGTCGCCGCCGTCGATGACGGGGAGGCAGAGAGCCTGTGCAGCCGTGAACTCTTCCAGCGGGTCAGTCTTGCTGTACTTGCTGATGAGGACGTGGCTTCCGCTCTTCTGATAGCTCACACCGGGAACAGGATTGGTCTCTTCGGCCAAGGTGCCGTACACCAGACGACCAACGACCTCTTCGGGAACGCCGACAAGGTTTGCCTCTTCCCACGGACGGACGCTGTGCTTCTTACCGCTGTGTTCCTCCACCTTGAAGGAGCTGTCCACGATGTGGAACGTGGCACCGAACTCATCAGCGAGAGCATCCAGCATGGCCTGTCTGCCAGGCTGCGTGAGATGTGCAATGTTGGTGTAGATCTGTCCACGGAAATCAGCGACCAGTTTCTTGCCCTGCTCGCTGCTGCGGATGAAGTTGAAATACTTTTTGGAGAGATAGACGTGGTTGATGGCATTGCCATCCTCCATGGCCTTGGCAAACATCTGCTCGATGTCGTCAACAGGCTTGTAGCCGCTCTGACCCCAAGGGGCAACAGTGGCATGGAAGGTGTTCTCATCGAGGTAGCCGAAGGAAACGCGCACGCCCGTTCCATCGTTCTCTTCCTCGGTCTCATCGCCGCTCACAAGGGTCATGCCGGTGGACAGGGCCTGCTCGAACATGATTTCCTTACGCACGTCCATGGACTTGACGCACTTGGGCGTGTCCTCCATGACTTTGCTTGCGATGGTGGCCTCATCGGTGCCACGAGAACGCATGATGTTGATGTCGCTGATGTCCTTCTCGCCCTTGCGGTACTTGACACCCAGCTTGGGCAGCTTGCCGCTGGCATTCTTGATGGAGCCACGGCTCTTGAGGGGCAGCGGAGAATCCATTGCCACCACGTCAGCAGCGACCACGGAATTGTTGAGCTCGGTAGCACCATAGGTCAGGTCGGCGGAGTATTCCTCCGTCAGCATGGTCTTATGGAGCAGCGGACTCTCTTTCTTTGAGCCGTTGAACTTCTCGGTGATTTTGCCAATCACAATCTTGAAGTACTTTTCAACGATCTCTGCAAACAAACTTTTGTTCATTGATTGTGTCCTTTCTTTTTAATGATTAATAGAGGAACTCGATGCGGGGCAGACCATTCTTGATGGCCGTGGTCACAGGATAGGGGCTTGCAGCCGCATTGATTTGACCTGCGGTGACGATGGAGGCACGTGCATCCTTGACAGGAATGGTGACCTTCAGGACACCCAGATAAGAGTGGCCGTCTGGCAGCGACACATAGGCACCAGCGCTGACACCAAGGGGAGAGCACTCCTTCGTGGTGTCATTCTGGATGATGATGTGACCGGCTTTGATGACCGTGGTGCCACTGGCCACGCCGGAGACATTCAGCGAACGTCCGCCGGGGATGTGGGAGAGAGCGTTGATGATGACGATGCTGTCATTGGCAGACGAAATCTCATTGCCCTCTTTGTTCAGAATAACTTCAGCCATTTTCTTTCGGTTTTTTTGTTAAACATTGGGTAAAAGTTTGTCCACAACCGCATTGGCTTCCTCATCGGTCGCCTCAGTCGTGGATGTCTGCTTGCTACTGCCGGACGCAGACGTTGAAGCCGGATGTCCGAAAACAAGACCCTTGCTTTTGACATCTTTCTCAATGCCTTCAACCTCCGTGGTGATTTCGCCAATGAGTTTGTCGAAATCTTCCTCCTTCATGTCAGAGACGGAGATACGCTCATAGCCCTTGCGGAGATTTTCAGGCAGTCGATTGATGATTTCAGCAAGTTTCTGCTTGCGGTCTGTGGTGAGTTTCTCGCCCTGCATGGACTTCACTGTGTCGGACAACTGCTTGTTGCTCTCCAAGAGTTGCTTTGCCCATGGCGGCATATCCTCGGTGTTGGTTACTTCCTCGGTCGGCTTGGTCTCAACCTTGACCTCCTTGCCGTCCTTAAGGCCATACTTGGTCTCGTAATTCTTGACCGCGGTGGTGGACGCTTCGGTGGCTCGGCTGTCGCCGTAGCTTTCGAGGACTTGCTGGAAAGTGACCCCCTCGACAGCGGTTTTCACCTCATCAGCACTTTTGACAGTCTCGGCCAATTTCTTGGCGACCCTGCCCAGAATAGTCTCACTGACCCCAGAAAATTTGGTTTTCAGTGCTTCCAATAACTCTTTGTACATACTATTAAATTATTAAAATTCGTAATGCAAAAGTACTAACAATTAAGCACTTGCAAGCATTTGCACATTTCAAGTTATTGCAAAAGTTATTGGAGGTTGATTTTTAATAGGTTACAAAGACATTTACTCTCGAACTCTGCAAAGTGACCATAAAATTTGCAAGTAACAATCAAAAATTTCCGATTCTACATGCAAAAATCACGTCCTCAATCGCTTTTTCTTCAAATTGTAATATATTGGTTACACAATCATTGACACTTGATTAGCATTATTTAGCATATATTATTTGTTACGTTTTGGGGAATTGTCGTATCTTTGCGTCATGAAACTGAAAAAAAAGAATGATATGAGTAAGAACATTTTCACACACGCCGCCCAGCAACAAGCCCTCTTTAATGAGCAGGTCAGCGGCAACGGCTACAAGCCATTCACCACCTTCTACAGTGACCTCACCATTGCTGACGTGTTCGGCATGAAGGCAGTCAAGGACACCTACAAAAGGGTGTGCAAGTCATGGCTCGACAATTACAAATACTTTGCCGAGTTCATCATGGCTCTCAACATCAAGTGCTGGTACTGGTATCAGAACGGAAACCAAGACCTCTCACTCCTTTATCACGATCTGTACTATGATGCAAAAAACAAGTACTTCGACACCCACACCGAGAACAAGGAGGCCATCTCATACTATTATGATAATGTTGATTGAAACCTAAAAAGAAACAACTATGAAATCAGACATCAACGGTTGCTCCACCTGCCCCAAGGGCGAAGAGAGATATGAGACATTCAAAATGAAGATTGGCCGCAAGGTCGTGAAAAGGGTGCAGTATGACTACCGCCACAAGAACAGTGAGCTGTTCAGCACCGTGAAACCCACCCTCGAAGAGTGCAGGGCAGCTCGTAACGCCTGGCTCTTCACCATCGACCCCGATGCAGCATTATATATTGTCTAACCTTAATACAAAACAAAATGAACGCTTACACTTTTGAATTATTCAACCTTGACGGCAATCTCGTAGACCGTCAGACCGACATCATCCTCTCCGGCCTCCGCTCTGCCAGAGACTATGCAAACAACCTCTTCGACGGTGACATTGTGAGCGCCAAGGTGTATGAGGAAAATGAGCACGTTGCCACATTCTGCATTAATTGATACCGCCATGAGAGACTATCAGAACATCTTCAACAAAGACTTTTATCCGACCCCCGCTGATGTCATCGAACAGATGATTGGCACCGATGACATCTGCGGCAAGGTCATCCTTGAGCCCTCTTTCGGCTCAGGCAACATCGTGAAGTACCTCAATGAGCATGGAGCCAAAGAGGTGCTTGGATGCGAAATCAACGACAAACTGCGCCACTCCGTCAGCGGTGTGCGTGTCATTGAGAATGACTTTCTGCAAGTGACCCCAGAGGAAGTGAGCCACATAGACATGATTGTCATGAATCCGCCGTTCTCACAGCAGGAGAAACATATTCTCCATGCGTGGGAGGTAGCACCGGGCGGATGCGAGATTATCACCCTGTGCAATGCCTCGCTGCTCGAAAGGCATTACTCATTGGAGAGGCAGGTGTCCGACCTCATCAACCTGTACGGCTACTCTGATGACCTCGGTGACGTGTTCAGCCACTCCGATGAACGCCGTACCGACTGCGGCATTGCCCTCATCAAGCTCTACAAACCTGGCACAGGTGCCAATGAGTTTGACGGCTATTTCACCGATGAGGCAGACGACCCAGAAGCCCAGGGCAACGGACTTATCTCTTATTCATTCGTGCGTGAGGCTGTCCAGCGGTACACCGCCGCCGTGAGCCGTGTTGATGCCGTCCTCGCCGCCAGCAATGAGATTAACGACCTCACCAAGGCATTTGACTTCACCGCCATCAAATTCGGTGCATACAGGACCAACAGGGACAACTACAGCCACATGATAACAAAGGATGAGTTCAGGAAGGAACTGCAAAAGAACGCTTGGAAATGGCTCTTTGACAAATTCAAGATGAGGAAATATGTCACCTCATCAGTCATGGAAACCATCAACCGCTTCGTGGAGAAACAGTCATCCGTACCCTTCACCATGCGGAACATCTACAAGATGGTTGAAATGATTGTCGGCACCCATGGCCAGCGTATGCAGCAGGTCATTCTTGATGCCTTCGACATCATCTGCAAGTTCTCTGATGACAATGTGACATACTCCGGCGAGAAATGGAAAACCAACTCCGCCCACATGGTCAACCGCAAATTCATCGTACCTTACATGTGCAAATACGAGACCTATTGCAGCTCCTACTATGACCATGTAAACCTCCACTATAGCGGAAACTCTGGCAAGATGGATGATGTGGTCAAGGCTCTCTGCAACCTCACAGGCACGACCTATGACAATATCCCATCCCTGTATGAGTTCGTAGGCAACAAAAGGCTTGAATGGGGTCAATGGTACGAATGGGCATTCTTCCGCATCAAGGGCTACAAGAAAGGCACCATGCACTTTGAGTTTCTTGATGAGGATGTGTGGGTGAAGTTCAATCAGTCCGTTGCCTCCGTGCGTGGATGGGAACTGCCTACCAACGTCAAAGTGAAAAAATCGAAAAAAAATTAACCTGCCACACAATAAAAACGTAAGTTTTCCGTTACATTATATATGAGCAAGACAATGAAAGACATCAAAAGGATGCGACTGCGGAAACATCTGACACAACAGGAGGTTGCAGACGCTATCGGCGTGAAACGTGAATACTACAACAAATTGGAGGGTGAGCACGCCTCTCCCTCCATTGATAAGGTTGAGCAGATTGCCGAAGCCCTCGGCTGCTCCCTGCAACTGATAGACGAACACCCAACAACTGATTTGATATGATAGGAACGATTATAGGCGACATTGTAGGCTCTCGGTTTGAGTTCAACAACTACCGAAGCACTGACTTTGATTTCTTCGGTGAGGGATGCTCCTACACCGATGACACCATCATGACCGTTGCCGTTGCAGATGCGGTCATGAACAACAAACCATTCAGCACCACCATGAGGGAATACGGCCGCAAGTTTCCCCTGCCCATGGGCGGCTATGGCGGACGTTTCTCCGCCTGGCTCCATGCCGCAGCACCCCACCCTTATGACAGCCTCGGAAACGGCTCGGCAATGCGTGTGTCACCCTGTGCCTTGCTCTCCAATGGCAACCGTGAATGGGCGCTATCCAAGGCCGCTTGCTCCGCCATGCCTACCCACAACCACCCAGATGGCATAAAGGGCGCTCTCGCCATCACCGATGCCATCCTCATGGCATTCCGTCACGAGGATAAGGAAACCATGCGCTCCTACCTCACGGAACTCTACGGCTACGATCTAAACTTCACATGCGATGACATCCGCCCCCTCAACATGTTCAATGAGACCTGCCCCGTGACCGTGCCACAGGCCATCGTGGCCTTCCTCGACAGCACCGGCTTTGAGGATGCCATCCGCCTTGCCGTGTCCATCGGTGGCGACAGCGACACCATTGCTGCCATGACCGGGGGCATTGCCGAAGCCTACTATGGAATACCCTCAAAAATCCGCTCTGCGGCTCTCAAAATGCTGCCCAAGCAGTTTGTCCGCACCATCAATGAAATGTACAAACTGGCTCAAATCTGAGCCTAAAAATGAGATATTATGGCCACGAAAGAAGAATTGATTGCACAATGCAGGTACTACAAAGGGGAAAAAGAAAACCCGTATGATTGGAGTGAGGAAAACGCCTCAAACCAATTTTGGGAGTATGAAGCATTGTTTGTCCACAAGTACCTACATGGTACTTATGGTGACACCAATCCTACCAAAGCTTTGAATGACTACCTTGAAGGCTTGTTTATATATCTTGGTGACAGATATGAAAATACACCTGCGTCATTCCGTGTCCGCTATTATGGTGGTCAGATTTGACCCACAACTTCAAGGTCAATGTATAACTGCCCTTTGTTAATATAGATTTTGCTTATTCTATACTTCGTGCCTCGCTGAATAATTGTTTCAAATTCATGCCTCAGTGTGTACTTCGATGAGCCATCCCATAGATTGTTATACGAGTTCAAAGAATCACCATTGAAATGCGAAAACGGCTCTGTATAGATAAGTTGTGTGCCTTTCGGACAATAAATGTTTCCTAACAATGGACCGCCAAAGCCAGTACCTCTCATCGTTCCACATGACATGAATGCCTCATCAACAATTTCTTTTCCCAAGAAATTAGCGTTCAACTCAGCCTGTGTCATGCCCATGATTTTCGTGTACGATTCGCCAAGGAACGCTTCCGCTCCTGCCCGAGAATCCCAGCCTCTCACAAGCCACAAATCCTCTTTTGCATGAGACCTTGAAATGGCAGATGTGGCGTCAATAATATGTTTCTCGCCGCCCTCGTTATTCAATGGGACTTTTCCAACGCCCTTATAATTATTCCAACTGCCATCATATCCACGTAGTGGCCTATTCATGTGTCCGCTTCCCTCGGTATATGCTGTTAATGCCCGTTTCTCATCATCACTCATGGTCGCCCACACTCTCTCTGTCTCGGCTCTAAACTCATTATCTACACGAACATTGTTTCCATTCTTCTCGTAGAATGCCGCATTCTTTCTTGCGTCAGTATATGCGTCAGGACCAAACGGACCATTCATTGATGTAATCTCGCCATCAACCTTTGCCAACTCATCTTGCAGTTTCGTAAGCTTCTTTTGCTCTGTCTTTGTCAGAGTGCCTTTGGCTTTGAGGTCGGCAATATCCTGCTCCAACTTGGCTTTCTCTGCCTGTAACTTGGCAAGTTTCTTGGCTGCTGCTGCCTTGGCATGGCTGATTTTGCTTGCCTCATTCTTGGCCATGATTGCGATTGCTTCATCAACCTTGATGCTGATAGCAGAGACGCTGCTCCCTGCTGCTTTCATGGATTCTGCAACCTTGACCAAATTTGCAATCTTATCTGACTTCGATGTGCTGAGGTATGCTTTGAGGTCTGCCAACTTCTGCTCAACAGGCTCCAATGCTATCTTGTAATCTATGGCCGCAATCTCTTTCTTGTACGCCGCCTGTGCTACCTGCCATGTGTGGTGCAACTTATGAGGCTTTCCGTCGAAATTGGGGTTTGATACCCATCCTTCCTCAAATTCGAGGAGTTTCTTCTGCTTGGCCAGCGGTAAGTCCTCAAATTTACTCACATAGTGCTTTGCTGCCAGCTTCGCCTTTGTTGCATGAATGGAATCCTTGACCGCCTGTAGTTCAGCAAGCGTGAACTGCTCATGCCATTTCTTTGCATCGGGAATGACCGTGGACAGGTCTTTGAGTTCCTGTCTGACCTGCTGCACTTGCAACATGAAGTCGGCAATGCCTTTCTTGATGGTCTCTGTGTCGCCTGTCGCCAATGCTGCTTTGAGGGCTGTAGCGTCGAGGTCTTTTGCCTTGCCCGCAATGTCGATGAGTTTTGTTGCCCTTGCTTTGACATGCGCCGCCTCTCTTTGTGCCTCCAGAGCCGCTTTCCGTGCCTCTCTCTGCGCTTCCAGCACCTTTGCCTTGACATCCTGCATTGCCGCCTCCAAAGCCCCCAATGTGGCCTTATTATAGCGTGTGAATGTCTGCACCCCATACTTGCTCGTCTGCATGGAGAATGACATGCCGGACAGAGCCTTTTCAAGCCCTGTGTTGTCGATGCCCTGCTTGGCTGCTACCTGCAACATGTTCTCGGCACGTCTCATGAGCAGAGCATTGGCAGACATCTTATCCTCATGCTGCCCCCATTTCTGCAAGATGGACGCAACCTGTTCGGGTGTCCGTGCAAGATGCCGCTCCATGGCAAGCTCGGCAATCGTCTTAACAGGCGGATTGAACTCCATGAGGTGAAACGCCCCATCCACCATACTGCCATTGTCACGCAGGAAATAGGGCAATGCCTTCGCCCTCTGTATGCGCTCGGCATTGTCATCCAGCCAGTCCTTGAAGCCCTGCGGAACGTCACCCACATAGTTCTCACTGCCCTGTGTCGGCTCCTTGCCCTGCATGATACGCTCCCTGTCTGCCTCCAACTCCTTCTCTGTTTTCAGTATCGTGGTGACATAGCACCTGCAATGGGGATGCCAGCCGGTGAACTTGAAATCCTTTGGGTACTTCCCTTTGAGGTCGTCGCAGATGTCGTAGAACACACCTTTGACACCCCTGCTGGTGTGATTGTTCGACAGGTTGATTTCGATGCCGACGATGAAATCAAGCTGCTGATGCCGCTCATGGTCAGCCGTGCGGTAGGCCATATTGGTCTCTGTTGCCGCCAGCCTCCTTGCGTTCATGTATGATGACCGATAGACACCCTGCCCAGGATGGAATGCCTTGGCCGCTTTCGACAGATGGAGATTGCCATGCTCATCACGGACACGGCGGAACAATTTATCAGGATAGACAAGGTACTGCTTGATGTCTCTTGCTATCTCTGCGGCACTCTTACCGTCTCTGATGCCCACGTCAAGCCCCATTTCTATCTCATTCTTGAAGCCCTGCGTGTATTTCCATACCCTGTCACTCAATCCAAGGCCACCCACCTTGCGTTGCAGAAACGCCTCATGCGCTGCCTCATTGTTGGAGAAATAGCGAAGCTGCTGCTCCACTGACATGCCCTTTGCCGCCTTGCCGAACACACTATGCACAAGCTCATCATTGCGCTCGTTGGCCAGCTGCCACCCTGCATCTATGCCATTGACAACAGTAGATTCTACATGCTGCCTCATGTCATTCAGCAGGTGTTCAAGCCGTTGTTTCAACTGCGGGAAATCGTCAAATGAGAACAGATTCTCACCCAATCCGTCAATGCCAATGCCCAATTTTGCCGCCTCTACAGCCGCCTGGTCGTATATCTTTTCTATCTGCCGCATGTAACGGTAGGTGTCGGCTCTGTGCCTCTTTTCCCATTTGTCCATTTCCGCCATGATGATGCCTGTGCTTTAGTGGTTACTCAAATGCCGGGAAAGCGTTCTGTACGCTCTCTTCCTGTATCTCCTTCATTGTTTGGTCAACGTCCTTGCTGTGGCCGTATTCCTCGATGCTCTCACGCTGGCTCATGATGGGTCTGCCACCGTTGGCCGTCACAAGGTTGGTGATTGTGTCCTTATCGTCCGTGATGCTGAACGGCGTGATGACGTTCTCGACAGGCAGAGCGTCAATGTCGGCCTCGTAGCCTTTCGGTGCCATGCCTTTCAGGAACGCCTTGACAACATTCACCTCCCTGTCAAAGAACTCCAACAGACGGCCGCTCTCATCCTTGACCTTCAGTTGGCTGTCGATGAAGAGCTGCTTACGGCTCTCACCGCTCATGGCCTGTTGGCTCATCTTCTCGTATGACCAATCGGGCAACTGCAACTGAGTGAAGAATGAGTTACGCAGCTCATTGACGTAGAATTTAAGGTTATCCACAGCCTGCTGCCATGTGACGTATGCCGCACTGCTGCCCTTCGGGTACTGCAGCACACCCTTTCCGTCATTCTCATCGCCCTCATCGCCATACTTGATTTGTTCGTCAGCGAACACAACAAACAGGGGCTTGCTGTTCTTACGCAGGTAGTAGCCATTGCGGCTCATGGCAAACTCACTCTCAAAGACGATGGATGACGTATCTTCCCAGATCGGGGTCGGGCGGAACTGATATGAGCCGGGTATCTTCCCCACCGTAATATCCTCGTTTTTCTGCTCTTCGAAGCCATTGCCAGAATTGCACCACTGGATGTGTTTCTCATCCGTGTACGCGTCAAAATAGGTGACGTTCCTGCCTTTCACCTTGCGGACATACTCGATGCTGAACGCGATCATGTCGCCATACTCATCAAACAGCGGATAGAGGCGGTCGCCCAGCATCGGACTGAACGTCTGACAACGCAGCTTGATTTTGCTCTGGAAGCCATAGATATTGTTGGACTGCTCCACGCCATACCACAATGTGAAAATCTCACATCCTGCAAACAGTTTGTTGAGGCGGTCCACATTGACGGCATTGATACGGTTGCGCTGGAAGATGTTCTCTATCCACTCCGCCACCTGCTTCTGCTTGTCATTCTCCGGCTTGTACAGACGTTGGACTGGGATGCCGCACACAAGCTCCGTCATACGCTTCACCGCCAACTGCTGCCAGTTGTATGTGATGCGTGTAATAGGCACCAGCCTACCGTCTTTTTCCACCGTGTCAGGATAGATGCTCTTATCCATGACAGGGTGAAGGGTCGGGTCATACTCACGCTGCAAGCCTTTCGCCGTTTTCCACGGACGCAGCACGATGTGTTTCTCTTTGAGGGCTGCTATGATTGCCTCTGCCCCCTGCGGATTGCTCAAAATCTCTTTGATGTCCATTTGAATTGTTTTTAAGATTAATACACTTGTTTGGCAAGCCTGGCTCTGTCAATAGGCTTGTATGGGTTATCAAGGTGGTAGTCCACGGCATAGCACAGCACATCGACATACTCATCATGCAGCTTGGTCGGGAAACCGCACACCTCATCGATGAACGCCTCAGTCCAAGGACCATCTACCAGCACCACCCTCCCTGCTTCCACGGACGGCGATGCCACATTCAGGCGTGTCTCTTTGTCATCCTTCGGGCTTGGTGTCTTTACCACATTGAGGCCTGTCTGGTCTTTGAGTTGGTCAACCACGCTGATGCCGTTGGCTTTCGGCTCAATGCGTATGGTTGAGCGGTTGGTGTAGCCGTGTGTCCGCACGTATGGGGTGATGTGTCTGATGAGGTCAGGGAACTTCATCAGCACCTTCTCGGCATGTGTGACATACACCTCGCCGCCAATCTTGCATGTGGCGATGATGCCCGTGGGGTCATTCTCCGCATTGGCAGTATAGGCGGTGTCCATAAAGAACACAATAGGCTCGGAGCCGTGCATCTTCTTGAAGTCGAATTGTGACACATGCTGAAACCAATCCCTTTTGATGATGTTGCCACCCTGTATGGTCGGACGCTGCTGATACAATGCCTCGAATGTGCGAGGGGTGCGGTTGCGTATGGATTCCAACTTATGGAGTGAATGACGCTCAGGCCACAATGCCTCACCGTCATGCCTCTTATCGTACTTGGTAGGCTCACCCTCCTTGATTGCTCGGAACGTGACAATGACCCATCCATCGGGATTGCTGTCGGGGTCATACACCCCCTGCTGCTCTATGAGCCGCCCTGCAAGGTCATCCTCATGCCACCTCGTGAACACTATGAGCTGTTGGCTCTCGTTATGCAGACGTGTCTCTGCAACGGTGTCATACCAGTCCGCGATGTTCTCTCTGACCACCCTTGACCAAGCCGTCTTTGCATCCTTGTAGATGTCATCCATGATGAGGACATCAACAGGCTCACCTGTCAGCGTACCACCGACACCAACAGTCTTGAAACCGCCACGATGCCCCACAATCTCACACTCATCAGAGTTGCGTAGCCACTCCCCAGAATCAGAGCCGGTGCCGTCAAGTGATGTGCCGGGAAATATCTCCCTGTATTCCTCTGTGTCAATGATGCGCTGTATCTCCTTGTTGAACTTTCTGGCCTTGGTGGCCGAATAGGACACGATAGCCACCTTCTTATCGGGATTTTTCCCCAATATGAATGAGGGCAATCTTCTCGTACTACCCTCACTTTTACCATGTTGGGGCGGCATAAACACCATGAGTTTCTTGATTTCACCCTCGGAAAACCGCGTCAGCACCTCATAATATTGCCTGTGGAAGTCAGCAGGTCTGAATGTAGGCATAGTGGCAAGCGTGAAACGCAGAAGATGTTTCCGCGCCTCACACTTCAACAGTTCTTTTTTGAGCCGTATAGCCTTCACCAAGTCCTGCCGTGTCATCAACTCAATTTTCTGTCCAAATCCTCCAGTTTCGACCTCAATTCTTCCTCGGACAGCTTGCTGAACAGGTCTTTGCCGTCCTTGCCCTGTATCTCGGTCTTATTCACCTTCTCACCCAGCAGCTCCGCCGCCAGCGTGATTGCTTTCAAGTCGCCATTGGTGCATTTCTCCGCCACTCTGATAGCGGCCACCTCCTTACGGCTTGCTTTCTCGCCTGTGGCCTTGTTCGTGACCACCTGCGACAGGGCCAGCTCAAGCAACTCCTTGAACTCCCTTTTCTCCCTGCGAACACGCCCAGAAGCCTTGCCTCCTTTCCTTCCGCATTCCCTTGCTTCTTCCTTGCTTCGTTGGCTCATGGGTATCAGATTGTCTTTTCCAGCCATTGCTTATAGATTTGATATGAAACTTGCGCCATCATGACAGGCGGAACACTCATGCCCGCCAGCCACAACATTTTCTCTCTGGACGGCACCTTGTAGTCCAATGGGAAGGAACTGCACAACTTAATCTCACGCTCATTCAGAGGACGTGGGAAGTCATACAGTATGCCATAGTTGGTCGTCAATGTCGGACACACCTCATCGCTGTGATACCACGACTGCGTGAATTGGCTGTACTTGCCACGCACACGCCGTGAGGTATCGCCCAGGGAATGGTCTTTCTTGATTTTGCCACGGAACAGCAGCCAGCCTAACTCTGTCAGGTCAGCCTCGGTGTCCGTTCTGTCTATGACCTCCTTGAACAGGATGGGCTTCTCATCGAATGACAGCTCTATCTTGGGCAGCCCAAGGTCACGTCTGCGGCCTATGACAAACGCCCTCTCCCTGCGCTGTGGCACTCCCATTGATGCCGCATTGAGGACAAACACCTGGCACTCATATCCAGCATCGGCAAGCCTGCCAATGACCCTTTTGAGGTACGACTTGGCATTGCCCAGCGTCAGCCCCTTCACATTCTCCAAGATGAACGTCTTGGGCTTCAACTTGGCTATGGTGTTGCAGTACACGAATACCAAATCATCCAACGTCTGCAATGCCTGTCCTTCTGCAAACTGCTTTTTCTTGCCCCATGCACCCTCTCGGCTACCTGCCATGGAGAATGTGCTGCACGGCGGAGAGCCATCCAGCACGTCAAGGGAATAGAGGTCATCGGGCAAGTCCGTGCGCTCGTTGAACTTCCGCAAATCCTCCACATAGAGCAGTTCGGGATGGTGGTTTGTTCGGTAGATGTCCGCCACACGCGGGTCTATCTCCACGCCGCCCAGATGATGATAACCTGCCAGCTTGTAGCCCATGGTTGAGCCACCACCGCAGATGAACGTACCGAACACCTTGCAGCCGTGGCTCTCAATGCCCTTGGCCGGATAACCGTCCGACAGATTCCACAGGTAGGGGAAAAGATGGGTGTCATTCCTCGCCATTGCCTACCTCCCCTCTGATGAGTTGCAAGAATGCCTGTTCCGGCACATCGTTGATTTCACGGAGCCGCTGATTGACGAAATCGAACTCACGCGCCTCCAACACGATCTTGAAATCCGTCTTGCCGTCATCCTCTTTCTTTTTCGGCTCATCCTCCGTGACCTCCGGCTCATCGTCATAGAGCGTGATGCCCCATTCCTCGAATGGAATGCCGCTCCAATCCTCCACAAGCAACTGCTCATCCCACTGACCGAAAGAGCCATTGTCCTTAATGGCTATCTCTTTCAGTTTGTCGATGGTGAGGTCAGCAGGAAGCACAAGGCATGGGGCGTTTTCCCTGCCCAATGAACGCAGGGCTGTGAGCCTCATATTGCCACCAATGGCCACAAACCGCTCACCATACGGATATACGATGATGCCACGCGCCTCAAGCAGCTCTGGTGTCTCTTCGATGGACTTTTTCAGATTCTCAATCTCCGTGTATGTCCATGTGCGGGGATTGCGCGGAAGCCCCTCAACCTGCCCGTCGTTGATGTCGATGAGCGACAGAGGCAGTTTCTTCATGATGATGTTGAAATTGTCATTCTCCATAGCCAACAAGTTTTAGCAGTTCAACTCTTGGGTCCTTACCGGCAAAGTAGGCCGTGACCTCTGCCATTTCCTCCCCTGTGAATTTCAGTTTGAGCGTCATGTCCTCGCTCCAATCGTCGGTGTCTATCTCCTTGTTGCCCGTGGACGGACCTGCGGATTCCGCACCTGCCACGTTCACGCCCCACTCACTCAGCGGAAGGTCATCCCACTGGTTGGCCAGCTCATCAGTATCCCAATCACCGAATGAGGAATTGTCTTTGAGAACAATTTCCTTCATTTTTTCCTCTGTGAGGCCTTTGAACACGAAGCATGGACATTCTTTCCACCCAAGCCGTCTGACTGCCTCCAGCCTCATGTTTCCGCCCAACACGACGTGCTTCTTGCCCTTCGGCACCACAATGAGCGGACGTGCCATCATCAGCTCCGGCGTTTCCTCGATGGAGCGTGCCAGCACATCCACATCGTCAGACGACCACTTGCGGGGATTTTTCGGCAACCCCTCAATCTGGCCTCTGTTCGCCTCCAAAGTGGAGGTTTTTACGGTCTTAATTTCCTTTAAGTTCATGTTACAAAATTACTTATAAAAAATCTGATGTATGTTTTTCTCTCCAAAAGTTATGGGTCAAGTTATCGGACATTGATTTCCACCACTTTCAGACCCTCAATCTGAACGGCAAATCGGCTGCATACCAGGCTATCAGACCTGCATCACGCGCATCTTGATTGCATCTTCCTGCAAATCCTGTCACCTGCTGGAACTCATCAGCGGAGATTTTTCCCTTGCGCCAAATCAGCTTCAGCGGATGCTGCTCCCTTACCTCAATGCCCCAATGCCGGCACATTTCGACAATCTTGCGGCCTGTCTCTGCATTGGCACCCACATCATAGGCGATTTTCTGCGCCCTGCGACCCTGTGAGGGATGGAAGTTCACACTCGGTACCATCCAGCCAGCCTCAACGACCACCAACAGACGGAACATGGTGCCAATCTTCCTATGCTCCGCCTGTATGAAGTCCAACAGCTCAGGGAAGGCCATGTTGTACAGTTCTATCACCCTGTTCTTGACCCCCAGCCTCGCCACGCCGCTTTTCTCGCGGTCGGGGTCAATGCCGATTATCATGTCATACCTCTCCATCAAGCGCCCTCCTTACTGCATCGGCCTTGGCCTTAAACCTCGGAAATGAGTTGTAATCCTCCCTGTACCGCTCCACATAGTAGGCGATGGTCTTGGTCTGCCTGTGCATCCGTTCCGCTATCGCCTCCATATCAAGCGACGTGCGCTCAAGCAGGAACATGGACAGGATAAACCGCGCGAATACAAGGTTGCACCATCTGGAGTGACCGCTGATGTCATCCTCCGACACACCCAGCACTGCACACACTACTTGGGTGATTTCTTTGTCGGTCATGCTTCCTCCTTTCTTGGGGCCTGCCCCCATTCAACAGGACGCTCCCCCATGAAGAAAGGTCCTTTCTTGTAAAGCGTCCAGTACTCACCATTCCGCAACGCACGAATAGGACCAACCATCAGCCGCCTCTCCGTGCTGTAGCGTGGCGGCTCCATCTGCCCTGCCGATATTACCCTCAGGCAATACTCGACACGGAACGCCCTGCAGATCCATTTCTTGATGTTTCGTAAGATTTTCATTTCTTGCTTTGATTTTGTGAATTATTATATTGATTTACAAGTTTTCTCTCATTCTCGCTCCACTCGCTTTCGGGCTTTCCCATGATGCACTTTACTTTATATTCGACCTCCCAGCGCATCATTTCGGCTGCATCACGCTTACGCTTGTTTTCAGCCTCCTTCTTTTCCTCTCTCGCCTTTTGTGCCTCCATGGCATTACGTTCTACCTTTTTCGGGTCTATAATCAGTCTGCCATCCTCATTTATGGAATAGATGGAACCAATGGAATTTGCCATCTGCTCTGTCGTGAGCCGCTGACGGCCGTACATTTCCCTGTCCTTTTGCCTGTTCATGTCATAGGCCATTTCCATGCGCTCATCTGCATAGTCATCAAACCACTTGACCACCTTGGCGCATGTCAGCTGTTGGTACAGTTCCCCATACCTGCCCAGCTTGGCATTTCTGAACACCACATTGATGTCGGCGAAGGAGAGAAGATTGCCCCACTTGTCCATGACTTCCTCAACAATGAGTTCTATCTCTTCCTTGGTCAGTCCGTCTTTCTGCTTCAGGAACACATCAAGGGCGACCAGGTGCATCTTCATCACCGCCTCGACCATCCTGCTGTTGCAGCCCTCTGTTCTGGCCAACCGTTTCAGGCAAGGAGCGCCGGATGTGATTGCAAGCTCCATCGTGCGCACCTCATGAAAGGTCTCACTGATTGCCGCCGGCGTGTAGATCTGCAAGAATGCTGGCAAGGTATTCGTTATCGTCTCTTGCAGCGACACGCTGCCCTGCTGCTTGCTGACTAATTGAGTTTCCATCTTTCGTATTGTTCTTAAGTTTTGAATAAATCTCGTTGAATTTGCTGTTGAGAAGCGTAGGAGAAAAGTTCTGCTTCGTCCACTCATCGCATTTCTTCATGACAAGGCTGATGAAGGCTTGGAAGTTCACAAACACCGTTTCCACATTCTCTCTGTCTGCCTCTTCCATGTGGAAGCGAATCTGTTTCAGTATTCCTACCAGCGCACCGCTGTCCTTTGCCGTCCAATAGTACTCTGTGCCTTTCGCACCCACAAACACCCCCTCAAACGCCTCCCTGCACCGCCTGTGAAGCTCTGTCTCGGCCTCGCTGTACTTCTTTCTTTTCGCGGAACTTTTCTTTCTTCCTGCGGCACCGTCCTCAACCTCTACGGCAGCCTCAACCACATCATCAACATTTTTTTCGGAAGGCAAAACCGAACTTGTTTCGGTTTGCCCTTCATCTTTAGATGAAGAATTATCTATACTTTTAATATCATCTTTCTTATCACTCTTATCATATATTACATTATTATTGACAGGTGCGGATTTCGCACCTGTGGTGGTGCGGTTTCCGCACGTGTCGGGTGCGGTTTCCGCACTTGTAGTGGTGCGGATTTCGCACTGGTGCTGTTTCTGCACTGGTGCAGATTTCGCACGTGTTGGTAGTGCGGATTTCGCACCTGCTCCCAATCTGTATGTACACGTTGACACCCCTATCTTCTCTTGACCTACTTTCTCAATAAACCCTTTTTCAATGAGCCGCTGCAGCACATCCAATACAGTCCTGCGCCCTGTGTTTGTGCGTTCCATGATGTACTGAATTGAGCCGAAGAAATCCTGACCATGCTTGCAATAGGAGTGAATGAGGGCATAAATGGTAAGGTCATTCCCATTCAATCCGGTGGCAAGGATGTCATCGTCAATCGTGTACTTGCTATTTCCTTTGGAATTTGCCATTGACACACATTTTATCAAGGAATTGCGACCACTGCTCATGAGGACACTTGCACATGAAGAAACGCCGTGGCTCGTAATTCGTCAGCTCATGCTCATCGTAGTGGAGGGCGCACTCTCGGCATGTGCCGAGAGTGGCTTCCACTTTCACGTTCCTTGTTACATTACGCCTTGACATTTGACATCATGAAATCAATGTAAATGTCAATGAACTGCTCACCGGCATACTTGGCCAGAGCCTCTGATTTGAAGGCAAGGCGCGACCCGATGTCCGCAGGCGAGTACGAAGAGGCGTAATACGCATCCGCATACACGACGCCGCCATACGCGCTCGCATCGTAGTACGACCGACCAACGACGCGGCCTTTAGCCTTGACATCATCATCCAGATCTTCCCATTCCTCTTTCGTATAGAGGCAATACCACGGAGCCCATCGGTACTCCTCCTCTTCAAACTTTGGTTCCCATCCCTCATTGAGAGCCGCCACTATGATGCGGAGCTTGAGGTATGCGAGTACATCCGCAAAGTCTTTGTCATCATCGCCAAAGGCATTGCTACATGTCCTCCATGCCTCTACGAAAGGATGGTTGTCACCCAGCTCACGGCAAGCATCCTCAAAGGTCTTGACACGCTCCGTGACAGGGCGGTTGTCTTTCTTCTTTCCAAACAGTGCATCCAGCACTTTCTTGGTGTTCTCATCGGCCACCTCATAGGCAGCGCTGATTTGTTTCTCTGTGATTTCCATTTTGATTTGTAATTTATTTAAGGAATAATAATGTCTTACCAGCCTCGGCCGCATAGACAGGCACACCGACAATGCGCCTCACGGCCTCACAGAATGCCTCTCTGCGGCTGTTTTTGCCGCTGAGGTGTATAAGTATCACATCTTTCAGATTGGAGCCGTCCACGCCCTCCAAAAACAATTTCGTGTCCGTCAGTTCCATGTGCGACCGTCTTACACGTTCCGCCACACTGACAGGCACGATGTCATCCTCAACATTTTTCATGAGGATTGCATCATCATAGTTGGCTTCAATCATGATGTGGCTGAGGCCATTGAAATTGTAGTCGCATGACGTGGTGTCGGTGACGAAAAGCAGCTTACCCAGCTCTTCATGCCAGATGAGGAAGCCGTAGCACTCCACATCATGTTTCAACTCAAACGGCACGACCTTGAAGCCACCCACAGCGCATGTCGCCTCCACATCCATGACGTGGATGCACCTCTGCACGTCATCGGGCATGATGCTGCGGACAGCGGAGTTGGTGTAGATGGCGGCACCAAGCGTTGAGACCTCGGCCAAATGCCCTGCATGGTCGCCGTGCTGATGGCTCACCAACACACCGGCCAAGGACTTGCCGAAATCCATCTGTGCGCGCACGTCCTTCAACGGCATACCAGCCTCCAACATCAACGTCTCTGTCGATGTCTCAAGCAGGTAACAGTTGCCCTTGCTTCCGCTTCCGATTATCTTGATTTGTGTTCCCATATCTTTTGAAAAGAGCCGGACGGGCGCACCCGCCCAGCTCACTGAAAAAAAAGAATGTTGATTACTTGAAGAATTGCTGTGATGTTCTCGCCTGTGGCTGTTGCTGCTGCATCTGCATCTGTGCCTGTACTGCGCCACCCTGCGGCTGCTGCGGGGCTGGCTGTGCGGACTGCTGCTGTTGAGCAGGAGCGGTCTCAATGACCTCTGCCGGAGCAAAGTCCACCGTGCGGCCGACAGACTGCTGCTCATTGTCATTCCGCTCATCCTCATCAAGGGCTTTCTGCATTTCGGTGGAGAGCAGACCCCATTTGTTGAGCAGACGGCGCAGAACGGTCTTAATGCCCATGCTGTGATAGTCGCCTGTCCATCCAAGCCCCTGCTGATTTTCAGGCTCGTAGGGCTTGCTGGCCATGCCGTCAATGGTCTCAATGCTGTACTTGCTCAGCGTCTTGGCGAAACGCTTTGCATAATGCACCATCTGGCGCTTTGTCATGTAAAGGCACTTGGCAAAACCTTCCTTCAACTCGAAGAAAGCGAAGTAGCCGATGACATTGCTGCTGATAGGCTCACCTGTGATGGTGATACGGCCTGTCAGCCTGTCCGTGGTGACGGTCTCGCCCTCATAGACCACATCAGCATTGATGTCTCTGTATTGGCCTGTGCGGAGAGCCAACTGGATATAGCCTCTGTAGCTCACGATCATGGTCGGCTCAGTGCCATAAGGCACGATGTAGGCATAGCCCAGACTGCTGCTGACAGGAAGGCCCAGGTCGCTGATGGACTTGCCTACCAGGATGACCTTCACCGCGTCGCAGTCAAGGAGTTTGGGATTGCGGCTGACCTCTGTCATCAATGCCGCCATTTGGCTCTGTGCAAAGTCGCCGAAGCTCTTCTGCCACATTTCCATCATGTCAGGTCCATAGAGCTTGCCCTTGAACACCTGCATCTTGTCTTTCGCGGTCTGCTTGACCGCCACGCTGCCCTGTTGGGGCTGCTGTGGTACCATTGTTGTAGTTCCCATTTCTTTAATGATTTTGTGATTATTAATACTGAACTTTCAAATCGTCTGTGGTGACGGACATGAGTATGCGCTGCGCCTCGCTGTCAAGCACCTGGTTTACGCTCTCTGCATTGTCCACGAAGAGCGGCATACGCACCCCTGCAAGCTCGCTGATGGCATTGATTACATCAATCCCCATGTTCACCCTCATGGCCGCATTGACGCTCCCATACGGTACGCCGTGGATGTCTGTGCAATTACATGCTATCTTCTCATTGCCGTTGAGACGCTGGTCTGTGAATGAGAAGCGGGCAATGCGGAAATGGCTGTTGATGGCATCCAAGGCCATGCGGTCCTTTGTCTTGATGAAGTCCGTGATGTCGGTTTCCTTGCGCTCCAACTCGGCCAACTGCTTGTTGTACTCGGTCTGCTGACCTTGCAGACGCTGTATTTCCTCCCAGCAACGGTTGAAGGTGTCGCGCTGTGACAGGTCCCTGTCAAGTTGGCTGATGCTCGCATCCAGCTCATTCAGGCGGTCTGTGTTCCCATCGTCTGCATTCGTGCCGGCATTTGCTTTGTCGGCCTCCAGCTGTGCCTTTGCAGCTGCTATCTTTGCCACAAGATTTTTCTCCGCCTCGGTCTCGACAACCTGCTGCTCGGCAGGAACGGAAGCCTCCAGACGCTTGATTTCTGCTTCGATGTTCGCCTCATCAGCCTTTAAGGCATCCAGAAGCTCACGCTGCTTTGCAACAGCCTGCTCCTTGCTTTCAAGGGTCTGATTGAGGGATTTCCCTTCCTGCATTATCTTTTCAAGTGCGTTTGCCTTGGCTGATTGCCAGTTGCCACGCCACGTGTCTATCATGGCATCAGCATCGGCAGCATCGTATGGGCGATGGCATGTGGGGCAGACAAGAGCCTTGTCATCGTAGGTGAATTGCTCCGCCTCCTTGGCTTCATAGTCTGCCATGAGTTTGTCCATGCGTTCCTTGGTGTCCTTGATGTAACCCTCATCAATGCCAATCTTCCACTCGGCATCTTTGATTTGATGCTGTACGTTGGCCAGCTTTCCCTTCGCCTCGGCAACGGCATCCAGAGCAGTCCTGCGGCTCTCTCTGGCCATGAGTTTGGCCTTGTTGCGAAACTCCATCAGGTCAGCCTCTATCTTGCTGATTTCGGCCTGTCTGTCCATGAACACCTGCTGACGCAGACGGTACGCCTCTGATTTGTCCATCATCGCCTTTCTCACCTGCTCACGCTCCGCGACAAGGCGGTCTCTCTCATCGGCAATGGCCACCCAATCCTTATCTTCAGGGCAGACATCCTGTGCCGTGGCGATGCGTCCGGGTATCTTTTCCAGCTCACCCTTGACCTTGCGCTTGGTGTCAAGTATCTCTTTATGCTCCACCTCCATGCTTTTGTCACCCAGAGCCTCAATGAGTGCCGCAAAACGCTCATCACTCGAAGCGACTGCTGCATCATCCACACCCTGCGCAAACTGATACAGGATGTTTTTCTGTGCATCATCGCTCTGCTCGAAGAAAGCACCCTCGCAGGTCAGCAGACGAAACCACTGCTTGGGGACTATCTCGCCAATGACCTGCTCAAACTTCGTCTTGGTGCGCACCTTGCGGCTGTTGATTTCGTAGGTGGTCTCATGGCTCATCAGCACCTCTTCCTCGCTGCCAGGAACACGACCCCATTTCTCTTTGTAGATGCGTCTCAACGTCAGCTCCGTGCCGTCGATGTCAAACACGCCCTCAACGCTATGCTCTGCCTTGTGCATCGGCTCACCATCCGCGCCTCTGGTCTTGATGTCAAAGGTCGTGCGGCCTTGGCTGTCGGCACCTGTCCAGAGCCAGCAGAAAGCGTCAAACATGGTGGTCTTGCCACTCGCATTGCGACCGCTGACCGTTGTCTCATCAGCTCCGAAATCGAATGTCTGCTGACGGAAATTCTTGAAATTTTGAAGCGTCAGACGCTTCATGACTACTTTTTTCATTTTATTGACTTTATGATATATTACTTATTGCCTTATACAGTTCGCTGCGCCTTGCAGTCAGTTTCTTGCCGTAGTGCTTCACACAGGGCAGTTTGCCCTCGTTCATCATCTTATACATGGTGTTTCTGTTCACACCGATAGTCCTGGCTATCTCTTCACCGCCCATCACGATGTCGCTCCCAACGGACACCTCGGCCACACGGTCAGCAATGGCATCTGTCAGCCCTTGGAGCTTGCTGCTGACAATCTCGCCGACCAACTCATACAGCTCGCCCTTGGTCATCTGGACAATCATCTTGTCGTCTCTCTGATTGGGTATCATAACACTTCCTCCGTCCTTTCGCTGGTTATGAGGTTACGGCTCTGCAGCACCCTTATGACGGTCTGATACACCACACCGACCTTGGCGGCTATGTAGTTGTAAAGTTCCGTCCGGCTCTCATACTTATCAACATTCTCTTCATACAGGCGGCAGATTTTGTCATGCCGCTTGATGCGTTCGGCCTTGGCCGGTGAAATCACTCTTTTCATTTTTTATTCATCCTTAGAATTAGGAACACATATTGTCGTTGTCTGCATGACAGGTACTTTGATGGCCTTTGCCCAATCCTCAATCTCTTTGCGGTCAAAATATTTCATCCTGCCACGTTTGTAGTATGGAATCTGCTTTTTACACGTCAATCTTTCAATAAAGCCTACAGTCACACCAAAGTAATAAGCAACCTCTGCGACTGTGTAGACATTCTTGGCTCTCAGTAAAATCAATTTCTCTATGCGATCTAAACTTTCGATGATTTTCTTGTTTGACATCACTCTTTCATTTGTTTTTTCCATTGTATGATTTTTTATATTTTATGTTCTTAATTAAAGGGGGCGGAGTATGCAATGTGGATCATGCTTGAAAGAACTCTCTCCACCCCCTCTGTACCTTTAGGCGACCTTCCAAAGTGTTCTCGCGTTACGCACCCATATTCTGAATGCCACTGCCCCTGTGGGCTTGAACATGCGGGCCTGTTGCTCGACCTGTGAGACGGTCAGACTACCATCCTCGATGTGGAGGACATCACCATTGTTGTATTCAATTCTTGCGTTCATATTGATTTGTTATTAATGATTAATACTTGATTAACAGCCTACTCTGCTTTGTGAAGGAGTCTCTCAATATCCTCTCTGCGGATTGTGAGGCCAGCACCCGTCAAGTACCTTACGACCTTGACAATATCCAGCTCATTGCGGATTTCTTTGCGTATGCCATTTTCATCAGCACACTCGGCCATGACTGCGATGTCAAGCAGCACCTTATCCTTGTGTTCGATTTTCAAGCGGCGCTCGCTGCTCTGCAATGCCATCCTGAGCATGTATTCTCTGGCTACCTCATTGAGACCCTTCCACATCTTGCAGAAGGTGTCTTTGTCCGTGTTGCTGTCATCCATATACACGATTTCAGCCTTGCGGAACTCTTCATCGGTGACTTGCTTCCCGATTCTTTCTTCAAATTCGTGTTTCAACATTTCTTTCTTTCAGTTTTAAGATTTTTACTTACATGTCAATTTTTTTGCTTATATTTGCAATCATATTTGTGATTAAATTTTCAATGCAAAGATAAGTCATTTTTTTGACATACGAGAATAAATTTTGTCATTTTTTCGACACAAAATTATAAAGAACTGAAATAAAGATATATAGAAAATAAAAATTTTTACAGGATGATAAAAAATAAACCTTGAAAATAGTCAAAAAATGGACGTTTAGATTGGAAAATTACACCTAAAAAGTCATTATATTGACATATTTTCATAAACATTTGAAACTATGAAGTATAACGAGAATTATCAGCAAACAGATTCCTATCGAATTAACGCGATTTGCAGTCATTTCAACTTGAAATTGAACGAGTTTGCAGAAGAAATTGGGAAGGAGTATAGCACAATCCGCAATATTTCTTCGGGTAATACTCCGATTTCAAAGTTCATGGCAAAGGCAATAGTTCGACGCTACCCCGAAATCTCCTATGACTGGTTGCTTACTGGGAAAGGTCAAATGCTCAAAGACACCGGAAATGTGATAGGGAATAATAACAAGGCCGGCGGTGACATTGTGGGTGGCAACAAGACAGCCCTGCCATCTGACCTCATTGAGATCGTGAAGAGCCAGCAGAAGGTCATTCAGGACCTCACGGAAACCAACCGCCAGCAGTCCGACCAAATCGGGCAGCTTATCAAGATGTTATCACAAACAAATATTCAAAATACATGGACTTCAAAGACCAAATCAAACAGTTGTCTGCCCGCATCGCCAAGGTGAAGGACAGCATCGCAACGGAAGAGGCCACCAAAAACGCTTTCATCATGCCGTTCATTCAGTCTCTCGGCTATGATGTGTTCGACCCTACCGAAGTTGTGCCGGAAATGGACTGCGACCTTGTAAAGAAAAAGGGTGAGAAGATTGACTATGCCATCCGCAAGGACGGTGAGACAATCATGCTCATCGAATGCAAACATTGGCAGCAGGACCTCAACCTGCATGAGACGCAGCTGCAAAAGTATTTCGTAGCCTCCAAGGCCAAGTTCGGAGTGCTGACCAACGGCATTGAATACCGCTTCTATTCCGACCTTGTGCGTGAGAACATCATGGACACGACCCCATTCTTGGTGGTGAACATGGAGGACCTGCGAGACGACCAGGTTGAGGAGCTAAAAAAGTTCCATAAATCCTATTTCGACATCGACACCATCATCAGCACCGCCAGCGAACTGAAATACATGTCTGAGCTGAAAAGCATCATCCGTGAAGAGTTCGCCAATCCGTCTGACGATTTCGTCAAGCTGCTCACAAAACGTGTCTATGACGGACCCGCAACACAGAAGGTGTTGGAGCAGTTCACGCCGCTCATCAAACGCTCATTGGAAAATCACATCAACGATGCTATAGCCGACCGCCTCAACATCGCCATGGCCACCACTGAGGCCAAGCCGGAGCAGACCACCATCACTGAGCCTGTAGCCGACAACCAGCCAGCCACAGCCGATGATGAGCACAAAATCATCACCACGGATGAAGAGCTGGAGGGCTTCTACATAATAAAGGCCATCCTCCGCAACATCATTCCAGCCGAAAGGATAGCCTACAGGGACGCACAGTCCTACTTTGCCATCATGATTGACGACAACAATCGCAAGATCATCTGTCGCCTCTATTTCAACACCGCCAACAAACGCCTCGCCATCGTGAAGGCTGACAAGTCAGAGGTCAAGTACACACTGACCTGCCTTGATGACATCTACACCTATGCCGATGAACTGAGGGCTGAGGCTTCACGCTTCGCAGAAGATACCAACCAATGAAATACTCCGTCCGCTTCGACCTAAAACGCAAGACCGCCGCCAAAGCCGATGCCTTGCCGCACATCCGCCTCCGCGTCACATGGGGCGGACAGCGTGTGGACATGCTCACCGGGCTTAAGGTGGATGCCGCCTATTGGGTGCCACAGGTCATGCGTGTGCGTTCCGCATACAGGCACGACACGGACACCGGCGCATCCATCAACAAGGAACTCGCCGCCGTGGAGGTGTTCATTGACACCCTCTTCGCCAAATACCATGTGGAGGATGCCATACCGACCACCGACCATCTGAAAGCCGAACTCGGACGCTATTTCGGCATATCAGGCACCAAGGCAGACCCGACCATCTACGACTACCTTGACATGTTCATTGAGACACAGAGCCACCAGAACGGCTGGACGAACGGCACCACGACCAAGTTCCGCACCCTCAAAAAGCACCTGCAAGGCTTCGCTCCCCTGCTCACTTTCTCCGACCTCGATGAGGACGGACTGCGCAAGTTCCTGCAATACCTTCTTGACAACGGTATGCGCAACACCACCATCTACAAAAACATCGGATTCCTCCGTTGGTTTCTCCGTTGGGCTATCAGGCACGGCTATACCGACAACATGGCCATCATGGACTTCCGCC
>JAXFQM010000134.1:0-2250 GCA_034178965.1 Bacteroidales bacterium | reverse complement strand
CGTTTCCAAATCGAGTTTTGTTATCGTGACGGGAAACAGTTTACAGGGCTTTGCGACTGCCAAGCGAGGGATTATGCAAAGCTGGAGTTCGCCTTCAACGCTTCTCTCTCTGCCGTGAATGTGGCCAAAGTGGTCATCAGGAAGAAATATCAAACCTTTTCTATCGCTAACATTAAGTCGCTGTTATACAACACGTACCTCATGAAACGATTTTTTGTCTTGTCTGGGTTTCGACCCAACAAGTCAATAAATGCCAAAATTGTCAAAGAACTCTTCAATATGGCGGCACCGGCCGCCTAAATGTTAATATTTTCTTACCGAACCATTGTATTAGGCGAAATGGGGGGATTATTGCACAGGCTCAAAAAAAGTGTCGGGTTTGTCGGGGTTGAAGATTTCGTTGCAGTACATCACCGTCACCAGGTCTTCGGTATCGGAAAGGTTTATGATGTTATGCGTGTAGCCCGGCAGCATGTGTACCGCCTCTATCTTGTCGCCGCTCACTTCCCATTCCAGCACCTTGCCATCCTGGTCGTTGAGGTTTCGTTGTTGAATTAGTCCATGCCCTTTCACCACGATAAACTGTTCCCATTTGGTGTGGTGCCAATGTTGCCCCTTTGTAATGCCCGGTTTCGAGATGTTGATGGAGACCTGTCCACAATTGAGCGTGTGTACCAATTCGGTAAAAGAGCCACGAGCATCGACATTCATCTTCAGTGGGAATGAGACTTTCTCCTTTGGCAAGTAACTCAGATAAGTGGAATACAGTTTCTTTTCAAAACTATCATTAGGTATCTCGGGAATGTTCAATGTTTTTGGCTGTTCAGCAAACCGGTATAACAGCTCCACAATTCTACCCAAAGTCACCTTATGGGTCACGGGACAGAAGCAATAGCTGCCGTCTGCTTTTTGTACCACTTCCAGTCCGTTGAACTCGCAATGATGCTCATCCCCTTTCAGTGCCGCCATCATTTCGGACACCAAGTCGTCAATGTAAAGCAGTTCCAGTTCCACCGATGGGTCGTTCACCTGTATCGGCAAATCATTGGCAATGTTGTGGCAGAAGGTGGCCACTGCGCTGTTGTAATTTGGGCGGCACCACTTGCCAAAAAGGTTCGGAAAGCGGTAGACCAACACTTTAGCACCAGTTTCCATTCCATAATTCAGGAACAAATCCTCCCCTGCCCTCTTGCTTCTGCCGTACTCGCTGTTTCCGAAGCGGCCTGTAAGACTTGCCTGCTGGCTCGAAGAGAGCATCACAGGACAGGTATTCTTGTGCTTTTTCAAGGCGTCGAGCAGCATAGAAGCAAACCCGAAATTTCCCTCCATGAACTCATCCTGATATTGAGGACGATTAACCCCTGCAAGGTTGAAAACAAAATCACATTCTTTGCACCAGATGTCCAGTTGTTCTGGGGTGGAATCAACGTCATATACAAACACCTCATCGACAGTAATGCCCCCATAACATTTGGCTTTGCCGTCACGAATGTTTATTAGTTCCGCACAGAGATTTTTCCCCACAAACCCCTTGGCACCAGTAACTAATATATTCATTATTTCACGATGTTAGGGATTCCGTTGAGTTCGTTTTGAATATAGACCAAACTGGCAATCTTCTCTTTGGTTTCCTCAAGATTCAAGCGGCGGGTGTTGTCGCTATTGAACTCAGTAAGCGTTACCCGTTTCACGTCGCCATCGGAGTAAAACTTGTCGTAGTTCAAAGAACGGTTGTCGGCTGGCACGCGGTAGAAGTTGCCCAAATCTTCCGCCTTTGCGCATTCCTCGTTGGTGAGCAACGTCTCGTACATCTTCTCGCCATGGCGGATGCCGATGACCTTAATCTCCTCTTTCAACCGCTTTACAACAGCCGAGGCTTCGCCAATCCCCGCATATTTCGACTGACCGCCGAAAAGTTCACAAACTGCTTCCGCCTGTGTCTGAATCGTACAGGCAGGGGCTTTCTGAACAAGGATATCGCCATTTTGTCCATGCTCAAAGGCAAACAGAACAAGGTCTACAGCCTCTTCAAGGCTCATGATGAAACGGGTCATCGCCGGTTCGGTTATCGTAAGAGGGAGTCCGGACTTTATCTGCTCGACAAAACGCGGGATGACGGAGCCGCGCGAGGCCATGACGTTGCCGTAACGTGTGCAGCAGATCCTCGTTTTACCGCTTGTACGACTTTTTGCGATGGCGACCTTTTCCTCCATAGCCTTTGAAATGCCCATGGCGTTTATCGGGTAGGCA
>JAXFQM010000215.1:0-4688 GCA_034178965.1 Bacteroidales bacterium | reverse complement strand
TATGCTGCTTTGCTTCTGATCTTTTACGTTGTGTTGCTGTTCCTTGATGATGTCAGCCGAGACGTGGCTGGTGTCGGTGTAGTACAGCACCAAGTTGTGGTTTAGTTCATATTGGCAGCGCGAGCGTATGCGCAAAGGGTTCACGATGACATTGTCGCTGTGGAACTCCATGAAGTTGAACCCTCCGAAGGTGGCTGCGTATTGGTCTTGTTTACCGCCCGCCAGTCCCAAATCCAGGCGTTCAATCTCGTAGGCCAGTCGTGCGATGTCATATTCTCCCAGCGGCAGTTTGAGCCATTCCACGTAGGCGCCTAAAATGCTAACTACGAGGGTGGACGAGGTGCCCATGCCGCTTCCTGCTGGTGCGTCTACGTGGCTTGATATTCGCAGTGATAGAGGGTGTCCCACAAATTGCTTCACTACGCGGTTATACACCCCTTTGTGCAGGATGAAGTAGCCGTTCGTGTCCAGTTGCATGGCGTTCTCGTGTTCTTCCGTCAGGTTGTGGTTGTCGGGAGCCTCGAACACCACCTTGCCGTTGTTAGTGGGCACAATGGTGGTGTATGCAAACAGGTCCACCGTGGCGTTGAGTATGGCGCCACCATACAGGTCGCTATAGGGCGACACGTCCGTTCCGCCGCCAGCGAGTCCCAATCTCAAGGGTGCTTTACTTCTTATTATCATCGTTCATCAGTTTTGTAATGGCTGCCGCCATGTTTTGCCAACTGTATTTTTTCTTCTCTTCCGCCACTCCGTAGGTGAAAGCGTCTTCCAGTCCTTCCTCGTAGTAGTTTGCTAGTGCGTTGGCGATGCGTCTCGCGTTGGGTTCCACCACATAGCCCACCTTTCCGTTTGGCACTATTTCAGGCAGTCCGCCCACGTTGGTCACCAGCATTGGCTTCTCGAAATGGAAGGCAATCTGCGTTACGCCGCTTTGTGTGGCCGTCTTATAGGGCTGAGCCACAATGTCGCAAGCGCGAAAATAGCGGTTTACCTCACTGTCGGGTATGAAGTGGGTTTTCAGCACCACCCTGTCGGCTATTCCCAAGCGCGCAATCTCGTCCAAATATGGTTTAGGGTCGCCATAGAATTCACCCGCCACAATTAGTTTCACATTCAGTTTTTTCAGGCGGTCGTCGGCGAGTGCGCCCAGCAGCAAGTCCAGCCCCTTGTAGGCGCGAATGAAGCCGAAGAAAAGCACATAACGTCCTCCCGTTTCCAGCCCCAGAAATTTTCGCGCATCCTCCTTGGCAATGAGTTCGCCATAATGGTCATAGAGGGGGTGTGGACAAAATGCTCGCGGCTTGAGAGCATCGAATTGGTTTAGGTCGGCCAGCACGCTGCGGCTCATGGCCACAAATCCGTCCACGCTGCGCACAAAGTATCTCGAAAAAAGGTGGTCTCCAGGTCTGTGCTCATGCGGGATTACGTTATCCAGGATTGATACCACATAGGTCGCTCCTCTGTTCTTTGCGCGCCTCGCTATCGTTCCAAGGCAGGGCGCCATAAAGGGGATCCAATATTTCACAATAAGCAGGTCGGGCTTCAGGGCTTGTATTTCTCTCCCCACGGCAAGCCAGTTGAAAGGGTTGCATGAATTTACTCGGCGCCTTATTTTCAGCCCCAATGGAGCAGGCTCGTCTGAAAACTGCGTCTTGCCAGGAAACAGAAACCTGGGATATTGCAGTGTGAAGGTGAAGATGTCCACATCGTGCCCCATGCGCTGGTATTCGTGTGCCAGCCTTTCGTTGAAAGCGGAGAGCCCACCTCGAAAAGGATATGCTGTGCCCAGAATGACAATCTTCATGTTGGTCTTTGTTATTACTATGGTTATTGGCTGGGGCGGTTTGCGGTCGTCCTTGTGCATTGGGCCACAGGCGCAACTGCATGGATAATATGGTCGTTGCAAGCGTTTCCTGCCGTTAATACTTAACTTTTCCAATTCGCAAAGATACGAAAAAAAAACGACATGTATACTAAAATGGCACATTTTTTGTTATAAGGTAATAAAAAGATTTGTAACTATGAAAAAAAGTTTGTTAATCATCCTTGCCATCAGTCTACTGGGCTGCCAATCGCCCAACCAAGAGGCGCAGGCGCAAAAGGAGGTCTCTTCCGACCCAATGGCTCAGCGCGCCACCATAGTGCAGACCGACTTCACGCAGGTAGCCGCTCAAACCATTGACGCGGTGGTGCACATCAAAACCGTTGTATCGAAAGTGACGCCGCTCTACCAGTCGTTCTTTGGCGTGATATTTGACAGTGGCTTAAAGCAAAAGCGCGAGTTTGAGGCATTCGGCAGCGGAGTCATCATCCAGGAAGATGGCTACATCATCACCAACAATCACGTGGTTGCCGATGCCGAACGTGTCACCGTCACACTGAACAACAAACGCACCCTGCCCGCCCGCGTCGTGGGTACCGACCCCGCCACCGACCTTGCTGTCATCAAGATAGAAGGCACAGGATATACTACGATACCCTTTGGCAACAGCGACCTTGTTCAACTGGGCGAGCCTGTACTGGCCATCGGCAACCCGCTGAACCTCACCAGCACCGTGACCGCAGGCATCATTAGCGCCAAGGCGCGTGACATTAACATCATAAACAACCCCGGCGGTGTAGACAGCCCCATTGAGAGTTTCTTGCAAACCGATGCCGCCGTCAACAGCGGCAACAGCGGCGGCGCCTTGGTGAACGCTAACGGCGAACTGATAGGGATAATAGCGGCGATAGCATCCGGAGCCACGGGCAACTACATCGGCTATTCCTTTGCCATCCCTTCCGCTATAGCCATAAAAGTGGCACACGACCTAAAGGCTTATGGCAGCGTGCAACGTGGATATTTGGGCGTACAAGTGGCCGAGATGGACGAGACGTTGGCCCGAAAGGCCGGTTCAGACAATATGGATGGTGTGTACCTTGGCCGGCTCGTCAAAGGTGGAGCTGCCGAAAAGGCAGGATTGCGCGCCGGAGATGTCATATTGGCAGTGAACGACATGCCAGTGCAGTCCTACTCGCAAATGATGGAGGAGGTGGGACGCTTTAACCCAGGTGATGAAGTGACCGTGGCCTTCCTGCGCAACGGAAAAAAGAACAGCGCAAAACTTGTCTTGCTCAATGCCGACGGCAATACGCAGATAGTGAGGAAACATTAACGCCCCCTGTTTGTTAGGAGGAGACGGCTCGTGTCCCTCCTTTATGCGGATAGCGTTCACAACAAAGCCACAAGGCCGTGGGAAGACCTCCCGCGGCCTTACAGTAAGAGGAGTAGTTATTTGTCACTAACAAAAGATAAGGAACTCATCAGCTACTTATCAACTACTCATCAACTACCCATAATTTATCGATAGTTGATGGGTAGTTGATGAGTAGTTGATGGGTATTAGGTGCGCAAATTATTTCATGTAAATACAGCAAGTCGCGTATGTTTTACGACAAAAAAGAACTTGCAAGGAGTGGCGGTGGCGCATCTCACTGCGCCAGCGTTTTATTGAGCCGTCCAACCGAAGAGAAAGTCATGGGACTGCCGTGGTGAAAGAGGAATAAACAGAATAATATATAATATTATTTTTTGACTTACAGAACAATAAAGTAAAGACCAAGTGAAGTTTTGAGGTGTCGACCGTGAAATTTTGCAAAGTCGAGAGGGAAAACCACCCTTCATACAAGAAAATGATGTCTTTGCAACATGTTGATATTGTGGTGGTAGAAAAAGTTTTTTTGTAGATTGAAAATACAATGGTATCTTTGCAAATTATTTTTTTGAAAAAAATGGCAAATTACGGCTCCCTTTTTCCGGTACGTGGCCGAGCCTAACGAAAAAGCGTCATAAAAGATGAAGAATTTGTTTATTGTAGAGTCCCCGTCAAAGGCTAAGACCATCCAAAAATATCTTGGCGACGACTATAAGGTGCTGTCCAGTTACGGCCACATACGCGACTTGGCAAAGAGCGATATGAGCATCGACATAGAACACCAATATGAACCCAAATACCAAGTTGGTGAGGATAAGCATAAATTGGTGGTCGAATTGAAACGCGAAGCCAAAAAGGCCGAGGTGGTGTGGTTGGCAAGCGATGAGGACCGCGAAGGAGAGGCCATTGCGTGGCATTTGCGCGAGACGTTGGAAATCGCTCCCGAAAAGGCCAAACGCATTGTGTTCAACGAGATTACCAAAGGTGTTATCTTGGAAGCGCTGGAGCATCCTCGCGACATAGATATGAATCTTGTCAATGCACAGCAGGCGCGTCGTGTGCTCGACCGTTTGGTGGGCTATGAGATTAGTCCCATACTGTGGCAAAAAATAAAACCTTCGCTTAGCGCAGGTCGTGTGCAGAGCGTGGCGGTGCGCCTTACGGTGGAGCGCGAAGAAGAAATCAAGAACTTTAAGGCAAAAAGTAACTATCGCATCGTGGGCTTTTTCGACGACAACGGACGCACATTGCAGGCAGAATGCACACAACGTCCGGCCGATGAGACTCAAGCGCACTTGCTGCTGGAATCGTTGGCAGGAAAGGATTTTGCCGTGTGCAATCTTGTGACCAAACCTGCCCGCCGATCGCCCGCGGCACCTTTCACCACCAGTACCTTGCAGCAGGAAGCCAGCCGAAAACTGGGATACAGTGTGAGTCGCACAATGCAACTGGCTCAGCAACTGTATGAAGGCGGTCACATCACCTACATGC
>JAXFQM010000206.1:0-8322 GCA_034178965.1 Bacteroidales bacterium | reverse complement strand
GTCTCCTTGCGAATATCGTTCATATTCAACTCCACGTCCACTTCCTCCGCTTCTGGCAGCACCACCACGGCAGCCGCGCTGGTGTGTATGCGTCCTTGCGTCTCCGTGGCTGGCACGCGCTGCACGCGGTGCACGCCGCTCTCGTATTTGAGGGTGCCGTAGGCGTTGTCGCCTATTACGTTGAAGGTAATGTCCTTGTAACCGCCCGCTGTGCCTTCGTTGAAAGAGACTATTTCGCATTTTAGTTTGCGTTTTTCGCAAAAGCGGGAATACATGCGAAACAAGTCTCCCGCGAAGATGCATGCCTCATCGCCACCCGTGCCAGCCCTAATTTCCACGATGGCGTTTTTGGCATCTTGCGGGTCTTTGGGTATCAGCATGATGCGTATCTCCTCCTCCAGTTTATCCTTTGCTTCCGTGCTTTCGTTCAATTCTATCTTGGCCAGGTCGCGCAGTTCCTCGTCTTTTTCAGATGCCAGCAGTTCTTTGCTGCCTGCGATGTCGTCCAGCAGGCGCTTATATTTTTGAGTTGCCTCCACTATGGGCTGTAGGTCCTTGTAATCCTTGCTCAACTTAACATATCTCTTCATGTCTGCCGTCACCTGTGGGTCGTTCATCTGTTGCTCAATATCCTGATATCGAGCGCAAATAGCCTCTAATTTCTCTAACATAATGCACTGTTTTCAGTTTGCAAAATTACGCAAAAAAAACGACATGCGAGGAAATTTGTTGTTTCCTGACAGGTCGTGTCGCTTCGGTGCTGGAAAAAAAGCCGCCTTATCTACCCGTGCGAGGGGAGGGGAACAGACGCGGCTATTGTTCCTTGGCCATGTCGAGGTAAAGCAGCCCTCGGTTGAACACTTCCATGTTGTGTCGCTTGGTAAGGTTTTGTATTTGGAACCAATCTATTATTGTCCATATGCCCAGTCCGCCGGCGGTGACGAACTTCAGGATGCCCAGTCCCGTCTGCCCTATCAGGAAGCGGTCCACGCCTAGTCCGCCAGCAAATATGGAAACGATGAGGTTCACGGTGGGGTTGACATAGTCGAGCAATGACATGGCAATGACGTCGTCTTCCGTCATGGCTTGCAGCTTCTTCTTGACGAAGACCAAGTCGCCTTGCTCAAAGTAGTCCGCGTAGTTCATGAGGAAAAACTTGACTTGCGTTTCCGCATCTTCCAAGCCTGCCACGGCCGTTCCTATGGGCAGTTCGATGGATTGGCCTTCTGCCATGGCGATGGCGGCTGTTTCGGCGGGAGCGCTTTCCAGGGTCGCGATTTGGGCATGCGATGCCACGCCCAACAGGACAGCCAATGTCAGTGCAAGAGTTTTCTTCGTCATAAGTATGGTTCGTTTTTTTACCCTCCGTGCTTACGCGGAGCGTTTTTCGCCGCCAAGCCCCCTTGTTGGCTTATTGTTTTTAGCATGAAGACGTCAGGCAAGGAAAGCGTGAGGCTACGTGTCACGGTCTTTATGTGGCGTTATGTCCTTCGCCTAAAAGACTGTGGGAAAGTCGCTTGCCTTGGCCGCAGGCATAATATTGGGACAACAACCTACGGCTTTGCAAAGTTACGCAAAAAATCCTACATGCGAAAAAATATTTTAATCATTATGAATTTGCATTGCAAAATAAGTTCAAAGATTCTTTCCTCTTGTTTCACGTGTTAATCTTTTTTGGGTTCTCACGCCTCACTTCGTATGTTGTTTCATAATTATTGCATGGAGTCCTTGCGCACATTGAGGCTTGGCGCTGCGCGGCTGCCGCAAGGGAGACCGTTACCAGTCATGACGCCGAGGCTGGTAGGCCATGTTGCAACAAGCTATTTTTTGTGGACCACTTGGACGTGGGAGCGTCGTGGCAGAGCCGTGCCTGCACCAGAATAGCATCAGCATAGCATCAGCATAGCACAAGCATAGCATCAGCATAGCATGAACCATGCTAATTCAATGGGACTTGAATGCCGTTGTAGTGTCATGTGGGCACTGGCTTTGCGTGACGTTTCGGCAGTTTTGTTGAGGTTGAGTGGAAATGCTTTGCACGAAACGCAAAACACTGTTTTTTAGTATTCTGTGATTTTCGTGTTTGCGGAGTAGCCTGCCGTTTATTTTGCATTGCATTGAAACAAACAAACTTATGCCTGCAGTTGCGGCGTGAGGACAGCAAGAGCCAAGCATGGCCGGAAAAAAGCAGCCCTAAGCCTTTTCTTTCGCCGCGCTGGCCAGCGGCATGCCGTTCGCACAATGGCTTTCGGCAGGGCTACGCCGCTGCTTTTCGTCTCCGATGCAAGTTGCCGCTATTGCCGTGTGACACAGTGAGATGCGTTCTTAATAAACATTAACTCTCGCATGTCGTTTTTTTTTCGTATATTTGCATTTGCTTTTTGGGCGCGAAGACGAGCCTTTCTGCAGTGAGATGCAATGCGTTGCTAACGTGTACACCCTTTGGGAAACACCCTAAAAGCAAAGGAACGAGATGGAAAAGAATAGATTTAAGAACTACAACAACGAGGTGAAGCAACTGGTGCTGGACTTCGAGCACATGGAGAAGGCTGGCGAGAGCCGCTACTTCGACGTGGAGCAGCTGGAGGACATCATCGACTTCTACTTGGACAGCTATGACTTGGACCAACTGACCCGAGCCGTGGAGTATGCCGAGTACCTTTACCCCCAGAGCGACGAGATAGTGTTGAGGCGGGCACATATGCTGTGCGCCAAAGAGAAGTTTGACGAAGCGTTGCGCCTGTTGCGCCGGCTGGAAGAACAGCAACCGGAAAACACCGACGTGATGTATGCTCTCGCTGGCACCTATAGCGCCATGGACCAGCCGCGGAAGGCCATACAATACTATCTCCGCGCCGCAAAAGACGGATTGGAACTGGACATGGTGTACGGCAACATCGGCGACGAATACATGCGGCTGCAAATGAACGATAGCGCGCTGGCCTACTACAAAAAGGCCTTGCAAGCCAATCCCGACGAAACGCGCTGCATCTATGCCATGGCCGACATCTTCACCCAGGACGACACGTTGGATGAAAGCATCCATTTTTTCTCACAGTTTGTGGAAAAAAACCCTTACAGCGCGGCAGGATGGCTGGTGCTGGGCGAGGCCTATCGAGGGAAGGGGCTGTATGAGCAGGCGGAAAGTGCATTGAAATATGCCCTTGCCGTGGACGACAAGTTTTTCCCCGCCTACGATGCCCTGGCGCAAACCTACGACTTGCTGAACCAACCCGCAGAGGCGGTGAGGACGCTACAGGAGGCACTGCCTTTCACGGAGGACCACAGCGCGGTCTTCTACAACATGGGACAGTGCTACTACCATCAAAACAACGCCGCCACGGCAGCAGTTTACTTCAAGAAGTCGCTTCAGGAGGACCCCTACAATACCGACAGCCGCGAAATGCTGGCCTATTGTTACCAAGACATGAACGATGCGCAGGCCGCCATAGACAACATGCAGCGTCTCATCGACTACGAACCGCACAATGTGCGCTACAAAGAGGGCCTGATGAAGATATTGATGTGCTTCGACTATGCCGAAGAGGCAAAGCGGGTGTTTGAGGATGCCATGGCCGACATCCCTGACGCAGGCTATTTCTATGTTTCCTATGCACGCGAACTGATGGACAAACGGCGCTATGACGAGGCCATGGTGGTGCTGAAAAAGTGCATGGAAAATTGCGAGCAAGATTTTGAGGTGTACGAATTGCTGGCGGTGTGCTACTTTAGAAAGAAGCAACTGCGCGAGACGCTGGAATGCATCTGCAAGGCTTTCGCCACAGACCCCGAACTGATGGACGACATCTTTGCAGACTGGCCCGACGTGTACGACGATCCCAACATATCACAATTGATAACTGAATTAGAAAAGAAAAAATGAGACACATCTTAACGGTCCTCATCCTGCTGACGCTGTCAGCGCCAGTTTTTGCGCAAGGCCCACCGACGGAAACCGCGGCCAATCAGGCCAACGAGAAACTTGCAGAGCAAATCAACGGCGACACAACTGGCAGCAAAGGCGTAGTGCACAAGGCTTTGGAGTGGTACGATGCGAACATGAACTATTATGCCGTGGGCATACTGATGACGGTGGAAAGTTCGTTCATCCCTTTTCCTAGCGAGGTGGTGATACCGCCCGCCGTGTTCGTTGCCGCCAACCCCAACAGCACGGGCGGCATGAAGATTTGGTTAATAGTGCTGGCTGGTACGGTAGGAGCCATGTTGGGCGCCTTCATCAACTATTACCTCAGCCGCTGGCTAGGAAGGCCCATCATCTATGCCTTCGTGGATAGCAAAGTGGGACACATGCTTATGTTGAGCGGCGAAAAAATGGAACGTGCCGAGAAATATTTCAATGAGCATGGCATCGTCTCCACGCTGGTGGGGCGTCTCATTCCCGTGGTGCGACAACTCATCAGTATCCCCGCCGGACTAAGCAAGATGAACGTAGGGACGTTCGCGCTCTTTACGTTCATAGGCGCGGCGGCCTGGAACATCGTGTTGGCCGTCATCGGCTACATGGCATACAAGGCGGGCAACCTGGCAATTGTGAAAGAATACAGCAGCCTCATCGGAAATATTCTGCTTGGGCTTGTGGCGTTGTTTGCCGTTTGGGGCATCGCCAAATCCATTGCCAAGAAAAGAAAATCCAGGGTGTCGAACAACGCCACCGTGGCAAATGACTGATGCGCATGGCGGAAGAAGGTAAAGAGGACTCCCACGTCATGGGACGAAAATTAGACCGTCCGCTGCCACCGAGGGGATGCAGCGTGGCATTCTTCCTTTTCTTTGCGCTGTTGCTGACAGGCCTCGCCATAGCATTCTTTTTTTATAGAAATAAATGAGAGAACAGTTTCCCATACTCAACAGTTTGGCCTATGGTCATAAGTTGATTTACTTCGACAATGCGGCCACCACGCAAAAACCGCAACAGGTGATAGACACCTTGTGCCAATATTACGGTACGCTGAATAGCAACATACACCGTGGCACCTACCACCTGGCTATTCAGGCCACGGAGGCCTATGAGAAGGTGCGGCGGCAGGTGCAGCAGTTCATCCATGCGCGAAAGGCGGAGGAGATAATCTTTACGCGCGGCACCACCGAGAGCATCAACTTGGTGGCCTCCTCGTTCGGCCAACGCTATTTAGGTGCCGGAGACGAAATCATCCTCAGCGGCATGGAACACCACAGCAACATAGTGCCGTGGCAACTGGCATGCGAGAGGGTGGGAGCCATCATCAAGGTCATCCCGTTTGACAATGACGGAACGTTGAACCTGCAAGCCTATGAAAGCCTCTTCAGCGAAAAGACGCGTTTGGTGGCCTGCTGCCATGTGAGCAACACGCTGGGTACCATCAACCCCATTCGGCAAATGGTCTCCATGGCGCACAGCCGCAACGTGCCCGTGCTTGTGGACGGCGCACAGGCGGTAGCGCATATGGCAGTGGACGTACAGGACTTAGATTGCGACTTTTATTGTTTCAGCGGGCATAAGATGTATGGCCCCATGGGAGTGGGGGTGATGTATGGCAAAGAGAAGTTCCTCAACGAGATGCCCCCATATCAGGGCGGAGGGGAGATGATAAAGACCGTCACTTTCGAACACACTACCTATAACGAACTGCCCTACAAGTTTGAGGCAGGCACACCCTCTGTGGGCGACGTGCTTGGACTGGGCAGCGCTATCGAGTTTATGCAGCAGGTGGGCATTGAGAAGATAGCACAGCAGGAAGAACGTCTTTGTGCCTACGCCACGAGCCAAATGATGAAGATGGAAGGCATACGCATCTATGGGACGGCGCCAAAGAAAGCGGCTGTCATCTCGTTCCTTCTGGGCGCAGCGCACCCCTATGACACCGGAACGCTGCTGGACAAACTTGGTGTGGCGGTGCGCACGGGGCACCATTGTACGCAACCCGTCATGGACCGTTATGGCATACCGGGCACAGTGAGGGCCTCATTCGCCATATATAACACAATGGAGGAGGTGGACGTCTTTATCGATGCGCTGAAGCGCATCTCGCCATTGCTGGTGTAAAAAAGCCAAGGAAGTCATGTTAAGGACGCTGCATATAGAAAACTACGCGCTGATAGCGAAAAGCGATATCGTCTTTGAGGGCGGTTTTGTGGCTATCACAGGCGAAACGGGTGCTGGTAAGAGTATCCTGCTGGGAGCTTTGGGACTGTTGTTGGGCGCTCGCGCCGACAACGGCGCACTGTACGACATGGAGAAAAAGTGCGTCATAGAGGCCACTTTCGACATAGGCGCGCTGGATTTGCAAGGTTTCTTCGAGCAGAACGACTGGGACTACGCCGATACGCTTCTTTTGCGCAGGGAACTAACGCCTAGCGGCAAAAACCGTGCTTTTGTGAACGACACGCCCGTGGCGTTGACAGCACTGAAGGATTTGGGAACCCGTTTGGTGGACATACATTCGCAGCACCAAACGCTGACAATCGCCAACAGCGATTTCCAACTAGGACTACTGGATGGTATGCCTGGAAAGGCAGAGGACGGAACGGAGGATGGAGAGCGTGCCAGGCTTGCCTACGGCGCAGCGTTTCACCAATACCAAGCGCAAAAGAAACGTTTGGAACAACTGACGGAGCAAGACTCGAAAAACAAACAAGACTTGGACTACAACCAATTCCTCTACGACGAATTGCAAAAAGCCAATCTGGCCGATGGCGAACAGGAGCAATTGGAAGAGGAACATGAATTGCTTTCCAATACGGAAGAAATAAAACAGGTCTTCGAGGAAGTATTTGCTCTGTGCGACAGCGATGAAAACGGTGCCTACCAAGCCTTGACAGCGGCAAAAGGACAACTGGCCAAAATTGCCTCCTGCCATAAAGGAATAGACGAATTGTACAACCGCATGGAGTCTTCTCTCATAGAGTTGCGTGACATCCTCGATGAGACGCAGCGCCTTAACGATCGCTTCGACTTCTCGCCGCAGCGGCACCAGGAGGTGGAAGAGAGGCTAGACTTGATTTATCGCTTGGAGAAAAAGCACCATGTGGCCGCTATAGCCGACTTGCTCGCCATACAGGACAACTTGGACAAACGACTGCAAAGCATAGGTGCCCTTGACGAGGAAATAAGGCGCACTATGGAGGCCGTGGACAAGGCTTTTGCCGAAGTGCAGACGTTGGCCGAAAGGCTTACAGAGATAAGGGAAAGAAACGCGCGGAAAATAGAAATGGCGCTGATGCCCACGTTGACCGACCTTGGCATGAAGGAGGCGCAACTGCGGGTGAAATTGGAGAAAGCATCCGATTATGGCCCCAACGGCAACGACAGCGTCTCGTTTCTTTTCAACGCCAACCGTGGCGGACAGTTTCGCGAATTGTCCAGGGTGGCCTCGGGGGGTGAGATGAGCCGCCTGATGCTGGCGATAAAATCCTTGGTCGTGCAGCAAAAATTGCTGCCCACCATCATCTTTGACGAAATAGATAGCGGCGTGAGCGGCGACACCTCTGTGCGCGTGGGCTGCATCATGCAACAGATGGCGAGCCACATGCAGGTGATAGCCATTACACACTTGCCACAGATTGCCGCACGCGCAGCGCAGCACCTTTTTGTGTACAAAAACACGGAAGGTGAACGCACGGAGAGCCACATACGTCTGCTTTCCCGACAAGAACGCCTACGGCAAATTGCAATCATGCTTAGTAGCGACCCGCCGACTGAAGCGGCATTGCAAACGGCACGCGAACTTATGGGGAAGTAGCTGATACACAATAAATGGCTCATTCTCGCGTTATTTTTTTATGGAAAGTATTGCTTTGAGAAAAACGACGAGCGCGCTCATTGCGGCGCTGGCCATTGCTACGACGCTGCTGAATGCGGGTTGCGTAAAGAGTTATCTTACCGATAGTTCTGCAATGTTGAGGTTCTCGCTGGATACCCTCTCTTTCGATACGGTGTTCACACAAATGGGCACTACGGTGAGGGTGGTGAAGGTGTATAACGACCATAATGCCCCACTGATGTTGGAGACGGTGACAATGAAAGGGGGCGACGGTAGCCGTTTTCGAATGAATGTGGACGGGGACAGCAGTCGCGTTGTGCGCAACGTGGAGGTTGGGGCGCACGACAGCCTGTTCCTCTTCGTCCGCGCCAATATCAACCCCAACGACCAGGCTTCACCTTTCCTGGTGGAAGATGCTATGGTGTTTGCCTTTAATGGAAAGAAACAGGAACTGCCCGTAAGGGCATATGGAAGAAATGCGGTGTACCATGTGCCCAATCGCCGTATTTTTGCTGGCATGGATCCCTCCACGGGCGATAGTGTATTTTTAAACTACAGCATT
>JAXFQM010000204.1:0-5914 GCA_034178965.1 Bacteroidales bacterium | reverse complement strand
CAGTTGGGGTTGGCGATAATAGTGTCGGATGGTTTCACTACGTCAATATTTATCTCGGGCACCACCAACGGCTTGTCGGCATCCTTACGCCATGCGCTGGAGTTGTCAATGACCGTTGTGCCCGTCGCGGCAAACTTTGGCGCGTATTCCTTTGAAGGGCCAGCGCCAGCGGAGAAGATGGCGAAACGAGGATTTAGCGCCACAGCGTCGTCCACGCTAACCACTTCAAGTTCGCGACCAGCGAAAGGTATTTTCTTGCCTACGGAGCGTTCCGACGCGGCGGCAATGATTTCCTCGGCACCAAAGCCACGTTCTTCCAAAACCTTCAGCATGACGCCGCCCACCAGCCCGGTGGCTCCCACAACTGCTATTTTCATTTTATATATTCCAGGTTTGTTCAATCATATTTCGGACGTTTCGGAGGTGTATACTGGGCAGCCTGCCGTGTGGATATGGCCAGCCCGTGCACTACACATTGCCGAAAGGGGAGACGAAGCGTTGAACGGGTTCAACAAAAATCAAGCGTTCTTACCCCAAAGGCAGAGTAGATTGCTCCCCTAACGTATTACCAATATAGTGCCTTTTTTCGAGACGGGGTTTTGAGGGTTCAGGATATTGGTGTATTTGGCTACATAGACGTAGGCTCCCTGTGGACATTCTGAACCATTCAAGTCTTGTCCGTCCCAATAGCCGTCAATTCCGTCGAAGCGGCCCACCATTTCTCCCCTGCGGTTGAATATTTCCACGTGCAGGCTTACTATGCCCACCCCTTTCACTTGGAAGACAGGGTTTTCCGCGCGTCCTGGCGTGAAGGCGTTGGGGAACCAAATGCTTTCCTTTAGGAGGTGAATGGTGGTGTAGGCGGTGTCTTCGCATCCAAAGGAACTGATGGCAATGAGACGCGCGGTGGCGCTGTCGAAATTGGGGTCAAAGTTGTAGTATACTGTTGGTTCAGAGGAATTGCTCCCATCGGGCAGTAGCCAGCGACGGCTTGTGCTGTTGAGGCTCACGTCCTTGAATTGTATGTTCAAGTGGTCCAGCGTGGCGTTTTGTGGTGTGGCTTCTATGAGGGCGTGCAGCGAGTTGTCGAACGTGAAGTTGAGGTTCACGGTGCTGTCGCAACCAAATCGGTTGACCAAGGTGATACTTGGCGCGTTGGTAGAGACGCTATAGGTGCTGTCGTCCACCCAGGTGTAGGGATGGCAATCCTTCACGCGCTGCACAACAAAGTTGGTGTCTTTGACATCCAAGTTGAGGTTGCGTGTGTCGGGGCACCCTTCCACGGTGATGTCCACCGAGTGGTGGCCTATTTGGCTGTATTCGTGGCCCTCAAAGGTAAACGACTTGCCTTGGCAAACATGCGTGTCGAGTACCGAGTCGAGGCGGTGCACATATACCAGCATCACCGAGTCATGGTTCATGCACCCGTTTCCAAAAGTGACATCGGCAAAGACATACACCGTGTCGAATTGCTTTTTCATCATCGGCGTCCATTGGTAAGGCTGTAAGATGAGTTGCGTGCTGTCGGCATTGAAGTGGGGGCGCAGCAGTTGCGCCATGCGCGTGGAGGAAGTCTCGCTCATGGAAGTGTCGGTGAGAAGCCAGCGGACGGACTTGATAGAGGAGGAGGCATCGCTGGGAATGGTGATGCTGACACGGTTATCCTGTCCTTGGCACACAACCCTACGGTCGGGCGTCATGGTAAACGCGGTGTCCTTGTCCACGCCCACGTGGAAAGTGTATACCAAGTCATACAATATGGGCTGCCCCGCATTGTTGACGCCAGCGCTTAGAAATTTCATGTTCAACGTGATGTCTTGTGGCACCGTGATGTTCTGCACGCGCAGTCCTCCTTCCACCTTGATGAATGTGCCATGTCGCCCTCCGCCTTGGTTCAGCGTGTCGAAAGCCAAAATCAACGTGTCGTTACCCGGGTCGTCGGAGCCAGATTTGATTCGGTGCGCCACCAGGGTGTCGCTACCTCTATACCACTTGAAGTTGATGTTCGTGTCTCCCAGCGGCGTAAAGCGCCACGCCTCGGGTGTGGTGATGTCGGTGTTGAAGTTGTTTCTGCCTGGGGCGGCGTAGGCGGCAGTGCCATCGGCGTTTTGTATACCAATGATTCCCATGCCGTTGTTTGTTGTGGTTTGGGACGTGCGGTGCTTCACGTGCACCTCAATGATGTTTGTGCCTTCATAGCATACGATTTGATAGGTGCCATAGTTGACGCCGCCAGTGCTGCTGTGCCCATAGCCTGGTATGTTGTTGTAACTAACAACCAGTTTGCGGCAGGGGTATTCGCCGTATACGGATTTGTAGATTCCTTGGTGAGGGCGTCCGCTGGAGGTTCCGGGGTGGATGTCCTCGTAAATGCCATAGATTTGGTTCAGTTCGGGAAAGTCGGCGCGGGGAATGGGGAGATAACTTTGGTAATCATATTGGCAGTGCTGGTTTTTTTTGTTGATGTCGAATGTGACGTTGCCATTGGGGCCCACGACTGCGTAGCGATAGTTAACTTTGAAGAAATTGAATGGGAAAGGAAGCCCAATCGTGTCCGTGTCGTAGTAGTCATCTTGGTTCACGTTGGTGAGTTGCCTGCCATACCAAAAAGAGGTGTCGGGAGGATTGAAGGGAATGGCATCTACTTGGTACTGTCCGTTTAGCGTCATGGCCGTGACGGTATAGTCGGGGCGCAGAACCAAACTGGGTACGTTACAGGTGATGGCAGTGTCCCAGTTGTTGGCTACGTAACGGGGGTTGAGGGAGGAACGTTCATACCCCACTTCGGGGCACTGCGCTATTACGTTCGTTCCCGAGAAAGCAAGAACCCCCAGCCACATAAGTTTGAAAATGTTCTTCATGTCAGAAAAAATCTTTATGCTATTTCCATGACACTTCTTCTTATGTATTCGTTGCAAGGAATGTGAAAAAAAGAGTCAGGTCTCGTCAAGCGATTTCAGTAGAAAGCCAATGCTTTCGTCTATCTGCCCGTGGGTAATGGTGAGTGGAGGCGCAATGCGGAATGAGTTCAGCTTGTAAAGGAAACTGTCTGTCACCAGACCGTTTTCCAACATGCGTTGCAACAGCCGATTGTATGTCTCTTCATCTTGTAGGTCCACCGCCACAAAAAGTCCCGACTGCCGCATGGCTTTCACTTTCGGATGGTTTTTTAGGGCGTCCACGTAGCATTGTCCCTTTTCGTTGGCGTCGAGCCACAGGGGGCGTGGGCCTCGTTGCCGCTGTCCATCGGCCCATTGTCCTGTCAGCACCTCCAAAGCCGCCAACCCCGCCGCGCAGCACACAGGGTGCCCGCCAAACGTGGTGATGTGCCCCAAGGGGGGATTGTTGGTGAAGGCGCTCATCACCTCTTGTTTGGCGGCGAAGGCTCCCAGCGGCATGCCGCCACCAAGGGCCTTGGCCATCACAACTATGTCGGGTGTTGCTCCGCATTGTTCCCAATAGAACATGGAACCTGTGCGCCCGAAAGCCGTTTGCACCTCGTCGAAGACAAGCAGTGCGCCCGTTTCGTTGCAGCGTTGCCGCAAGGCCTGCATATATCCTTCGGCGGGCTTTTCCAGTCCGTTTTCGCTTTGCAGCGGGTCGAGGATGACGCAGGCGGTCCGGTTCGTTATGGCAGGTAAGTCATCGAAATGGTTGAACCGAATGGCTGTAACCCCTGGCGATAAGGGGCGGAACGCGTAGCGGAACGCCTCGTTGCCCATCAGGCCGAGAGCGCCCAATGTGCTGCCGTGGTAGGCATTGTGCATGCTCACTATTTCGCCTCGGCGGGTATGGCGTTTCGCCAACTTCAGGGCGCCTTCCACGGCTTCACTGCCGCTGTTCACGAAATAGATGTTGTCCATTTCTGCTGGCAGTAGTTTGGCAAGGGCTTGGGCGTAGCGCACCTGCGGGCTTTGCACGTATTCTCCATAGACCATCAAGTGCATGTGCCTGCCAGCCTGCTCGCGCACGGCTTCCACCACATGGGGGTGACAATGTCCGATGTTGCTCACCGCCACGCCGCTAATGAGGTCAATGTAGCGCTTGCCGTCGGGGGCATACATATATATGCCTTCCGCCCGCGCCACCTCCAGTCCGATGGGGGCGTTGGTGGTTTGCGCCACATGGCGGAAAAACAATTCTCGTTCTATGCTCATGTTCAAAAATTCAAAGATGCTTGCCCCGTTTCAGCAGATAGGGCAGCATCACTTGCTCAAAGCCCTTGGCTACGTCCACGGGAATGTAGTCTATGCGGTAGCGCATGGCGTGCTGGCGCAACTCTTCCGTTTGGCGTTGCATCTCGCTGCGATAGGCCGCGGCCACCTGATGGGGAAACACCTTTAGGCGGCGGTCGCTTTCCATGTCTATCAGTAGTAGCGGCTGGCTGCCAAACTCAAAGTTTACCTCGTGGCTTGTATCCAGCGTGTGGAAGAGCATCACCTCGTGCTTGCAGTGGCGCAGGTGGCGCAGTGCATCGAACAGCATGCCGCTATGTTCTTTGTCAATCAGCGCGTCAGTAAATATTGCCACCATGCTGCGTCGGTGCATCCGTTCGGCCATGAGGTGCAAGTTCTGAGTTATTTCTGTGCCGCGTTTTTCCAGTTTGCCGACCTCCACAGGGTGCAACATCCCTTCCAAGATGTTGTACAAGTAGTGTTGGTGCGCGACGCTGCCTCGCACATCGGTTTGCAGGTCCACCTGGTCACTGAAGAGCGTAAGCCCGAAGGCGTCGCGCTGGCGCAGCAGCAGTTCCACTAACAAGGCGGCCCCGTACACGGCAAATGTCAACTTGTTGGGGTGGGGAAGTTGCCCTTGCCGCTCCAAGGGATAGTACATCGACGAAGAATGGTCGATGATGATGTGGCAGCGCAGGTTGGTCTCCTCCTCATAGCGTTTCACGAATAGTTTGTCGGTGCGGGCGAATAACTTCCAGTCTATGTGTCGCGTGCTCTCTCCGCTGTTGTATTGGCGGTGTTCGGCGAATTCAACGGAAAAGCCATGGAAGGGGCTCTTATGAAGTCCCGTGATGAACCCTTCCACCACTTGGCGGGCAAAGAGACCCAACGATTTGTATTTGTCTAATTCTTCGAACACGGCAAAGCCTGTCGTGGTTATGCATCAACCCTCGCCCCTCTTCCACCAATGTCTCAAGAAAAAGACTCTTGGCAGAGGAGAGACGATGGGCGATGCCCTTTTTTGGGGCCTCCTTATAGGAGGGCGTCAATTTTGGAAGTGAGTGTTGACTTATCCACCAAGCCTACCGTCTTGTCCTTCAACTCCCCATTCTTGAGGAAGATAACGGTGGGAACGGCGCGCACGCGATACTGCGAGGCGATGTTGGGGGATTCTTCCACGTCGGCCTTGCAAACAAGAGCCTTTCCTTCGTATTCTGAGGCTACTTCATCCACGATGGGGGCAAGGGCTTTACATGGACCGCACCAACTGGCGCTGAGATCCAGCATAACGGGTTTGTCGGTCTTGATGATTTCGGCGAAGTTGTCGTCGTTAATTAATAATGCCATAATGTGTTATTCTTTTTAAATTAATATTTTCACTTTGCAAAATTACTAAATAGTTTTCACACGTATATTCTTTTTACTGGATTTTTTTCCACATCTTATGAACAGCAATAATTATGCCAACTGCCAAAATGACATGCAGCGTTCGCGATGGGGCGATAAGAAGAGGGGAAGTGCAGTGTGGCTATCCTTGCTTTTCCTGTGCCTTGTGGCAGCACCGTGGCAGCACCATGGCAGTACTGTGGCAGCACCGTGGTAGCACATTACTGCCGCCTGGGTGCTGTGGCACTGCTGCCATGGCGCGGAGGGTACGCTGTGGCGGCTCGGAATGTGCATAGCCCTGTTTTGTACGCAACGGCGCGGTAACACAAGGCTACAAGGGGCTGCGTTGCGGC
>JAXFQM010000191.1:0-4658 GCA_034178965.1 Bacteroidales bacterium | reverse complement strand
TGCCACTTACAGCCGCCGCACACGCCGCAATGGGGACACTGCTTCTCTACGCGCCACGGCGAGGGCCTTTTCAGGGCTGTTAACCGGCCTTCCATGTAATTCTTTTTGTTGCGCACCACCTGCACGTCCACCACGTCGCCCGGCACCACGAAAGGCACAAATAGCACCTTGCCGTCTACGTGCGCCACCGCCATGCCTTCGGCTCCAGCTTCCTCAATGGCCACGTCTTGCAACAGCAGTGTGGCTTTCTCTTTTCTGCCCATTATGTTATGTTTATTATATCTAAAAGAATGGATTGTGCAAGACTTGCGAACCTCCCTTGCAATGGCTGCATAACGTTAGAGGAAGGTCAGCGCAAGACTATAGGAAATATCGTGTTTACACCAAAATTGAAACACGAAAGCATCGTGCCCAAATAAAAAAGAAAGTATTGAGCGCTCAATACTTCCCTTTACTTTTTGTTTTGTGAGTGACACTCGTTCCTTACTCTACTTCGGGAACCCTGACAAAAGCACTATCGCTCGTCGGAAACGGAAAGCTTGGCGCGTCCTTTTCTGCGGCGTGCTGCCAACACTTTGCGTCCATTTGCGGTGGACATTCTCTGACGGAAACCGTGCTTATTCACTCTCTTTCTGCGAGATGGTTGGAATGTTCTCTTCATTTTTCTTCGGTTTTGAATTTGCAAAATTACCAACTTTTTCTGACATGCACAAAAAAATATTCACTTTTGCACAAACTTTTTTTTCTGCCATGTCGTAAATTATTCGTACCTTTGCAACCTGTTTCGTCGTATTAAAAACGTCCGTCATGTTAGAGAAAGCAGTATTTGACAGCAAGTTGGCCAATCCCACCACTTTCACGCTTCAGGAGAAATTGGACATCCAAAACTCCAAGGCGCACTATCCCTACTGCGCCCTGCTTCAAATGTTGGATCTGCTGAGCGACAAGGCGGCCAACATCTATGAATGGGATGCGCGCTTTACACACAAGGTGTCGCTGCATCTGCCAGATGTCTCCAGGCTGGCCTCCAAACTCGCAGCCGTGCATCCCACCGACATCTCCACGCCTGGAGACCTGCGACTGAAGGAACAAATTGAAGATGTGAAGAAAAAAGAATACGACAACGCCGAAGAGGAGCAGGCCTTTGACATCTTCAACGAAATAAACGCCTATCAAGAAGTGTCGTTCAAAACGGCCCCGCGCAGCGTCATCCTGGAAAAATTCTTGGAGGAAAGCCACCTGAACACCGCGGCAGCGCCAGACGAAACGCCAGAGAAAGTGGTCGAGCTTGGCAAGCAAAGTTTGAAACCCACCGACGACATAGAAACGGAAACGCTTGCGCTCATCCTCGAGAAACAAGGCAAGTTCGACAAGGCTATCCACGTGTATGAACACCTGTGCGCGAAACAGCCAGACAAGGCGGCCGAATACGCCGCGCGAATCGACGCCTTGAAAAACAAAATGGAAGATAATAATAATAATAATAAATAAAATCACAATGTACACCGTTACAATCATCCTTATCATCGTGGTATGCATCCTGCTGGCTATCGTGGTGTTGGTGCAAAACTCCAAAGGCGGCGGCCTGGCTGCTAATTTCGCCGCTCCAAACCAAATCATGGGCGTGCGCAAGACCACCGACTTCATTGAAAAAGCGACATGGACGCTTGCCGCACTACTTGTGGTGCTTAGCATCGTGGCCACCGCCACCATCCCTTCCCGCTCGGAAGAGAACCTCAAGAACCACGTAACGATAGAAAATACGCTGCCCCAAAACGTCAACCCCGTTCAAAACGCCACGCAGCCCGCGGCCGAAACGAACGCCCCTGCCGAATAAGGCGAGCCTCTTTTCTTTTGCAACACATCAGGGCACTACCCACAATGGTTCTGCCCTCTTTTTTCATCCTCCGCACACTCCATGGATACCGCCACAAGAGACCTCGTGGAACGGCTCATTTTTTCCTTTTTCCCCCACCAACCCACGACGGGGCAAAAAGAAGCATGCACCCGTTTGGCTGACTTCCTGTTCGACCCCGACCCCGCCGCGCTATTCCTCTTGAAAGGATACGCCGGAACGGGAAAGACCTCCCTGGTGAGCGCACTCATACAAGCCGCCCCCAGCATGCAGATAAGCACGTTGCTGCTGGCTCCCACGGGACGCGCGGCGAAAGTGCTGGGCGGATATTCTCACAAGACAGCATACACCATCCACAAAAAAATATACGCCACCTTTGCCGATGCCAACGGGACCTTGCAGACTCTCCGCGCAAAAAACCGGCTGGATTACACCCTCTTTATTGTGGACGAGGCTTCACTCATAGGCGCGCAAAGCCTCGACTTCTCCCGCCGCAACCTATTGGAAGACCTTGTGGACTTTGTGCAGAGCGGCAACCACTGCCGCCTTCTGCTCATTGGCGACGCGGCGCAGTTGCCCCCTGTAGGATTGCCGGAAAGTCTGGCCCTTTCGGGCGAATATCTGCGTTCCACAGCCCACGTGAAACTCTTCCAATGCGAACTCACCGAAGTGGTGCGACAAGAACGCGAAAGTGGCATACTGCGCAATGCCACGCTCCTGCGCAGTCAGATAGCCAACATGCGGCCAAACGACACGGCCAAGTTGCCGCTCTTCAACCTGGAGGGGTGCGATGACATAATGCGGTTGCCTGGCGACCAACTGGAAGAAACGCTCCACACAGCATTTGGGAATGGACAAGAGGAGGCTGTCATCATCACGCGAAGCAATAAAAGAGCCAGTCAGTATAACCAAGCCATACGAAACCGCATTATCGTCCGCGAGGAGATGGTCAATGCGGGCGACTACCTGATGGTAGCCAAGAACAACTACCATTGGCTTGAAGAGGGGGGAGACATTTCCTTCATCGCCAACGGCGACATCGTGGAGGTGATGGGTTTGCGCAATCACCAGGAGCTGTATGGCTTTCACTTTGCTGACGCCACGTTGCGCTTTGTTGACTACCCGCTGATGGGAACCGTGGATTGCAAACTCCTGCTGGACACCCTCGTGAACAATTCCCCCGCGCTGGCCGAAGAAGAGGGGCGGAGACTTTATCAAAACGTGCTGGCCGACTATGGCGACCTGCCCGACGCAAAAGACCGTCTACGCGAAGTGAAACGTAACCCCTACTTCAACGCCTTGCAGGTTAAGTTCTCCTATGCCCTCACCTGCCACAAGGCGCAAGGCGGCCAATGGCCCGTCGTTTTCATCGACCAGGGGTATTTCACCGAGGAGATGCTTACGCGTGACTACCTCCGCTGGCTTTACACCGCCCTCACACGGGCCACAAAACGCGTTTATCTAATTGGCTTTCAGAACAATTTTTTCTATGGCGACATGGACGAATAGCCCCATCTGCCGCCACACTCCTATCTGTTTCCTGCCCTCAACGAAACACTCCCCACCCCCGCGTCATACATGCGGCGCCATGGCTATGGCAGGCCTCGCCTCCTATTGTGCGCCATCGTTCCCACTTTTGCAAGCATGTAATTTTTTTTTCGTAAATTTGCAACCCAAAAGAAAACCAAAGCGATATGCAACTTTTCTATGCTAAAGAATTAAAATCTGATATTTACACTCTTCCTGAGGATGAAAGCCGCCACGTGGTGAAAGTGCTACGCCTGGGGGCTGGCGACTCCGTTTTTCTCACTGACGGCCAAGGCACGCTGCTGCGCGCTGCCATCGTGCAGCCCGACGTGCGCGGCTGCGTGGTGAAGGTAGAGGAACGCAACGTACAACCCGAGCCCACGTTTCAGTTGCGCATCGCAGTGGCTCCTACAAAAAACGAAAGTCGTATTGAAATGTTTGCGGAAAAGGCGACCGAGGCGGGTATCGCCGCCATCACACCCATACGGTGCGACCATTCCGAACGCACCATTTTGCGCACCGACAGGTTGGAGAAAATAGTGGTTAGCGCGATGAAGCAGTCGCTTCGCCTTATTAAGCCTCGCGTGGACAGCCTTGTACGGCTTGACGATGTGATTATTTCCGCTACCGAGCCGCAACGCTTCATTTGCCATTGCGAAGGTGCCGAACGCGTCTCGCTGCAACAGGCCATGCGCCCTGGCGTATCCACGCTCATCCTCATTGGCCCCGAGGGCGATTTCAGCCCCCGAGAGGTGGCATTGGCGTTGGAGTATGGATTTCGCCCCATCACTTTAGGCAACAGCCGTCTGCGCACAGAAACCGCAGCCCTCGCTGCCACATTCTATTCCTATTTCATCAATCAGCCTCTTCAATAGCCACCATTTCCTGCATCTGCTCCTCGTTCTCATGCACCTTTTGGCTATTGTCGATGCTTTCAGACACGTTGATCACATAGTCGCCCAACTTCTCGTACAGCGCGTACAGGCCGCTGTATGCCGTGCCAATGGCATAGTCGTAGAGCCCCAGCTTGAGGGCATTTAGGTGGCGCTGGCGCAAATTATCGCGGTATTTGTTCACGGCATCCTCGGCGGCATACGCCTTGGCGAGGTTAATCTTGTCATAGTCGCCGTGCAGGTTGCCATCCATCACATCCAGCGCATTTTGCACCAACTCTTCCATGTGGGACAAGTTGTCGTTGAGGTCTTGGTCAAAATGCACGGCGGCTTCCCGTTTGTTCTTGCGTATCAAGGCAAGTTGCAGGATGCTGTCGCCTATG
>JAXFQM010000178.1:0-6341 GCA_034178965.1 Bacteroidales bacterium | reverse complement strand
GAGAGCCAATAATATTACTCTTCTATTTATCTTCATGTTATCAAAAAAAAACAATCCCATTCAGTTTGCAAAGATACGAAGAAAAATCCAATCACGCGGCAAAACATTCTACTATTAAGAAGAATTATGAACTACTCCTTCAGTGCTTTGCGCAGGTCGCGCTTATAGGCCACGGCGAGAAAAAGGAGTAAGTAGGCTGCGCAGAGCCCATATTTCAAGGGTTTGCTTGCTATTGGGGGAAAGTAGCCGAGTGCGAAAAGGACCACGGCCAACAGGACATAGAAGGCGATGCGTCGCACGTTGTAGGGTATGGGGTAGACTTTCTGCCCCCACACATAACTGATTACCATCATGACGAAGTAACAACCAAAATGCGCGCAGGCAGCGCCCCAATAGCCTATCGCAGGCACCAGCGCCACAAGACACAGCACCGTGACGACGGCGCCCACGGCTGTGATAATGGTGCCATAATGTGTATGGTCGCTTAACTTATACCATATTCCGAGGTTAAAAACAACGCCATACATTAGGTTGGCAAAGATTACTATGGGCACAATGCCCAGTCCTTCGCGGTACTCGGGGCCTATGAAAAGGGCGAAGAGGGGCAGGAACAGCGTAATGAGCAGGAAAATGGCAAGTCCACAAATCACAAAATAGGTCATCACATCTGCAAACAGGCGCGGCGAGTTGCGGTCATTGGCTTTGCTGAAGAAAAACGGCTCGCTGGCAAAGCGGAACATCTGCACAAAGATGGTCATCAGCACTGCCAACTTGTAGTTGGCACCATAGATTCCCAACTGCGTCAGCGCCACCTCCTGGGGCATCATCCATTTGATGACCAATTTGTCTGCCACCTCGTTCACCATGCCTATAAGGTTGATGAACATAATGGGCAGCGAATAGGATAACAGACTGCGCATCAATTCTTTGTCACATTGCAACTTGATTTGTCTCATTTGCGGCCACAGCATGGCCATGGCCACCAGGCTTGCGATGAGGTTGGAGACGAACACCCACGTGAGTTGTCCCGCCGCAGGGCCAAACACGGCATCGGCAATGCGCTGGCTGGTTTGGGGCATGGCCAACAGAAAAAGGAGGTTGAGTCCCACGTTCACTCCCACGTTCGTAATCTTGATCAGCGAGAATCGCTTGGCTTGGTTTTGCTGACGCAGCACGCAGAAAGGCACCGCGCAAATGGCATCCAGCGCCACCACCAGTCCCAGCAGCAGTATATACGCCTGCTTGCCTTCGTAGCCCATCCATCCCGCCACCAAGGATGGCGCCGCCACCGCCAAAGCCACAAATAGTCCTGTGGTGGCGAGGATGGACGTCATAATGTTACCATACACCTTGCCAAACCGTTCCCCCTTGCCATAGCGGAAGAAGGTGGTCTCCATGCCGTAGGTGAGCAAGGCCATGAGCAAGGCCACGTATGCATACAATTCGGTAGACTGTCCATACACCTCCGCGGCGAACACGCGCGTATAGAGTGGTACCAACAAATAATTCAGCAACCGCGGCACCATGGTGCCCAAGCCATATACGGCGGTCTGCCCCGCCAAACTTTTAAAAGCATCGCTCATTGCCTACCATTTTTTTCCTCTCTTTACCATCCAGGCTTGCGCTTCCGCATTGCCCAACTTCGCCGCTTTCTTGTAGCTGCTGGCCTCGCGCCCTTCATTGCCTTGCGCGGCATACAACTTGGCCATGAGCAAATATGTCTCGTGGTCGCGCGGGTTGTTCAGCACTGCCTTCTGATAGTTGCGCGTGGCTTTCACAAAGTCTCCTTTGTCCACATACACCTTGCCCAAGCACTTATAACTTTCCGCGTCTTTGGGGTTTATCTTCACGGCTTGGTTGTGGTATCCCACCGCACGGTCAAAGTCACCCTTTTTCCAATAGATTGCCCCCAGTTTGTTGTATGCAGGAGTGTAGGTGCTGTCGAGATTTTGGATGATGTGCTCATAGCATTTTATGGCCTGTTCAGCATTGCCGCGGTCCAGGTTTGCAACGCCCATGAAATAATAGAGTTTCACACTGTTCGGGTTTTGTTTCAGCCCTTCGCGCAGGTATTTCAACGCCGTCTCGTGGTTGCCCCGTAGCGCGTGCATCACGCCAAGGTTGTAGAAAGCATCATCGTTGTCGGGGTCCGTTTTCAAGGCCATTTTAAACTGCTTGATGGCGTCATTATCGCGTCCTTGGTTGTAGAGGACTATGCCGTATGCATTGTAGGCCCTGGGGTTGTTGCCGCCTAATTCCACGGCCTTCTTCACCCACGAGAGGGCGGGCATAAACTGCCGTTGGTGGTTCAGTATGAGAGCCATCGAGGCATGCGCACTGGCGCTTTGCGGGTTCAGTTCGATGGCTCTTTCCACAATGCCTATCAAATCGCTGCTGTCGCCGATGCCTCCGTTCTTGGCTCCGTCAAAGTCACCGTCATCCACATAGCATTCCGCCAAATGTTCGTTGGCAAGGGCGGCGACGCTGTCAGCCGCGCTGTCGGCAAGGGTGGCGGCCTTTGCCAACGCGGGGATGGCTTCGGAATAGTGGCTCAGCCTTTGCAGCAGCATGCCCAGGCATAGCCACGCGTTCGCCTGTTCGGGCGCGGCTTGTGTGGCCTGGAGGTAGTATTCCGTGGCGCGCCGGTTCAGCGCCAGTCGCTCTGCATTCTTCCCCTTTTCCAGCAGTTCGTCGGCGCTTTGCGCCATCAGCCACGTGGGGATGAACAGGAGGAAAAGCATGGCAAATTTCTTCATGATTTCTTTCAAGATATTCAAAAAAGAGGTTCAAGGTGCCGCGCGCCGCCGCCATTCATTGCCGCCGTTGCGCACTGGTTTCGTTTCAGCTTATTTTTTCCCAATGAGGTTCGTTTGCCTTTCTTTTCAGGCTGCTGCGCAGCACGGCGTTTTTGTAGTCTTCCAGAAAGGGGTCATCGGCGAGTATTTCTGCCACCGTGTCGCGGGCGGCGCGCACGATATGCTCGTCTTCCACTATGTCAGCCACTTTCAGGTTCAACATACCGCTTTGCTGCAGACCTTGCAAATCGCCTGGTCCCCGCAGTTTCAAGTCTGTCTCCGCCAACTGAAAACCGTCGGTGGTACGCACCATGGCGTCTATTCTTTCCTTCGCCGTCTTGCTCAAGTCAGTCTTGGACATCAGTATGCAGTAACTCCGCTTGCCTCCCCGTCCCACACGACCTCTCAATTGATGCAACTGCGACAGGCCGAAACGTTCGGCGTTCTCAATCATCATCACGGTGGCGTTTGGCACGTCCACACCCACCTCTATAACGGTGGTGCTGACGAGGATGTGGCTTATACCGCGCTTGAAGCGACTCATCTCCAGTTCCTTATCCTCTGCCGAGAGTCTGCCGTGCAAAATACCAATGTGGTAGGGCGGCAAGGGAAAAAAGTCGCGCACCGCGTCGTATCCTTTCATCAAGTTCTGCAAATCCAATTTCTCACTCTCCTCAATAAGTGGGTACACGATGTATGCCTGCCTACCCTCGGCAATTTGCTGCTTGAGGAAGCCAAAGACACGCCGTCGCTGCCCTTCGGTGCAGTGTACGGTCGTTATGGGTTGCCGTCCTGGTGGCAATTCATCAATAACACTGCTATCCAAATCGCCATATAGCGTCATGGCCAGCGTTCGTGGGATGGGCGTGGCCGTCATCACCAAAACGTGCGGCGACACTTGACTCTTGGTCCACAAACGGCTGCGCTGTTTCACCCCAAAGCGATGTTGTTCGTCTATCACCACAAAGCCCAGTTCCTTGAACTGCACGTTGTTTTCCGTTAGGGCGTGTGTGCCTATGAGTATATCTACCTCTCCCCTCTTTAGGCGCTCCTTCAATTTCTTCTTTGCCGCTGGCTTCAGACTTCCAGTAAGCAGTTCCACGCTAATATCCATGCCATCCAACATCCGCGTCAGCGTTTCGTAGTGTTGCGTGGCCAATATTTCCGTCGGCGCCATCAGGCAGGCTTGGCAGCCATTATCAAGGGCGATGAGCATACAAAGCAGCGCCACCAGCGTCTTGCCGCTGCCCACGTCGCCCTGCAAAAGGCGGTTCATCTGGTGCCCGCTGCGCATGTCTTGTCTAATTTCCTTCACCACACGCTTTTGCGCACCGGTCAGTTCAAACGGCAATTTCTCGCCATAGAAACGGTTGAACCGCTCTCCCACCGTGTTGAACACCCTCCCTTGCGAACGCAATCGGCGCTGCTGCTTTGCCCATTGGTATGCCAGTTGTAGGAAGAATAGTTCTTCAAACTTGAAACGCTGTCGCGAGAGGGCTATTTCGTGCTGGTTGCGCGGGAAATGCACCATGCGCAGCGCTTCGGCGCGCCCTGGCAGGCGGTACTTCTCCACCACGCGTGCCGGCAGGTTCTCAGGCACCTTGCCTTCGCCCAGTGTCAACAGCCTCACCATCAGCCGTTCTACGGCCTTGGAACCTAAAAAGGCGGCTTTCAGCCGCTCGGTAGAGGGGTAGACAGGCACAAAAGGGGCGTTAGGGTGTTCCTCGTCCTGCGATGCGGGCTCCATATCGGGGTGGGTCATTTGAAGACGCCCGTTAAACCAGCCCGGCTTTCCCATCACCAAGTATTGCACACCCTCCTTCAACGTGTCCTTTATCCATTTCACGCCCTGGAACCACACCAAGTCCATCTCGCCGGTGCCGTCCGAAAAGAGGGCGCTCATCCTTGCAGCACGTCCCGTAGCCACAACGGCCACGTTGCGAACGTAGCCCTTTAGCACCACATAGTTCTCATCGAGATTTAGGGTGGCTATGACAGACACATGACTCCTGTCCACATACCTCATGGGGAAATAATGCAGCATGTCGCCAAAGGTGGTGATGTCCGCCTCTTTCTCCAAGACCTCGGCCTTCTTGGGACCCACGCCCTTCAAGTATGCAATAGATGTGTCCAAAAAAGTCACTTCTACCTGTCGTTTTCGCCAGCCCGTTCCAAAAGGTCATCGCGTAGGAAGTCTTTCCTTATGGCCTTTGGCACAAATTCGTCGATGCGGTGCCCAAACAGCAGCAACTCGCGCAGCATGCTACTGCTGATGGTGCAACTGGCGGGGTCGCTCAATAAGAACACGCTCTCTATCTCCGGTGTGATGGCGCGGTTGATGCGGGCGATGTTTTCTTCATAGAGAAAGTCCGTAGTGCTTCGAAGCCCTCTCAACAGGAAACCAATGCCGTGTTGCCGGCAATAGTCCGTGGTGAGACCCTTGTAATGGTCCACCTTCACGTTAGGCACGTCTTCAAAGGAGCGCCGCAGCCAGTCCAGCCGCTGTTCCTGTGAAAACAAGGCGCTTTTCTGCGTGTTTTCGCCTATCGCCACCACCACCGCGTCGAACAGTTTCGCCGCACGGCGCACAATAACCTCATGACCCGTAGTAATGGGGTCGAACGTTCCTGCAAAAAGAGCTGTCCTCATGGTTCTTTCATTTTCTGTATTTTCTGGTGTGTCTTGCCTTGCCTTGCTGCTGTTCGCCAAAAATCCACATCACTCTCATGCTGAGCGAGAAATTCTGGCAGTCGTTCAAATATTCCTTCACCTGTCCACCTGTGCCGTCGAGGTGTTCTACAAAACGCCAGTCCTTTTTCACGTCAATGAAGGAATATTGTCCCCTAAACTCCAATTTGAGGTTCTCCCAAAGGGTGAAACGGAAAGAAGCCACCGCGCTTAGGTCGTTCTTTAGGAACGTCATATCCGAGGTGTCGGGCTCTATATACAACGGATTGTATCTCAACGTGCCGTGGGGCTGCTGCACCAACCTGCCATAGCACACGCCCAACCCGAAAGTCATGCCACCGTACGGGTCTCGGAAGTGCAGCAGAAGGGGTATGTCCACATAATTCAACGTGAGGTCCACTTGGTAGGGTATTGACAACGAATACGACTTTTCGCTCATGCCGCGCTGAGTGAAGTCGGCCTCCACGCTCATGGACCATCGGTTCCGCCCGTCCAGCGGCACTATGGCACCTACGCCTGCCGTAAAACCCCAATGTTCAAAACCCTTCAACATGTCGCCCTGCACCTGCGACGTCACCACGCCTGCTACAGGATAGGCCCATATCGCCGCGCCCTGCTGACGGCGCTGCGCTTGCAGCGACCCTGCGCCGACCAGCAAGGCCACCAGCACAACCAGGTATGCAGTCTCTTTTTTCATCTGCATGTTACTCTTTCTGATTTTATCGATTTCATCTTTAATTCTTCTCGCTTTTTCGTTCCTTGCCAAGCATTCGGAAATGCAGCCACATAATAATATAACGCGAAAAGTTATGGAATATTGCGCGCCGTGTGGGAAAAAATCCCAGTCTGGATGTAGGC
>JAXFQM010000168.1:0-15690 GCA_034178965.1 Bacteroidales bacterium | reverse complement strand
CTTCCAGCAGTTCGTTCAAGTTGCTTATTGCTATGGGGTTGCCTTGTTCGTCCGTCACCGTGCCTTCCACATTTTCTATTTGGTAGACTGGTGTTGCAGTGGCAGTCTTTTGCGGTGCAATCCCCTCGTTGTTTGTTGCTTCGTTGAGAACGGCCACCAGCAATTCCTCCAGATTGTCCAACTCAACGGGTTTGCCATTTTCATCGGTTGCCGTCCCCTCTATGCCAATAAGTTTGCCATCATGGATGTCTCTATATTTTATTTTCCCTCGGAAATTGATAATTTGGCCATCGCTTTCGAAAGAAAGATCTACATGAGCAGAGGTGGCACCAAGGTCGATTGTGCCATAAATATGCCAGGGTTTTCCAGATGAATCTGTAAAATAAAAGTCTACTTTGATTTCCTTTTTTTGCATACACACCATTTCGCTGGATTCGTTATTGCTGTATGCTGCCGTATCTTCCTTTGCGCAGGAGATAAGAAGAGGTGCGCCCCCAAGCATGATACATGCTGTTAGGATGAATGAATAAGTTTTCATGAGCATTGTTTTTAATTAGTTTTACTTTTTCCCACCCACTTTTCTTCCTTTTTCTCTTTTTCAAAGAGTAGGACGCTTTCTATTGCGCATTGTATTGTGTCATTATTGCACAGTATTACATTGTATTACCCTGTATTTTTACATAAATATCACCTCCTTTCTATGATGCAAAAATACGCATTTTATTTTATCTGACAAATATTATTTTGTTAAAAAAACAAAAGTATGGTTGCTCACGCTACAGTAGGGGGTATTTGATAGGTTCCTATCATTATTTTTACCGCGTTTACCCGCGCTGGTAGTGTGTAGCTTGCGTCGGTTGCTTCCCACTCGCGAGCAGACACGAAGCGGGCGACAAGCAGAAGGCTTGGCAGTGCATGGACGATGTCAAAGCGGCGAGTAGAGCGCAGACGGGACACAAGAAAGTTGCGCCGAATAAAGAAAAGGAGCATGGCGGGCGTAAGCCAGCGGGAGCGGTGCCACACAATGTTGCGACGATATACGATGAAAAGCGGCAGGATGTGGCAAGCATCTAAAAAGTAATAGAAAAAATTGCCTTGTTGCAAAAAAGAGACGGTGAGACACGGACAAAATTCGTTCAGACAGGCGTAATGATGCTATGTAAGGTGGTAATAGACAACGCGTTGCTGATAATGAAACATTTTGGTAACAATATTGTAACTAAATTTTCACATTATCGCAATGACAATGTAACAAAGCGGGGCTACTTTTGCATTGTCGAAGGAAAAAGAGACTTCTTCATAAGACGTTGAAAAAGAAAAAGAAAAAAGGAAGATAACCATAATTGAAGAACACAAATAATGAAAAAAATCGAAAAATGAAAAAAAGTAATCTTTCCGCAGTGCTCTGCGCTGCGCTGGTGGCCCTTTGGGGTGGCAATGCAATGGCACAGGACGATGCTCCTAAAGGCAAGGTGGTGCTGACAACGTTCAGCAACTTTGGCGTAGGCTTCGATGACCAAGACGGTACCGACAACACGGCGGGCTTCGAATTGGAACGTGCCTATTTGGGGTATGACTATAAGTTGAACGACGCGTGGAGCGCCAAGGTTGTCTATGACATGGGCAAGGGCGACGACGGCAAACTGCAGCGTTTGGGATACGTGAAGAACGCCTATGTGACCTACAGCAAAGGCAACTTGAAACTTGAGGCTGGCTTGACGGGCACCGAGGGCTTCAACGCGCAGGAAAAGATGTGGGGCTACCGCTATGTGTACAAATCGTTTATGGACCAAAACAAGTGGGGCAGCAGCGCCGATTTGGGTGTCAAGGCAAAGTACAAAGTGGCCAACTGGATGGATGCCGACGTGAGCGTGTTCAATGGCGAAGGCTACAAAAAAGTGCAATTAGACAACCAGTTTCTTTATGGCTTGGGCGTGACCTTGAAGCCATTCAGTGGTTTCCAATTACGCCTGTATGCCGACATGAAGACGGCCAAGGACACTGCCGCGCAGGCCACGGTGGCTATCAGCACCGGATACAAAGGTGAAAAGTTCTCGGTGGGCGCGGAGTACGACCTCATGCGTAACCAAGGCAATAGCGACGGGCATCACTTGAACGGTCTCTCGCTGTATGCCACCGGTAACCTGGGCGAAAAAATGAGCCTTTTCGGACGCTACGACTGGGGCTCCAGCAGCACCGACTTGAGCGATAACTGGAGTTATGGCGAAGACGGACAAATGTTGATGCTGGGCCTTCAATGCAAGGTGAACAAAATGGTTAGCGTTGCGCCAAACTTCCTTATGAAGAAGCACAACGATGTGTACAACTACTTCGCCATGCTGAGCATGAACGTCTCTCTCTGAAACGAAAAATAACCAAAAACATAAAAAAAACAGCAAACATGAAAAAGAACGTTTTTAACATTGCAGTCATGGCCTTTGTGGCGGCCACCATGCTGGCCAGTTGCGGCGGCAACGGCAAACAAGAACAGGCCAAGGCTTCGCTCAGCGGCGCTGGGGCTACTTTTCCAGAACCATACTATACCATGATTTTCAAGTCATATAACACGAAAACCGGCAACCAGGTGAGCTATGGCGGCATAGGCAGCGGCGGCGGCGTGCGCAACTTGAAGGACGAGATAGTGGACTTCGCCGGCAGCGACGCGTTCCTCACAGATGAGGAGATGGCGGAAATGAAGCCCGTGGTGCACGTACCCACCTGCATGGGCGCCGTGGTGCTGGCCTACAACCTGCCCGAAGTGAAGGAACTGCGATTGAACGGCGAGGTGGTGTGCGACATTTTTGCTGGCAAAATCACCAAATGGAACGACAGTCGCATCGCAGCCCTCAACCCGCAGGCTAAGTTGCCCGCCAAGGACATCATCCCTGTATTCCGCAGCGATGGTAGCGGCACCACCAGTGTGTTCACCAGTTACCTCAGCGCCGTGAGTGCCGACTGGAAAGCCCGGTATGGAGCCGGCAAAAGCGTCAACTTCCCCGTGGGACAAGCCGCCAAGGGCAACCCCGGCGTGGCGGGCGTGATTAGCCAAACTAACGGTGCCATAGGCTATGTGGGCAGCGAATATGCCTTTGCGCAGAAAATCCCCATGGCGGTGATGCAGAACGCCAGCGGCAAGTTTGTGCAGCCCACGCCTGAGAACATTAGCGCGGCGGCCAGCGGAGACATGCCCGCCGACACCCGCAAGATGATTGTGAACAGCGACGCGCGCGACGCCTACCCCATCGCCTGCTTCACCTGGATACTCATCTACCAAGAACAGAACTACTCCAACCGCACCGAGGAGCAGGCGCGTGCCACCCTCGACCTATTGCAATTCATCCTTAGCAACGAGGCCCAGCAAATGACCACCGCCGTGAACTACTGCCCGCTGCCCAAGAGTTTGGTGAAACAGAGCCTGGACAACTTGAAGACTGTTACCTACAACGGCAAGCCGCTGTTGAATTAATTTCCCCCCAAAGAGGATGGGGGTATGCCCCCGTCCCCTTTGGCATGAGGTGGATGAGATAAAAATACCTTTTGAAAAAGATGATATACAACAAGGAACTTTTATGCGCATTTGGTCTCCTTTTGGCCTGTGGCCGTACGGCGGCCAGTCCCATAGCCAGCCATGCACTTTCCTGCCGCTTGGCATGTTTCACGGGAGAAGCCGCAAGGGAGTCCGAAGTAAGCGACGTCAATTCCGCCTTAAAAATCTAAAGTTTATGGACAGAACATCTCCGTTAATTTTTTACAAAAAGAATGGCGAAGCCAGAAAAGGCTCCGTCCATTCTGATTTTTTCTTTAAATTGGCCTTGTACGCTGCGGCGCTGGTCATACCGCTGCTATGCGGCGGTATGGTGTTGTCGTTGCTCACCGATTCCACGCAGGTATTCCAGCGGTATGGCTTCTTCCATTTCATCTTTTCTAAGGAGTGGAACTACACTGCCGGTTCCGAGGCTTACGGCGCGTTGCCTTTCATAGCCGGCACGCTGCTCACCACGCTGTTAGCGCTGCTGTTCTGCATCCCCTTTTCGCTACCTATGGCGCTTTTTACGGGGGAATACTACAAAGGAAGGAAGGTTGCCGCTGTGCTGGGCACGGTGGCGGACCTGCTGGCCGGTATCCCATCCGTGATATACGGTCTTTGGGGCTTTTATGTCCTGATGCCTGTCATTGTGAAACTGGGTATCAGCAACCAAGGGGCTGGCATCCTCACCGCTTCGCTGGTGTTGGCCATCATGATAGTGCCTTACGCAGCCTCGTTGAGCAGCGAGTTCATCAAGATGGTGCCCGCCGAGTTGAAGGAGGCCGCCTACGCTGTGGGCGCCACGAGGCTGGAAGTGATACGCTACGTAGTGTTCCCCAATGCCGGCAGCGGCATCTTCAGCGCGTATATCCTCGCCATAGGGCGCGCGCTGGGCGAAACCATGACGGTGACCATGCTCATAGGCAACACCAACCAAATGCCGCAGAGCCTCACCGCCACAGGCAACACTATGGCCAGCATCATTGCCAACCTGTTCGGCGAGGCCGACGGGCTGAAGCTCTCCGCCCTCTTTGCCATCGCTTTGCTGCTGTTTATCATCACGGCAGTCATCAACATGATAGGGCGCATATTGATACGCCGTGCGGCAGCGAAATGACGCTGGCGAAGGATGGCTCCATGAATTTTTTGGAAAACAAGAGAAAAAACGAAAAACATGACGTCAATCACCATTCAAAAATCTGCTTCCATAGAACGCCGCATCCGCACCAGCCGCATGTTGCATGTGCTTATGTGTGTGTTTGCCGGCCTCACGGCAGTGCCCCTGCTGGCCATCATCGGCAAGGTGGTGGTGGAGGGATGGAAGCAATTCAACTGGAGTTTCTTCACCAAGTCCACCCCCTCCACCATAGAGGCCATGATGGCCACCGTATCGGGCGAAAGCATCCCTGGCGGCATCGCAAACGGTATAGTGGGCACGCTGCTGATGCTGCTGATGGCCGCGGCCGTGGCCATCCCGGTGGGCATCTGCTGTGGCGTGTACCTCTCCGAGAACCGTGGCAGGATACCCGCCAAGATAGTCAGCTACCTTACTGACTTGTTGCAAGGCACCCCCTCCATCATCCTTGGCATCATCGTGTATGTGTGGGTGGTAGTTCCCACAAAGGGTTATTCCGCCTTGGCGGGAAGCGTGGCGCTCTTCATCATGATGCTGCCTCTCATTGTGCGTTCCACCGAAGAGGCGCTCTCCATGCTGCCCACAACGCTGAAGGAGGCGGGCATGGCATTGGGGGGAAGTTATCCACGAGTGGTGTTTAAGGTGCTGGTGCCGTCGGCTTTTGGGGGCATCTTCACGGGCATACTCCTCGCCGTGTCACGTGTGATAGGCGAGACGGCTCCGCTCATGTTCACCGCCCTGGGATGCTACACCATGCAGTGGAACGTCTCGCGCCCCATGAGTGCCGTGCCGTTGCTGATATGGCAATTCTTCAACGATCCAAACCTGCAGCCGCTCATTTGGGGGGCCTCGCTCTTCCTGCTCATCTTCGTGCTCATACTCAACATCGTCTCGAAGCGGCTGGCAAAACGATGGAAAGCATAGCGGGACATGCCAAGCAAGGCACTCCATCCTCTAACAACGTATTATTCAAACTACAAAGAAAAACTAAATGCAAGAAATAACCGATCCAGTGCTTGAGTTCAAAGACTTATGCGTCTCCTACACTAAAGACGTGATGAGCGTGAAGCACGTGAGCGCAAAGGTGGAACGAAACGAAATAACGGCCATCATGGGCCCCAGCGGCTGTGGCAAGAGCACCCTGCTAAGGGCGGCCAACCGCATGCACGAATTATATAAAGGCATCACGGTGAGCGGAGACATCCTGCTCGAAGGCGCAAGCCTACTGCAAATGAGCCCCATCCAAGTGCGGCGCAATGTGGGCATGGTGTTTCAGCATCCCAATCCGTTCCCCACGATGAGCATAGCCGACAATGTGCTGGCGGGGTATACCCTCAATGGGATACGCTTAAGCCGAAACGACCGCGAAATCATCATCGAGGAGAGCCTGCGTAGCGTATCGCTGTGGAATGAGGTGCGCGACGCACTGAACAAGCGCGGCACATTCCTCAGTGGCGGACAGCAGCAAAGGCTGTGCATAGCGCGCGCGTTGGCGCTGCGCCCTAAAGTGATACTCATGGACGAACCTACCAGCGCGTTGGACCCCATAGCCACCAATCACATAGAGGAACTGATGCAGGAACTGAAGAAGGAAGTGACCATACTCATTGTCACACACAACATGGGCCAGGCCATGCGCATTGCAAAGAACTCTATGTTCATGTATTTGGGCGACTTGGTGGAATACGATGACACGGAAACCATGTTTGGCAACCCATCAGACCCGCGCACGAGGGAATACATGAAAGGTAAGATAAGTTGAAAAAGGCAGAGGAATACGTTCCCGCAGCTGTTTATTTTTGCCGCCAAGTGAAAAAATATTAGTACCTTTGCAAAAAGTTTCATTACAACATAAAAGACGTAATATCATGAAATCTATAGCAATACTGACGGGCGGCGGCCCTGCTCCTGGCATGAACACGGTGGTGGCCAGTGTGGCAAAAACTTTTTTGAGGGACGGATACCGCGTCATAGGCCTCAACGGCGGATACAACGCATTGTTTACGGACAAGCCGAGGATGAGAGACTTGGACTATGCGTTGGCCGACGAAATCTTCAACAAAGGCGGAAGCATACTTAAAATGAGTCGATTCAAACCCACCGACGAAGACTTTGAGAAACGCTTCAACTTAAGGTTTTTCCAAGAAAACGAGGTGAAACTGCTGGTCACCGTGGGTGGCGACGACACCGCCAGCACGGCAAACCGCATCGCCAAGTTCCTGCGGGCAAAGAATTATCCCATCTCCAACATACATGTGCCCAAAACCATAGACAACGACCTGCCGTTGCCCAACAGCAGCCCCACTTTTGGCTACAACAGCGCGAAAGCGCAAGGCACCATACTGGCCACGGCCGTGATGGAAGACGCACGCACCAGCGAAAACTGGTTCCTCGTATCGGCCATGGGGCGCAGCGCGGGACACCTTGCGCTGGGCATAGCAGGTGCCTGCCATTACCCCATGGTCATCATTCCCGAGTTCTTCAACAAGACGGAAATTACCGTGGAGAAAATAGTGAAAATGGTGATTTCCTGCATAGTGAAGCGCAAACTCATGGGCATAGAGTACGGCGCCGCCATGGTGAGTGAGGGGGTGTTCCACACCCTTAGCGAAGAGGAAATCAAGAAGAGCGGCATCCACTTCACCTATGACGAACATGGCCACCCCGAACTGGGAAAAGTGTCAAAAGCGCACATCTTCAACGAGATGCTGGAGAAAGAACTGAAGAAACTGAATCTGAAGGTGAAGACCCGTCCCGTGGAGATAGGCTACGAGATACGCTGCCACACCCCCATTGCATTCGACCTAACCTATTGCTCCATCATGGGCATGGGTGTGCACAAGTTGTTTAACGAAGGCTGCACGGGCTGCCTGGTATACGTGGACCACCAAGGCAACGTATCTCCTCTGTATCTCAGCGACATACAAGACCCTGTGACAGGTAAAATCCCCCCCCGCTTGGTGAACGTGGAAAGCAATAAAGTGATGAGTTACGTGAACGACATCATGGACTATATCACGCCGGCCGACTACGAAGCCGCCAAGAGATATCTCGCCGACCCCGAGACGTACGACTTTAAGAAGATGCTTAACTGGGCTTAAGACCCATCATTCAACCAAGCCCAGGCAACCCCAGGGACTTTTCCCTGCGTTGCCTGGGCTTTGCATGCCGCCCTTGAGAGGGCAACGTTTTGACTGCGGAAAGGGGGAAGAAGGCTCTATCCTGCTGCTTATGACAGGAGACTGTCGTCTAAATCCATAACGCTTTGCTGTGACAACCTCATTGCCGGGCTTTCTTGTGCAATGTGGCAGTTCCATGGGAGAAGACAGGCAGCACACATCTCCTGCTTATCTCCGACCTCAATCGGAGATAAGCAGGAGATGTGTGCTGCCACAGTGCTGCCACGGTGCAGGAGGAGTGTTTGGAAGGAATGCCTTCTGTGTGGCTTCTTGGAGACTGTTCCATCCATTGTGTGCGGCCTGCCGCCGACGCCATATTGGGAGACGAAAGAAACATGCGTTGCGCCGGAAGTCCTATTGCTGTGGGAAGCGGGCATAGGCTTTTGTGAAACCGTTGAAATAATGAAATGAAAATAGATTGCTGCCATGCAATATTTGAGAAGTTTATGCGTTATTATGGTTAAGGTGAGCGCAATGATTTCACCGTCACTAAAAGTCATATACAATAAAAGCATTTTGACGCTTTTGACGTTGTTTGAACATGCTTCTGTGGGTTTGCCGCAGCAAGGCAGGAAGTGCCGGCTGTCGGAAAATACGCAGCAAACCAATGCCAAGTCAACGTTAGAAGCGGCACCCATAGAACTCACACAATGAAAAGAGTTGCCCCCCACTTTCTTCCATTGTTGCTGACAGCACTACTGCTAATGAGCAGCGGAGCCTATTGCCAAAGCAAGAACGAACTGCAGAAAGAGAAGGCTCGCATAGAGGCCGAAATCAAGAAATTGGACAAGCAACTGTCCAAGGCAAAGCAAGACACCCGATTGAACAAGAACCAGTTGGCCGCGTTAAACAAAAAAATTAATGAACGCAATAAGTTGATAAAGAACATCAACCAGCAAATGGGTCTCTTAAATCAACAGATTTTGCAGAAACAGGACAGTTCGCGCGTGATGCGCAGCCACGTGGATAGCCTAAAGCGCGAATATGCCAAGGTGATTCAGGTGCTATATAGGGAAAAGGATAAGTTGAGCCCCGCGTCGTTGATTTTCGACACGCCGAACTACAACGTCGCCTTTTTACGGCAAAAATACTATAGCGACTATAGCCGCTACCGCAAGCATCAAGCCGCTTTTATCAGGCAGCGCCAGCAGGAACTTGACGCCTTGACCCTGCGGCTGCAAGCGCAAAAGAACGAGAAGAGCAACCTATTGAGCCAGGAGCAAAGGCAAAAGGCGCGGTTGGACAAAGACAAGAAACAGGCGCAGAACAATATACGCGTGGCGCAGGCAGACGAGAAACAACTGAAGCAGCAAATAAGCAAAAAACAACAGGAAAAACGCGCGCTGGAACAACAGATACAAAGGCTTGTTGCAGAGGAAGTGGCAAAGGCTAATCGTGCAAGGAAGAATACGGGCAAGACCATGACCTCTACCACAAGGGGAGCGTCGTCAGAAAAAACCTCCTCGTCGACACCCGCCGCGGTGCCAAACGCCAATGAGGCGGCCTTGAACTCCGATTTCGTTAAGCACAAGGGACGCTTGTCATGGCCTGTGTACTACAAAAGCGTAATACGGGAATTTGGACGTTACAAGCATGAAAGCGGCGGGGAGAACATGAGCAATGGCATTGAACTGTCCACGGCGCCAGGAGCGCCAGTCTATGCCGTATTCAAGGGCACGGCCACACGCGTCTTTACTTGCCCGAACGGCACCAAAGGAATCATCATCAGGCATGGGGAATACATGTCGGTATATGCCAACTTGGCCACGACAAGCGTGAAAGAGGGTGCCGAAGTGGAGACAAAGCAAACCATAGGCACCGTGTATGCCAACGGAACGTCCACTGGTGATTTTAATTTCCAAATATGGAATGGCACCACCCCGGTGAACCCAAGGACTTTCTTGCGGTAGCCGCACATGCGGAAGGCGCAAGGTCAAGTTTTGGAAACAGCCGCTAACCTTTGACAGCACAAAAAAACGCCCTTGTGATTTTGCTAAGCGGCGCGCAGTATAGGCCTTGGCCACAGAGTGTTGGCTGGTGGGGGAGGGGCTATTGAAACAGGTTGTTGATAATGCGGACGCCATCGGCGCGGGAGATGGCAAGGGTGGGCTTGTTGATAAAGGCGATGCCGCCGCGGTTGCACAACTTTAGTTCCTTTATGGGGCTTTCGAAATGCAGCCCGTCGAGGGTAATGTGGTCGCAGTAGGCGAGGGGGGCAGTGTCGCGCGGGCCGCCTTCGATGCGGAAGAGATAGACGCGGCGCACGCCGAAGCCCAAGCGAATGGTGAGGTCTTGTATGGTGACGTTTGGCCAACATTTTTGGGATAGTTCGGGACGGGGATTTGTCTCGGGGTGAAGAGCCCCCATGTCGAAGAGGTTGACGCGGCCGCGGATGGAGGAGGTTTCGAAGGTGCAACGGCGCATGACCACGTCGAAAGGCACTTGAGCATTGTAGCTGGGACGGATGTACAACGGCACGCAGCGGCGGAAGGTGCAACTGTCGTAGAGGATGGTGCCAAACACGGAACTGTATTGTACACGCTGGTCGCTAAACAAGCAACGACGTAGGGTGACATTGCGTCCATAGCAATGGATGTCGAAGCGGTTTAGGTCGCAATCTTCAAGGGTGACGTCGCTTAAATTGTTGGCGCCGAACACTCCCCACGAGCAGTTGCGCCCCACGACATGCTCAAAGTGCACGTCCCACACGTTGTTTAGGGAGATGCCATAGCCGTACTGGTCGGTTTGCGAGTAGGAACCATCCACAAGCAGGTTGCGCACCGTGACATGGACGCAGTTATTGATGCTTAACGCCGCATCGGAGTATTTTTTGGGGTCGTTAGGTGTAACGAGGGTGATGTTCTCAAGCAAGACGTTGCTCATGCGGCTTACATTGATGAAATAAGTCTTGAATGTCGCGTTCTCTTTGCGGCGCAAAGTGACGTTGCTAACGGTGCGTCGCTTACCGTCCACATGCACGGCAAGGCAGGAGGCCTTTGACGTAGTGGTGTCGGAATAGGGCATGATGACGTGGTTTTCTGCTATGCCATCTACAACGGACAGTATGTCGTGACGGTAGTGATAGTAGCCAAACCCTTGTCGCTGGGTCCAAGGTTTTTGGTCTTTGATGAGCAGCAGGTGTCGTCCGTTCGCCAACGAGGGCTGGCTACGAAAGTCCCCTTCGTCTATGAGGGATTGCGGCACCACGGTTTCAACGGCATTGCCTTGCAGCGCAAAGAGTGTAATGTCTTTGGTATGGTTGCTTACGGTGATGGTGATGCCATGGAAATCGCAACTGTCTGTGAGAGGAATGGGTTGTGCGTCGGCGGGTATGTCCAGGTCAATGTCACCCACGTGGCTATAATCCAAGAAAAGGTGTTGCCTTGTGGCGGCAAGGTGAGCGTGGTAGAGCGCCATATAACGGCTTTCGCCCGAAGAGGCAGTGTCCAAACCAAACTCCAGCGGCGAGAGGGTCCTTTGTGCCGCGCCGCACAACGGCATAGCCATAGCGAAGAACCAGGCCAGGCATCTGTTTTGCATAACGGATTATTTCACTTTCTTGCTGCGTCCGTTTATCTCGTTGAGGTAATTGAGACTGTGCACCGTTCCCTTCCACGAATGCAGACGCCCGTCGATAAGCGCACGGATGAAAAGAGCGGGTTTCTTGATGCGGCGACCCCATTTTCGGGCGAAAGCAATGTGGCGCACGGCACGGTTGCTGCGGTAGAAATGCATTTTCTGAATGTTGATGTAAATGAGAACGACAATGCCGGGCCCTATCAGCATCATGGCGAGGAACTGCCATTCGGGGGCTATGTCGAGCCACAAGCATAGTAGTACTGTGATTACCCAAAAGCCGAAGATGACGCTGTCAATAAGAATTTCAATGGCGGTAACCAGTAAATGGGGGTAGCGCAGGGATAGCAGGGCATGGTGCAGGTGGGTCTTGTCGGGCAGAAAGGGTGACTTGCCACAAAACATGCGGCCAGTCATTACGCGTAGCGTGTCAAACACGGGAATGGCATAGAATGCCAGCAGCATACTGACGCGAAAGCGGTCCATATTGTACATGATGGGTTCGTGGAGCGTGTGGCTGCAAACGATGTAGGCCAAGATACCCAGGATGAGGGAGCCCGAGTCGCCGATGAACATCTTGTATTTCTTGCTGAAGACATTGCACACAAAAACGGGCAACAAGGAGCAGAAGATGATGAGCGATGAGATGCCCCAAAGCATGTCGGCGTGGAGGAAGAAAAAGGCGGAGAAGAGGAGTGAGAGTCCCATGCCGTAGCCGCTGGCAAGGCCGTCCACGCCGTCGATGAGGTTGATGGCGTTCATGAGACCTACACCAGCAAAGATGCTGAGCAGCAGACTGATGGATTCGTTCATGCCCCAAATGCCAAACAAGCCACAGAAAGTGTCTATCCTAATGCCGTTGTACCAAAGCAAGACAATAACGAGAGTTTGGTAAATGAACTTTGAGCGGAAGGAGATATCCATCATGTCATCAAAAAAGCCGATGAAAAACATGGTGGTGATGGCCAGCAAAGGCAGCATGAGGGGACGGATGTCCAAAAAAATGGTGGCAACGAACATCGACACCAAAATGCTTAAGTAGATGCATAGTCCGCCGATGACGGGGACGGCGTGTTTTTGCAGTTTGCGGGCGTTTGGGATGTCAAGCAGGCCTTTGCGGTAGGCCAAAAGAACGGCGTGCGGTATGCACGACGCGGAGGTGACGATAGCTGTTAGCGAGCAGACGATGCTGGGTAGCACAATGTCCATAATAGGCGGGTTCTAATACGATGGTATGTGAATGGTTGTTTGTGAGTTATGGTGGGTTCTATCAATGGATGTCCTGCAATTTTGATTGAATTGTCAAATGGATTGTTGTGCGAAACGAGGGCGTATTACAGACTATTCAACAAATTGACTAACAGTAAGATGCCGACAAGGTTTCAGAGGCTCGGAAAAGATGATTTTTGCTTATGTATTTTTTTGCGGAACGGTGAATAGATAGAACCTTACTTAAATACCGGAACCCACAGAAAGTTTGTTTCTTTGGGTTCCGGCAGGATAGGAGATGTTAGTCTTTATCGCTGATGAAAGGATAGCCATAGTCGTAAGCAGGGTCAAAAGTCTCCTTAACGGCTTGTGGACTGGTCCAGCGTATCAAGTTGAGGTAACTTCCCGCCTAGGCGTTGGTGCCGCTGGCACGAGCGCCGCCAAAAGGTTGTTGGCCAACCACGGCACCGGTGGGTTTGTCGTTGAAATATATGTTGCCAGCGCTGTATTGCAACACGCCATAGGCCTGCTGCAAGGCGGCGCGGTCGCTGGAAAAGATGGCTCCCGTAAGGGCATAGGGCGAGGTCTCGTTGCAGAGATGGAGTGTTTTTTCAAAATCTTTGTCGTCGTATACATATACGGTGATGATGGGGCCGAAGATTTCTTCTCTCATACTCTTGCTATCGGGAACTTTGGCGAGGATGACGGTGGGTTGCACAAACCACCCTTTGCTCTTGTCGCCAGTGCCGCCGAACACGATTTCTTCGTCATGGCTATTCTTGGCGTTCTCGATGTAGGACATGCAGTTGTCGAACGACTTCTCGTCGATAACGGCGTTTACGAAAGCGCTGAAGTCGCGCACGTCTCCTACCTTGATGCTTTTCAGCATCTTGCCGACAAGTGTTTTTACTTTGGGCCACATGCTTTTAGGTAGGTAGGCGCGGCTGGCTGCGCTACATTTTTGGCCTTGGAACTCGAAGGCGCCGCGCACGATGGCCGTAGCCACTTGGTTCGCGTCGGCACTATTGTGTACGAAGATGAAATCTTTTCCACCCGTTTCGCCTACTATTTTGGGATAGGTCTTGTATTTGTCTATGTTCTTGCCTATTTCGCGCCAAAATCCTTTGAAAGTCTCTGTGCTGCCTGTGAAATGTACGCCAGCAAAGTCGGGGTCCGAGAAAGCTATCTTGCCGATGAGCGAACCGCTGCCAGGGAGGAAGTTGACTACGCCGTCGGGTAGGCCAGCTTCTTTGTAAATCTTCATCAGCAGGTAGTTGCTCAGCAAGGCGGTGGTGGAGGGTTTCCACAGGCACACGTTGCCCATCAAGGCGGGGCTCATGCACAGGTTGCTGGCTATGCTGGTGAAGTTGAAAGGGGTGACGGCAAGGATGAAACCCTCTAAAGGACGAAATACGTTGTAGTTCAACGTCCCTTTGTCGCTGGCGGGCTGATCGCTGTAGATGTTGCTGGCAAACCATGCATTGTAGCGCAGGAAATCGGCCAACTCGCAGGCACTGTCTATTTCGGCCTGCATGGTGGTCTTGCCTTGTCCCAGCATGGTGGCGGCGTTGATGAGATAACGATATTTGCCAGCGATGAGCGTGGCGATCTTCTGCATGATACTGGCACGCTCCAGCCACGGCGTTTCGGCCCATTCCTTATGGGCCGCCATGGCGGTTTTGATAGCCAATTTCACTTCTTTTTCCCCCACTTTATAGTAGGTAGCCAAAACATGGTGGTTGTCGGTGGGCATCACAATGGTTCCAGTCTCCTTGGTGCGGATTTCTTTGCCGCCAATGAGGATGGGTATTTCGGTTTCCACTTGAGAAAGCTCTTCCAGGGCTTTGCGGATTGCTTTGCGTTCGGGGCTGCCAGGAGCATAGCCTTTCACAGGTTCATTGTCTGGCTTGGGAAACTTAAAAATCATGTTATTCATAAGCAATTGGGTGTATTATTGTTTTTTTTTCAAAATGCAAAAATACGAAAAAAAAATCACTTTGAAGAAAAAAAGGGAGAAAAAGCATGAAATTGATTTTTTTTGCGTACCTTTGCATTTTGTTTCCTTGAGAAGGGAAATAGGGTAACACATTAATATATTAAAAAATAGAAAGGAAAGAAATGAAAAAGTTTAGTATTATCATGGTGTTGGTTGCAACGGTTGTTTTAGGCGGATGCAAAAGCGGTGGTTTCAGCAGCAACAGCGCCGCAGTGGCGCAGGGAACGGCTTGCGGATCGGCACTGAAAACCTTGAACAACAGTTATAAGAGCACAGGAAAGGTGGACCTTGGCAACACCGCCAACCTTGGCGCCGCGCTGACGCTTGCCACGGCATACAGTCAGTTGAAAGCCAACAAGGACAATGCAAATTACAAAACTTCCTTTGCCAATGGAATGGTGACGGGAGGCGTGGGACTTTTGACCCCAGCCAATGCCACCAATGTAATGAATGCCTTGCTGAACTCTACGGGCATTACGCAAGAGAACATCCAAAACGCGCAAAGCAAGGTGCAAACAGCGGCGGCAATTGTCAATATCCTCCGTGCCTGCAATTGATTGAAAAAAGGTAAGAGTTGAAAGCCAGGCCGCTACTCATCAACGTGGCGGCCTGGCTTTCAATGAAGGGGAGAGACAGGTCTGTTGCTGGATTTCAAACCATTCTTGCAATCGACATAAGGCCAAAATGTCATGACTATGTATTCTATTAACAGCCATAAATCCTATCGTTCTCACCAAGATGAGGAGGGTGCTCATGTGAGCTCACACAATTCACCATTTTGTAAAAAAAACTTGAGCAAAAATAGACTTTTCAGCGCTGTTGAAGTCTTGTAGGCATCTTGTAGCTTGTCACTCGGTGGCATTGGCCGCTACGCGACCTCGTATCGCACGGCATTCTGTCAAACAATCCCATCAAAATTTTAGGAAAACAATTTATTTCACCACCACAGCAAACTGGGCAAGTTCTTCCAATTCTCTATTTGGAATAAGCGCATTTCCATTTTTTGGGGGAGGGGGATTTCTCGCCCACGTAAGGGGCATTGCAGAAGTAGTTGTGGCCTAGAAGAAGC
>JAXFQM010000121.1:0-10122 GCA_034178965.1 Bacteroidales bacterium | reverse complement strand
AGGGAATACGGGAGAAGACAGGCAACAAGAACATTATTTTCGCACCAGAGTTTCTTCGGGAGAGCAAGGCGTTGTACGACAATTTGTATCCATCCCGCATCATCGTTGGTTTCGAACAGGGCAACAAGCACTTGGAGGAACAGGCGCGGGAATATGCACGTATCGTGCAAGAGGGAGCCGTGAAACAAGATGTGCCCGTTCTGCTCATGGGCAGCACCGAGGCCGAAGCTGTAAAACTTTTCGCCAACACCTACCTCGCCCTTCGCGTGAGTTACTTCAACGAGTTGGACACCTATGCCGAGATGAAGGGACTCGACACGCAGCAAATCATCGAAGGGGTGTGTTTGGACCCCCGCATTGGCACGCACTACAACAACCCTTCCTTTGGCTACGGTGGCTATTGTTTGCCAAAGGACACCAAGCAGTTGCTGGCCAACTATGCAGACGTTCCAGAGGAACTCATTCGAGCCATTGTAGACAGCAATAAGACGCGTAAGGACTTCATTGCCAACCAAGTTTTGAAGAAGGCAGGTTACTACGACTACTACAGCCAAGAAAGATATAATCCCGCAAAAGAAAGAAAGTGTGTCATTGGCGTGTATCGCCTCACCATGAAATCCAATTCGGACAACTTCCGTCAAAGCAGCATACAAGGTGTAATGAAACGCATAAAGGCAAAAGGCGCGGAAGTAGTCATCTTTGAACCCACCCTCGAGGACGGAACGACGTTCTTCGGAAGCCGCGTGGTCAACGACCTCGCCGCGTTCAAGACGCAATGCCAAGCTATAATAGCCAACCGCTATGACGCCAGTCTCGATGACGTGAATGACAAGGTCTATACGCGCGACATTTTCAGACGGGATTAAGTTATTAAAATGGGGTCATCAATTGTTTTCGTGCAATTCGGGATGAAATTTCTAACAGATGGCTCTTTTGAACGAAGAAGTGTAGCCCGCTATGTGACTGAAGAAAAATGAGCATGATGCCGAAATGTTGCCCAATGCGCCGAAAATAGTGTTGATTTCAAAATGTTAGTCTTTAGCCACATCCGTGGGATTGAGAGAACCCACCTTATGTTGTAGTACAATTAACGGTTTGACAAAAAGGCTGTTTTTAGCACCAGAGCGGAGAACAGCCGAATGCGAATGAAACGTTAGCGTCACTTGCATATCCTGCCTGCATCAGGGTGCTGTGCTGTGTCCAAGCGTAGTGGAGGCAAATGACGCGTTTCGGTACAAGTTGTGCTGCAATACGAAAACCAATATTCAGCCCCCTCCCCCAATGCGGTCTCCTGTTTGGAGCGAACCGCAACCAGCAGCAGGGCTTGTTTGCGGCAACTCAAATTGGCAAACCATGCCAGCGGCGACACTGGACTTATTACTTACTAACTACCCATCAACTACCCATAAAGTACCCATTATCTACCCATAATTTATCGGTATTTTATGGGTACTTTATGGGTAGTTGATGGGTAGTTACCGCTAATACACTCCAATATTCATCGTTGTGTAAACGCCCCATGGCATGCGTCTTTAAGACCACTCCAGCTTAAATATGCCGATGGCCAGCAGTTTGCCATCCGACATCACAACCGCCGCCCTTTTCGCCTTTGCCAACAACAATGCCCATCCAGTCCTCGTCTGCCATGTTTTCCTTGACGTGGAAATGTGGACCATGGACAGATTCCTCACGAGCCGCAACAGCATCACTTGGGTGGCGGGCACTCTATTCAAAGCAGCGCAGCCATTTCAAGCCATGTTCCCGTCCAATGCCACAATAACCTACTCTCAAATATTGTGTCACGAGTGGTAGACAAGGGCAAATCTAATGTTACCAATTGGCATGACAAGACTCAAGTATGAAGCGAAGCTTAACCGCTACACCATTAGCACGATGCTAATACAAGAGTATAGGAAAATATTGCCGCGTTGGCGGCGAGGGAGGATACCAACACAAACAGTGACAAGGCATTGATGCATCGTTTGGCCAAATAATGCTTGCTATCGTCAGAGACCCTGCGTTGCCGGGCAATCTTATTTTTGAAAAGTGGGGCATATCCCTCCATGACTTTATCGCAAAAATATCCATCAAATGTCTGTCTATCAGACACAGGACAAGGTTTCTGTGATTTCTTGACAAACTACGACTTAACACATGTGCAAGAAAAAGATTGATTTTTTTCCTATTCAAGAAATTTGTCGTATCTTTGCATCCATAATTATACGTTGTAAACAAAGATGCTATTGCAGTAACCTAAATGAAATATACAAGGTTCGAGCGCGAAACGAAATATACTGCAACACCGTTAACACCAAACTAACATGAGCATATTGGACAAGAACGCTGCGTTGGCGGCGAGGGTAGAAGAGGCCGCAGAGGTGGCGGGATATTTGTGGACAAAAGGTTGGGCGGAGCGTAACGGCGGGAACCTAACGATAGATGTGACGGAGTTGGCCGAATTTGGGGAATACGCACCAATTGCTGGGCCTTTCGGATTAGGCGTTACATTGCGCCATTTGAAAGGCAGATATTTCTTTTGCAAGGGGACAGGGAAGAGAATGCGAGACTTGGCTCGCGCACCCATGCACCATGGCAGCATCATCAGCATTTTGCCTTCGTGTGACAGTTACGAGATAATAGCCGACGAGGCAATTATGCCTACCAGCGAGTTGGTGGCACACCTAATGGCGCAGGACATGCTTACCAAAAGGGATGGAGCATGCCATGCAACGCTGCATGCCCATCCAACGGAGTTGACGGCAATGTCGCACAATGACGATTTCCTGGGGAGGGGAGTATTGACGCGTTTGTTGTGGAGCATGATACCCGAGGCAAAGATGTTTTGTCCTAAAGGGTTAGGTGTGTTGCCATACCAAAAGACCGGCACGCTGGAGTTGGCGTGCGACACGGCAAAGATGTTGGAGGAATATGATGTTGTGCTTTGGGAAAAGCATGGCGTGTTTGTGGCAGATAAAGATATTCTTTCGGCATTCGACCAACTTGACGTACTCAACAAGTCGGCTCTTATATACCAGTCGGCCTGCACCATGGGCTTCGCACCGTCAGGGTTGACAAACAGGCAACTGGAGGAATTGGCTGGCAAATAAATGGAAGGCAATACGGTGGAAGACATTATGACCTAATTCGCGTTAGTACAATATGTTATTGAGCTGGGCGTTTGTAAAGGAAGGTGAGAGGATAAGATGGCTTACAACATGCGAAGTAATGGGTATATTACCTTGTGCGTGGCACTCGGTGAAGGTGTCGCTATACTCATTAATATTTGACGCGTTTCTTTTTTTGTGAGACATTTGAAGATGGATGCCGAGCGTTGCGCAGGTGGGCAAGACCAAGATACAGTAACCTCATCGATTATGAGGAAAGTGTATTCACGTGGGCAATAATCGAGCAAGATTTGCGTTAGTATTACGAAATGTGATTACGCTTGAGTCGGTGGAGTACAATGGCGCCACATTCGTGAAAGAGTGCTAAATGTTTGTTGGCGAAGATGAATGCGAAGAACCGTGAATAATACAATGTTAATGACAAAACATATATGCTTGTAAAAACTTATGGCAGCGCCATAATGGGCGTGAGTGCCATCATGATTACTGTTGAGGTGAGCGTGGAACAAGGCGTGGGTTTTTTTCTTGTGGGGCTGCCGGACAATGCGGTAAAGGAGAGCAATCAGCGGATTACAAGTGCAATAGGGCAGTATGGCTTCCACATACCAGGTAAGAAGGTGGTTATCAACATGGCTCCCGCGGACATCAGAAAGGAAGGCTCGGCATACGACTTGACGATAGCGATGGGAATATTGGCGGCGGGAGGAAACATCTCTGCCGATGAGATGGGTGAATATGTCATCATGGGTGAATTAAGTTTAGATGGCAGTTTGCGGCCAATACGCGGCGTGCTGCCTATAGCCATAGAAGCGAGAAAGCACCACTACAAGGGCATCATTCTTCCAGCCGCCAATGCACGCGAAGCGGCAATAGTGAACAATTTGGAGGTGTATGGGGCGGACAATTTGAAGCAAGTTATCGATTTCTTTCAAGTGGGGCATGGGGCTATCCCTAAAATAGAGTACGACACGCGCGCAGAATTTGCCAAGAACCTAAATAACTATGAATACGATTTTTCCGACGTGATGGGTCAGGACTTGGTGAAAAGGGCGTTGGAAGTTGCGGCGGCAGGAGGCCACAATGTGCTTATGATTGGCTCTCCTGGCAGCGGCAAGACCATGCTGGCCAAGCGCCTGCCGTCTATCCTTCCCCCACTTACGTTGGAAGAGAGTCTGGAAACAACACAGATACATTCCGTTGCGGGCAAAATGCGGAAAGAGGATGCGCTGATAGCGGTGCGCCCTTTCCGGTCGCCGCACCATACCATTTCGGACGTGGCCTTGGTGGGAGGGGGCTCAACCCCCCAACCTGGCGAAATCTCGTTGGCGCACAACGGGGTGCTCTTTTTGGATGAGTTGCCCGAATTTAAGCGGCAAGTGCTGGAGGTGCTGCGCCAGCCCATGGAAGACCGCCATGTGACAGTGGCACGTAGCAAGATGACGGTGGACTATCCCGCTAACTTCATGTTGGTGGCGGCAATGAACCCATGCCCTTGTGGGTATTACAATCACCCTTCAGTGGAATGTAGTTGTGCGCCAGGAGCCGTGAGGAAATATCTCGGCAAGGTAAGCGGTCCTTTAATGGATAGGATGGACATCCACCTTGAGGTGATACCGGTGCCGTTTAATGAATTGTCCAAGAAAAGTAGAGGAGAAACGAGCGCCGTTATCCGCGAAAGAGTAATCGCAGCACGTAATATTCAGGAAGAACGCTACAGGGATTGGCCAGGCATACATTGCAACGCGCAGATGACAGCTAAACTATTTCGCAAATATTGCCGGCTGGATGCGAAAGGCGAGGAGAGGATGAAGCAAGCCATGGAACGGTTAGGCCTTTCCGCAAGAGCCTACGATAGGATATTAAAGGTGTCTAGAACCATTGCCGACCTTGCTGGCAGCGAAACCATTGGCGTGGAACATTTGAGCGAAGCCATCAACTATCGCAGTCTCGACAGGGAGAGTTGGGGACAATGACAAGACGCCAAAAGTGCGTTACGCTGCCATTCGCGTCTCCCTCTATTGGTGTCTTGTTGGGATAAATTTTGCGATCTCTTCGATGAAAATAATGCCTAAAGCTATGGCGATACAAATCTTGAGGGCGAGAAAACCGCTGGAAAGGGCAAGACGTGTTTCATCGGCAACGAGATAGTAGGAGGTCCAAAATAGACCGCCTCCGGGAACAAGTGGAAATATGCCGCAAATGAGAAAGACGGTGACAGGGCAACGACGCATGACCGCCAATATGCGTGAAACAATTAGGACGGAAGCCGCACCAAAGAAAGTGGCCTCCACGGGGGTGAAACTGGCCAAGCGCGTCAAAGCCACATATGTCATCCAGCCCGCAGCACCAACCAATCCACAGTCGAGATAATTCTGCCGCGGCACGCCAAAGAGAATGGCGAAAGCGGAGGTGCCTAATAAAGCAGCTGCCAATTGCCATCCCGTCGAGTGCGTTTCTGGGCTTGTAACCATGCCATCAAGAACAATCAGTCCATCAAAGATAATCCCATCGAAAAGAAAGGCCATCGCCACTCCAGCGGCGATGCAAAGGAATATTACGAAAGCATCCAACAGGCGCGTAGTCCCAGCGAGATAATCCTCGTTGACAAAGTCGCGTATGCCGTTGGTGAACGGCACGCCAGGCACCAATGGAATAATGGCGCCAATAATCATGTTACCCAAATGTTCGCCAAAGCCCGTGTGGTATGCCGCAATGCAAACCGCCGCCGCAATAAGCCCGCCTGCTATGTTGCCGAAAATTCGTCCGAGTAGGGGGGAGGAGACAAACGCTGTAAAAAGCCGCAGAACCAAACCCGCCGCACAAGCCACAAGGCTGTCTTGAATGCCGCCTCCGAAGATGATGGCAAAAAAACCAGCTCCCACGGCGCTGCCCAGGATTTGTTCCCATATAGGTTTGCCAGGCATGTTCCTAATAGAGTTGAGCCGCAGATTTAATTGCGTCAGCGACAGGTTGTCTTTTTCCACCTCGCGGCTCACTTGGTTCACAGCGGCCACTTTGTCCAGGCGCGCGCCTTTTATGGGGATGAACCTTGCGTTGGCATATTCATTCCCCGTGGCGATTATGCCATTGCTCAACACAAAGAAGTTGCCATCATCGGCGCCGTAATGTTGGGCTATGCGTTGCATGGTTTCTTCCACGCGCGATATTTCCGCTCCGTTTTCCAACAAGATGTGCCCAGCTTCGTTAGCCAGTCTTAATGTTTCTTCATGTTCGTTCATGGGGAGCGCCTCCTATTAGATTAATATTCGTCGGTCGTGGTTACTATTTTGTAAAGTTTGTCGCCACGGCGAAGCGTCAGCTTCACCGGCAAGGAAATAATGTCTCCCTGTGATGCGGACAAGGCTTCCTTTCCATCCACGCGAATTTGGGAAACCACATCTTCGTATACGCCAGTAGTTTTGCCAATTACCATGTAACGTTCCCCAACGGAAAGCGTATTGGCGGTGTCAATACGCGCCTCCGCCACATTTATTTTGCCGAAGACGTTGCTTACTACGCCAAGATAAATTTTCGTTTCTATGGCTTGGCTGCCATAGCGTTGGCTCCATTCCCCCAGGTTGCGTCCAAGATAATAGCCATCCCAAAAGCCCCTGTTGAACACCGTAGACAGGCGGTGAGTCCAATCGGCGATGCGTTCTTGTGAGTAACTGTCGTTTATTATGGCCTCTGCCGCTTCGCGATAGCATTGCACGGTGGTTTTCACATAGTCGGCACTTCTGCCGCGTCCCTCTATTTTTAGTACGCTGATGCCCGCCTTGACGATTTTGTCCAAAAACCCGATGGTGCAAAGGTCTTTTGGCGACATGATGTAGGGGCCATCAACCCTCAACTCCGTGTCAGTTTCCATGTCCTTTACAAGATACTGGCGACGGCATAATTGAAGACATTCGCCTCGATTTGCACTTAAATTAGCATTGTCAAGGCTTAAATAGCATTTGCCACTCACGCTCATGCATAGTGCGCCGTGGCAGAATATTTCCGTTCTGACAAGCTCGCCGCTTGGTCCTCGTAGGTTATTATCCCTTATGGATTGGTTAATACTCGCTATTTGCCTTAGCGACAACTCACGAGCTAGTACCATCACATCGGCGAATTGTGCATGGAACTTCACAGACTCGAAGTTGCTAATGTTGCATTGCGTGGATATGTGAACCTCTAAACCAATCGACCTGCAATAGGAAATAACAGCCATGTCGCTTGCAATGATGGCGCTGATGCCTGCTTCGCGTGCCATGTCCAGCAGCAGGTGCATCTCATCCAACTCCTGGTCGTAGATAACAGTGTTTACAGTTAAATAGGTCTTGATGCCATATCTGCTTGTTGTTGCAACTATCTCGGGCAAATCTTCGCGCGAGAAGTTTGCCGCGCTTCGGCTGCGCATATTCAGCTTTCCCACGCCGAAATAGATAGCATCCGCCCCGGCCTGCATGGCGGCGGAGAGACTCTCCCATGAACCTACGGGAGCCATCACCTCAATGCGATGAGAGCCCGTTGTGGCAGTCATAGTGGCCATATTGCATTCCATGCTAAATTCCATATAACTGGAAAACGTTTTTCTTTGACCATTTGCCTGGGTTCAGTGCTTCGTCACGCAGCGTGGCGTCGTAGAAAGTGCGGCGATTGGCAAGTGCCACGTCCACGAATGCCGAAAATTCCTCTATGGTTTGTGGGAGAAAATGGTTCACCTCGTGTCCCAAATCTTTAAAACTCAACATCCAATAAGGGAAATTATTTTTTCTGAAGAGGGGAGCCAATTTGTTGCTGCCCCACATGGCTTTTTGGAGGAACGGCACGGGCGGGAATTTGTTGTAGCTCACAATGCGGTCTATGGTGCCGTGCAAGAAGCAGGTGGGTGCTGGCGGTGTGGCATATCTGGGCTTTTCGTTGGATATCACAGCGCCAGCGTAACTGATTACTGCCAGGGGTTTCCAGCCCAAGGGAAGTTCTTTTGCGGCATCCATACCATTGGCGCGCGCGTAATCGTTTTGGAGAACGGCAATGGCACCTGCGCTGGCTCCTGTAAGCACCATCCTGTCTGTGCGCATGGATAGCGGGCCGGCATGCTCGCATAGATACTTTATTGCCTCCGAGAGGTCGGCCGCAGCCCAATCGGCACTACGAAGGAAAATGTCGAACGAATTGCGCATGTTTACGGTGTCAAAATCGGTATAGCCTCGTTGAAGCCCAAGCCGATAGTCAATACTTACGGCCAAGAAACCTTTCTTCGTAAGGGTGCGGCATGCTGCCATGGCCACGCTGTCGTTTCGGCTGCCATTCACAAAGCCTCCGCCAAATACATAGACGACCGTTACGCTATCGTTTCTACGCGTTTCAGGGTACCAAATGTCCATTTTCAGTTCCACACCATCGCGTTGGACGTAGGTGTGGGTGAAAACCTGCTGTGCCATGGATGGCAACACGGTGAGAGCAAACAGTAATGCCAATGTTATTCTTTTCATGTTTTTCAGGAAGATAGTGAGTGTATGGTGTCCTTACAAGGAATGAGCCTGCTTGCAGGCTCTTGTTCCTTAATAGTCGTCTCAATGATGAGGACATGCTGCGGTCATATCATCTTCAGGAATGAAACTTCTTTTTCTGTCAGTTCGCGATAGCGTCCGCGCGGCAAGTCCTTTTTGGTTAGTCCGGCGAAGACAACGCGGTCTAGTTTGTGTACTTCGTACCCTAAACTCTCGAAGATGCGGCGCACAATGCGGTTTCTGCCGCTGTGCAGAGACACTCCCACCACGTTTTTGTCTATGCCGTCGCCCGCATATTGCACGTCATCCACCTTAATGGGGCCGTCTTCCAGCTCAATGCCTTCACGGATGCGTCTCATGTCTTCGGAGGAGAGAGAGCGGTTCAATTCCACATGGTAGATTTTGTATACGCCCGTGGAGGGGTGTGTGAGTTTAAGACTCATGTCTCCGTCGTTGGTGAAGAGCAACAAACCAGTGGTGTTTCTATCCAAGCGGCCAACGGGGTAGATACGTTCTTTGCAGGCATCGGCCACCAGTTCCATCACGGTATGGCGCTCTTGTGGGTCATCGCTGGTGGTGATATATCCTTTTGGTTTGTTGAGTAAGAAATAGCGTTTGCGTTCGTCTTTCAGCGTTTCGCCGCCATACGTCACTACGTCACCGGGTTTCACCTTGAAGCCCATTTCCGTTATGACTTGCCCGTTAACGGTAACCGCGCCTGCAGAAATAAGCTTGTCGGCCTCGCGACGCGAGCATATGCCAGCATCGGCAATGTATTTGTTTAAACGTTTCAGTCCTTTGTTAGCGGGGTTGGGACGGGCAGTTTCGGGGATTTTACCGTTTTTCTTCTTGCGATACGAGAAATCTGCATCATCGTTTCGCGTGGCAAACTGCTTTGTGCTGCCCTTGTCGCCGCTTTTCTTGAATGATTTTCGGGGGTTATCTCCATCCTTGTAGAAGGAATGTTTTGGATGGTGTCCGTCGTTATCTTTGTGAAAGGAGTGTCTTGGCCTGCTGCTGTCTTCTTCATTGTGGAAGGAATATTTTGGCTTGTCGTTGTCTCCGTCCTTGCGGAAAGGGCGTTTAGGCCTGCTGCCATCGCCATTGTTGTCTTTAAAGAAAGAGTGTCTTGGCCTGTTATCGTCCTCGTCCTTGCGGAAAGGGCGTTTAGGCCTGCTGCTGTCGCCATTGTTGTCTTTAAAGAAAGAGTGTCTTGGCCTGTTATCGTCCTCGTCCTTGCGGAAAGGGCGTTTAGGCCTGCTGTCGCCATTGCTATCTTTAAAGAAAGAGTGTCTTGGCTTGTCATTGTCCCCGTCCTTGCGGAAAGGGCGTTTTGGCCTGCTGTCGTCGCCGTAGGATTTGCGATAAGGATGTTTTTCGGGATTGTCATCGTTGCGGAAATTGCGGCGTTGACGTTGTGGCTTGCCGTCTTCGCGACGGGAATGATCATTGTTTTCCATTATTAGGGAAATTTAAATTATTATATAAATTTAAAAATA
>JAXFQM010000116.1:0-2510 GCA_034178965.1 Bacteroidales bacterium | reverse complement strand
AGCATGCCTGCTACCCGCTCCCTCGCAAGGTATGGAGATGGCGACAACATGCAAGAAGTTCGGCGTTGGTACCGCCTCTTTAGCACCGGAGCCCGTCGGATAAGGGGTTCGCTTTGAATGGAGAAACAACACGTGATGTCGCGAAAGGTGCACCGTGCCCTTTCGATTGCCAATAGGCAAGGAGTGTTTAGTTCAGTTTGTCTACAACGTCGTTGCCAAGCCACTCCCTCATTTTGGTTTTGGCCTGGTACCTCACGTCATCGTCTATGGCATTGCCCAGTTTGATTAGTGCAAACGACAAGGCGGCGATGTCGTCTGTGAACCCTATTCCCGGGAGGAAGTCGGGTATGAAGTCAAAAGGCAGGATGAAGTAGCCCAATGTACCGATAATGATAGTTTTCTCTTTTGTGGATAATTTGGGGGATTTTAAGGCATAAAATAACAGCAACGCTGCATAAAGGCTCTGTGTGCCCAATTTGGCGGTGTGCTTTTTCAACTTTTTCCAAAACCTTTCTTCGCTGTAATGGGTTTGGTAGGATGTTAGGTCATCAGGAACTTGTGATGTTGACATGGCAAGTAGTTTTGTTTGCAAAGCAGTAGGATGCTTTTGAGGAAAAGGAGAGAGTCCTAAAGCATGATATCTGCCGCGATGCCATCGGCGTGCAGAAGCCCATCGGGGGTGGGGCGGAAGTGGGTGGCGGAGTCGATAACAAGGCGGTTGAGAATGAAGGGGCGCAGTTTTTTTTGAATGATGGGCAAGAATGGCGGCGGAATATCGCCCTTGCATATGCCCGCAACGGTGCGCAGTCCCAGCATGACAACCTCGTTGCAGGCGTCCTCGGCGGAAAGAGTCTCTTCTTGGAAGAGGACACAGGGGCTGGCAGCGGAGAGACTTTCTATGTAGCGGGCCGCATCGCAGATATTCCAGCGACGGCGCACGCCGTCAAAAGAGTGTGCGCCAGCGCCGAAGCCCATGTAGGGCGTGCGGTGCCAATAAGCGCTGTTGTGGCGCGAGGGATAGCCGGTGCGGCAAAAGTTGCTCACCTCATATTGGTGGAAGTGGTGTTGTTCGGCCCACTCAAGCAAGTAATGGTAGTGTGAAAGGGCCTCGTCGTCACCCGCAGGCGGTACTATCCCCCGGGTTATTTGGCGGCGAAGGATGGTGCCCTCCTCAACGGCAAGGGAATAGCAGGAAAGGTGCGTGACGGGCAACGACTCCACAATGCGCAAATTTTCCTGCCAGTTGGAAAGACTTTGGCCGGGAAGGCCGTAGATGAGGTCCACGGAGATGTTGGCAATGCCAGCGGCTGCATGTTCCACGGCCGCAATGGCTTGGCGGCCAGTGTGGCTGCGATTGAGGAGACGCAAGTCGTCGTCGCGAAAAGATTGGATGCCAATGGAAAGGCGGTTTACGGGGGAAGAGAGGAAGGAGAAAAGTGTGGAGGCTGGCTGATGAGGTGGCAGATCCTCAGGGTTGCACTCCAAGGTGAATTCTTGCAACCCGTCGAGGACAAAGGCCTCTGCAAGGGCTTGCATGACTTTGTCGAACTGTTGAGAAGAGAGCAGTGAGGGGGTGCCACCACCCAAATAGACGGTCTCGACGGGCTGGTGCGAGGCACGCATGCCAATCTCATGGCACAAGGCGTCCACATAGGTATCAGGAACCCCGCTGCGGGAGGCATTGGAGTAAAACGCGCAATAGGTGCAACGGTGGTGGCAATATGGAATATGAATGTACAGCAATACTTGCGTGCCTATGATTAATTTTGTTCTCGGGTGGACTGCGGGATGCCGCACAACGCCCAATATTATTCAAAAAAGGCTCCCTGTTGGAAGCCTTTTTGTAGTAGCGGGGATGAGAATTGAACTCATGACCTCCGGGTTATGAATCCGACGCTCTAACCAACTGAGCTACCCCGCCAACCTATAATCATCTCTTTTTCGGAGTGCAAAAGTACTATTTTTTTCTGATATGGCGAAAAAAAACTTTCAGCATACTAAAACCATTTTTTTTGCGTTATCATATAAAAAGACTGAATATTAATCACCTATGAATGAAAAGGACGATAGAAAATTATATTCTAATTTTGAATACGAGAGTGCTTTGGGGGTTGCAAAAGGGGTGGAAATGCCCTCGCAAGTGAACAATTTTTACTTAAAAAATCCGCAAATTAAGAAAATTGTGCAACCTACAGTGGATGAATTGGTAGATGGCATATTGCGCGGTGACCGCATGTTGTTAAGCCGAGCCATCACGTTGGTGGAGAGTTCACTGCATGCGCATCAGCAGCAGGCGCAGCAGGTGATAGAGTGCTGCCTGCCCCATAGCGGAAAAAGCATTAGGCTGGGAATAACAGGGGTGCCAGGCGCGGGGAAAAGTACATTGATAGAGGCCTTGGGCAAGACGCTGACAGGCTTAAACCACAAAGTGGCCGTGTTGGCAATAGATCCCAGCAGCGAACGCAATAAGGGCAGCATTTTGGGCGACAAGACACGCATGGAGGAGTTGA
>JAXFQM010000152.1:0-41158 GCA_034178965.1 Bacteroidales bacterium | reverse complement strand
TTGCTTGTCTCCGATGCAGAAAACCACATCGTCCACTAAAGAGATGCTCGCCTCCCTGGCGGGCACGAACATGCCAAACTGCGCCATCATCTGCGCACAGCCTACGGTTTTCAAGAGCACGGTCTTGCCAGCCATGTTGGCTCCAGTGATGAAGCATACACCTTGCCTCAGTTCAATATCCACGGGTTGATAGCGCAGGTGTTGTTCTTTGTTGCGCCGCTGCAGTCGGGGGTTCACTATTTGCACGAAAGAGGAGACATTGTCGTCTCTCAGTTCGGGTTGTGTCAGGTTCCAGTCAATGGCTTGCATCGCCTTGGCCTGTAGCATATCGGTGTAGGCCATTTGCGTCATCGCGGTGGCCAGGGTGTCCACGTCATCATGCAGCCGCAGCGAGAGCCTTCTCAGCACCTCGTCTTGTAGATTGTCCTGTTGCGTCAGCAGGTCGCTGATGCGGTCATGTAGCGCTGCCATTTCGTTGCGTTGGCTATCGTTGAGGTGCATGTCGCCGAGGGTTTCCAACTTGGCCAGTGCGTTTTGCAGGGTGGAGAGCTCCTTGCGCAGCGGCGTTAGGGCGGGTTCGTAACTGTCGTATACATAGAAAGTAGGCACGCCACTATGGTCGGGGTCCAACAGTTCAAAAGTGGGCGCCATGTCGGGCAGCATCAGTATGTGGTTAATTTTCATGGCTTCTGCGGCGCGACGTGTTTTGACGGTGTGGAAGGCGAATTGCTTCACTTGAAACAGTTCTATCTCGTCTATAGTCATTCCTGCCTGTAGGTTGCGCAGCGTACCTTTCAAATCCTGTAGTTCCATCATTTGGTGGCGCAGATCCAATGTGGCTTTTTTGTTTTCTTGTGCCTGCATGGCCTTTGCCATTGCGGCTACGTTGCCCCATTCCTTCCTCAACGCGTTTGCGTTGTTCTGCCACTCTTGACTCATCAGCATTTGCTTACCTGCCGACGACATGATTTCCAGTTCATCCACCACGTAGGCAAATCCCGCGTCGTCTTTCAGTTTGTCTTTTAGTTGCATGTTTTTTCTTTTTTCACGTGGTATTATCTTTCCACTTTCATCACGTCATACACTGGCACGCCCAGCGCGTCGCTCAACGCGTGGCAGGCCTCTTCGCTATGCAGGTTGTATCCCCTTGGCGAAGTGGGGTTCAGTGTAATGGCCACCAAGTTAGAGCGTTGTAACACCTGTAGGCGTGCGCCAGAAGATAGGTAGCCTTTCAACGTTTCGTGAGAAACGAATATTTTAGTGAAGTCTCTTGTTATCAGTACAATGTGTTTTGCGTTATTCTGTTGTGCCAAATGTCGCAGCAGGCGGTCATTCACCAATCCTGCGGCAAAGAAAGTGGTGCCATAACGGAATAAGTCGCCCTCATATTGGTTCATGAGCAGCACGCTTTGTAATTTTAGGTCGTGGGGCAGGCCATCTCCGTCCACGGCCCACAACCCGTTCTCCAGCGAGAAAAGGCTGTCGCGCTGCGCCTTGTCTGTTTCTTCCAAGTTGATTAGGTTGTACACAAAGCGTGTGCGCTGAATGAGTTGCGGAATGTTGGCGCTGACGGCGGCGCCAGTGGCCAAAATCATGGCTTCGCTCACCGTTGGCGATGCCAGGCTAAGCCGGCTCAACGCCCCATCCACCAGCGTCAGCGGCACCCCCAATTCTTGCAAATGCGCCAATTGGCGCTTCAGCATCAGCGTGGAGGCGGCCCCGCTGAGCAACACTTTGCCACCGCACACCACCTCCGCCGTCACCAGCCGCCCCAGCGAGGTGCGCTGTTGTGTTACCTCTAATAGTTTTGACACCAGCCTTTTCTGGCGATAGTGCCGTTCAGACGTGATGAACAGCGAGCCATCGTAAAGCCGCACTTCGGGCTTGGCACTGCCATATACCGCGTCGGTTTGTTCCCCATCCACGCCGATGGAGGTGACGGCGGGATGGATGCCCATCTCGTTAAGCCTTCGCAACACATAATTTAGGCACACCGTTTTGCCCGTGTTCTTCTCCAAGCCCACTATTGAAAGGCTTCTGTATTTAAGAATTTCGTTTATAAAGGGCATAGAACAAGATAGTTGGTCATCTTTGAGAAAACATAAGTCCTCCGACTGTGGGGTGGTGGAAGTAGGGGCGGGTTTGTAAATTTGACAATTCTATGGTTTATGGTGCCACGGGAAACCGGCATTTATGGCCTATGCCAAATTGGATTTTGCAAGGACAAACAGTCATTCCGAGCAACCGGTAACCAATGGCCGGTTTTGCATTATCTCTACAATAGGCCATTTCAAGACATTTGCCGCATATTCCATGAAGGCGACCGCAGTTTCGCCATGGCTGGGCCTCTTTTTGATTTTGATAGGTTTGCCTCATTCTGTTCTTCGGTTAGTGGGAGGTTATCTCCTTTGTAGCAAGGAGGTGTGGGGGTTCCTTCTTTTTCGTTGGTTTCATGCTGGTTAATAGAGTACGGATTGCCCGTAAACTTTTTATTATGAGTGCAAAACATGTTTTGTAAAAGGAAGTTTGAAACTGCAAATTTACAAAAAAAGAACCGAGGAAGTTGTGCCGCTACCTGTTTTTACGTTTTTTTAACAATAAGATTGGCGCAGACAGACGGGTCCCCGTCACCGCCTTGCGCGAGAGTTGCGGCAGCACTTAGGCAGCGGAGCGGCAGCATCCAGGCAGCACACATCTCCCACTTACCTCCTACCGTGGTGGGAGGTAAGTGGGAGATGTGTGCTGCCTGGGCTTAAGAATGGTGCTGTCGCGCTGCTTGTGCGCGCATGTTGCTGTCCGTCAGTGTCTGTGTAGGGCAATATTAGCCTTATACTATTGATGAGCATAGACAAAACAAGTAATTAATTCACGGCGACGTGAATTAATTACTTGCTGTTTCATTGAGAGCGATATGCAGAATGTTTTGCTCCTGTGCGAAATCAAAAGTAAGCTTGTTTTTCTTTAATGGCTAAAGCGAGGCGTCATGCGGTGTGATTACAAGGTATTCAGGTAGTTCCCCACATATTTCTTTCTTTTCTCGCTGGCATCATGGCGGCAAAGATGCAGCCTGCATGCTGGCAAAGTGCAGCCAGGGCATGGCATGGATTCGGTGAGACAGCTTCTTAGGCAGGTAATTTTTTTTCGCGTGTCAGAATATTTTTTCATATATTTGCACTTTGTAACGCGAAGTGGAATAATACAAACTTGAACGTGTAAGATTTTCATTGCTATAAGTTTAGATTTTGTTCGCAGGTGAAGTCTTGCCAAAGGAAAGCGAAAAAACATGATAATAAAGCATGCCAGGCTTGAACAGATGCAATATGAATATTAAGTCAATAAACAATAATATTTGTCTATGAAGAAGAGAACAGTTATTCTTTTTATGCTTGCCACGCTGGCTTGGTCGCTGACGGCACAAGACGTTGTGTACACGCACGGCAAGGTTTCCTCAATGGGTCGCCAAAGCAGGAAAGACCCAAGTCCCACTCTGTTAGCGCAAAGGGGCTACAGTTACTATATTTACAAGGTAGGGTCGGGCGTGTTGAAAGTGGACGGCAACTTGAAAATTCAGGCACAGTGCAAGTTGGAGGCCGATGACTTGCAGGCATTTAGCGTCGTTGACGACAGGGCCTACCTCATTATTGGCGACGATACGAGGAAAAAATGTTATCTGCAGCGGATAGTGGTAGACCTCAATTCCATGCAAATGGTGGAATCGGACGTAGTGATGAACAAGAATTTTGCACGGAGAGACAAATTCTATTTTTGGATACGGCAGTCGAAAAACCGTAAATATACCGCCGTATTCACCGCCCTCGACGACAAAGACGCTGAGAACAAGGCTCCCGAGGTGCGTCTTTATGACAGTACGCTGCATGAAATATCGAAGTATGACATAGATGTAAACTTGTTGTCGGATTTTTTCGTGACCGATGATGGCGAGATAGCCATGGCGGGTTTCCATAGCGAAGGGGGATCGTCGCTGATGGAGATACACGTGGTGGAAAGGGAATTGGGTGATATGCACTACAGACTGGACATGGACACGGTGAGCCTGCTCAATCTCGATATTGTCAATGTCAGCCCGGGCCATGTGCTGATGGGAGGAGTAGAAGAAGAACCCATCGAGGGAAAGACGACGCGCATAGGCAAACAGATCTCGAAAAGCAAAGTGAATAATCTGTTATTCATCTCCTTCGACAGAGTGGACGAACGGGTGGAACGCCTCAACAAGGTGACACTGACGCAAACGGAGAAGAATATTTTGAAAAACAACAAAATAAGTAAGGAGTCCAAATTCTCGCTGGATGCCCTTGGCATCATAGACAAATGCCCCACCAATGAAGGTGGCGTGGTGAGTTTCCAATATCGCCAGCACATAGAGGTATATAATACATCCAACGGCTCCTCCACGGACTATTATTCCAGTTTTGGCAGCGTGACCCTATGCGTGGACACGCTGGCAAATGTACTATGGCGCAAGGGCATACGCAACAACATCCAACTGAAGAACGATGGCCGCTCGCTGTTGTGTCTCGTCCCTCTGCGGAACGGCGGCGTGGCGTTGCTACAAAACGAAACGAAGGGAGCGGCCGCTGCTGTGTCGGAGACCCCGATGAAGATGGGCAAACTCAACAAGCAACAACTGGCAGTCTATCGGTTCAATGCAAATGGAGAGACGGAAAAATCGGTGCTCAACACTTTGAAGCAGCAAGTGATTTTGCCAGAGTATGTGTGCGGTGAAAACGGCGAATTGCTGTTCTTGAGCGGCGGATACAAAGGAAAGAATTTCATGATAAATAGTTTAAAAATAGATTAGTATAAATAATAAATTGATTAATAACCATGAAGAAAATCATTATTACCTTGGCGCTTCTTGCGGCGCTGCCGTGCGGAATGAAAGCTCAAACATTGGTCTTTTGGGACGGCGACAACCGTTTCGGCGTGTCTGCGGGGACCTCGTTCTTGCTGGAGAAACCTACGCTTTCTTTTTCCCCTACAGATGTCTTTGGCATGAGCACGTCTGCCCTATTCAAGCAAACTGAATATAGCTCCAAGTTCACCCCCACGTTGGGCCTTTTCATTGGAGGCGAACGCGAACTGTCGAGAAACTTCACGATGGGCTTCAGCACTTTTCTCAACTTGGGAAAGTCGGGCTATAAGACAACCTATGAAGGCAAAGGCGACACGGTGTATGACTACGATGTGAAGAACATCATGTTGAGGGTGTCGGAAGTTTGCAACTTAGGCTATTTCATTACCGATGAATTAGAGTTGATAGGCGGCATAGGCGTCGTTGGTTGCATCTACATTCCAAACAAAAGCCAAGAAACCCTTCTCGTGAACGGGGTGGAGAAAAGCACGGAAGACCATGCTGACGGCTTCGGGTCCAACTTCGGTTTCGGAGTGGCAGGTAACGTGGGAATTAATTACTATTTCGCCGAAAATTTCTTCCTTCGCGGCGACATTGCGTTGCACTATTATCCTTTCACCTCAGACGGCATGAAAGGCGACGACGATTTTTTCTCGACTCACATAGGAAATCTCGTCGTCAAGCAAAACAACCTCAACACCCTCGATTTTTCGCTCACCATAGGCTTCCTTTGGGATTAGCCTGCTACCAACGGGAAATAATTCCATAACCAACCCCCTTGAAAGTCTTTAAAACAAGGCGGTATTACGGACATCGTAGGGGCGGGGGACAACTCCGCCCCTAACGTTTTTTTAGGCGCAAAAAGAGGAAATATCACGTTTTTCCCCTGCCACAAAGTTTTTTTTTTGTAACTTTGCAAGTTGTTAATGCGAAAAGGTACATACCTTTTTTGCAGTTTATTTTAATTGAATGCCAATGACGAAGATATTGAAGTATGCCCTTACGACCATGGCCTTTTTTGCTATGACCGTGCCTTTTTGTCATGCACAAAACGACAATGCCTCCGAGAAAAACAAGAAAAAGGAACAGAAGAAGAATGCCGTCATCAATCTGAACAAGTTGGACGTGGTGTATCCCGAAGAGGACTATACGGGAGTCGTCATTGACATGCCGGAGACGGAAAGGGAAAACCGCAACCAACTCAAAGAACTGCAATACCTACTGTTGCAGCCGCCACCCATGATGGACAGCGTGCAGCAAACGCCAAACCTGTATCAGGCCGTAGAGGACGAGGGCGCGGAGAGTGAAGACGAAATCTTGTATGCTAGCTTTGACCCTACCACGATACACTACCCCCGCATCGACTTGGCGAAATGGAGTGAAAAAGATACCGTGGAAGTTCACTTGGTAAATCCGCGCAACAAGGAAGGCTTTGTATTTCCCACCCCCGACCAATCACTGGTGACATCGCATTTTGGCGCGCGCCGCCGCCGTTTCCACTACGGGGTGGATTTGGCAATGCCCACAGGAAAGCCCATCGTGTCTGCCTTTGATGGCGTGGTGCGCGTGTCCTTGTTCAATCGTTCATATGGAAACCTAATAGTGGTGAGGCATCACAACGGACTGGAAACCTACTATGCCCATATGAGCCAGCGCATAGCGCAGAGCGGCGATACGGTGCACGCGGGCGACACGATAGGGCTATGTGGCAACACGGGACGCTCCTACGGCAGCCATCTGCATTTCGAAATACGTTATATGGGGGCGGCCATGAATCCTGAAAATGTGATAGATTTCTCTTCCAGAAAACTGAAAAACAATATGTTGCAACTGACGCCGCGGTCGTTTGCAAAGACGGGATATGCCTCAAGTGGCAAAAACCAAAGCAACGCAAAAGGAGGAGTTTCGTACTATCGAGTGCGCAAGGGTGACACGCTGGGCAGCATCGCCAAGCGCAACCACACCACTGTTAGGAGATTGTGCCAGCTGAATGGCATCAAGGAAACCACGGTGTTGAGCATAGGGCGCAAACTTAGGATTAGGTAACTGCAGGTGCGGACAGAGACGATGCGCCATTTTGGCATATGGCATGGTTTTTGCAAGAGAGAAACACGTAATATTGTTAATGAAACCTGTAATACACATCCTATGCGGCTCGACATCCTGACATGCTTCCCGAACATGATGGAGATGTTCTTCGAGGAGTCCATCTTAAAAAGGGCCCAAAAGAAGGGCGTGGTGGAGGTGATTTTTCACAACCTACACGACTATTCCACCACGCGATACGGCAGTGTCGACGACTACCCCTATGGAGGCAGTGCGGGTATGGTGATGGCTATAGAACCCTTGGCGAACTGCATCGAGAGTCTCGAAAAGCAGCGCCATTACGACGAAATAGTCTATACGGCACCAGACGGGGAACGGTTCTCGCAGCGCATGGCAAACGAACTCTCGTTGAAAGAAAACCTAATGGTGCTGTGCGGACACTATAAGGGGGTAGACGAAAGGGTGAGAGAACATTTCATTACGCGTGAAATCTCTATTGGTGACTATGTGCTTACGGGAGGCGAACTGGCGGCTGCAGTGATATGCGATGCCGTGGTGCGGTTGCTTCCGGGTGCCATAGGTGACGGACAGAGTGCGCTGGACGACAGTTTCCAAGACGACCTTGTGGCACCACCAGAATATACCCGGCCGCTAGAGTTTCGTGGATGGAAAGTGCCAGACGTGCTGTTGAGCGGAAATCATGCTAAGATAGCGGAATGGCGTGATGAACAAGCCTTACGGCGCACCAGGGAACGCAGGCCCGATTTGTTGAAAAATAAATAACCTTGAATTATGAATATGACCGAATTTGAAAAATATGCCACACGCGGACGTGGCATCAGCAGCACCACTTTCCAAAAATATACCAGTGCCATCAACAAATCGTTCATGGCAAAAGGTTCGCTGACGCCCTACATCGTAGAGGAACGCCAATTAAACGTGGCTCAAATGGACGTCTTCAGCCGTTTGATGATGGACCGCATCATCTTCCTTGGCACCGAGATAGACGACTACGCCGCCAACGTGATACAAGCGCAACTTCTCTTCCTCGAAAGCACCGACAGTAGCAAAGACATTGAAATATACCTCAATTCGCCAGGCGGAAGCGTGTACGCTGGCTTGGGTATCTACGACACCATGCAATACATCAAACCACGCGTGGCCACCATTTGCACAGGCTTGGCGGCCTCGATGGCCAGTGTGTTGCTCTGCGCAGGAGAAAAAGGCATGCGCTGCGCGCTGCCACACAGCCGCGTGATGATACACCAGCCCATGGGCGGCGCGGAAGGGCAGGCCAGTGACATGGAAATAACCGTGGCGGAGATTAAAAAATTGAAGAACGAACTCTACCAAATCATTTCACTTCACAGCGGCCAACCCATTGAGAAAGTGGAGGCCGACAGCGACCGCGACCATTGGCTTACGGCCGAGGAAGCACTGGCTTATGGAATGATAGACGAGGTGTTGGGCAAAAAATGAGCGAGAGAGTCATGCAAGTGAAGGTCATTAATAGGTCGCATCATCCGCTGCCGCAATATGAGACATCCCTTTCGGCAGGCATGGACTTAAGAGCCAGCCTGCCAGAAGGACCAATAGCGCTGCAACCCATGGAGCGCGCTTTGGTAAAGACGGGCATTTTCATAGAGTTACCTTCTGGCTACGAGGCGCAAATACGCCCTCGCAGTGGATTGGCACTGAAAAAAGGCGTTACGGTGCTGAATGCACCAGGAACCATAGATGCCGACTATCGCGGCGAGATATGCGTGTTGTTGGCGAACCTATCGAAAGAGACCTTTTGGGTGGGCGACGGGGACCGCATCGCGCAGATGGTGGTAGCGCATCACGAGCGAGTAGAATGGGAGGAGAGCGAGGTTCTGTCGGATACGGTGCGTGGCGCGGGCGGTTTTGGCCACACAGGCACGTGATGGGCAATTTGAACTCCAATAGTTTGAATATATTATGGAAAAAAGAACGTTTGTGGTAGAAGGCATGGCCTGCGAGCATTGTAAGGAAAGTGTGGAGAAAGCGCTGAAAGGCTTAAAGGGAGTGAAGTGTGCGGAGGCTGACTTGAAGGGAAAATGCGTTATGGTGGAATACGAACCCACCGAGGTTGAACCACGGCAGATGTACGAAGCCGTGGACGAGGCAGGCTTTTGCATGACAGCATAACAGCCAGCATTGGATGAAAAAGACCATACCAGTCGTAGGGATGATGTGCGCGGCTTGCTCCGCCAATGTGGAGAAGCGGCTCAATCAACTAAATGGCGTGAAGGAAGCTGCTGTTTCGCTGCCAGGGCGTTGCGCGGTAGTGGAATATGATCCCGCCACCATTACTCCACAGCAGATGAAGGAGGAAATAGGCGCTATTGGCTATGACATGGTAATAGAGGAGGACCGCGATGCCGAGACCCTTGAGCGGCAAGCCTTTGTGCGGTTGCGTAGAAAAGTGGTGACATCGTGGGTGTTTGCGCTATTGGTGATGAGCGTTTCCATGATGTGGGTGCACGTCCCTGGGCAAGTGGGCGACATACGTGTTAGCAACTTGGCCATGCTGGTGCTTTCAGCCGCCAACCTACTGTATTGCGGTAGGCAATTCTTCTCGGGAGCTTGGGGGCAGATGCGTCACCTCACCGCTGGCATGGACACGCTGGTGGCACTCTCCACCGGAATCTCGTTCCTCTTCAGTGTCGTTAATACTTTTTGGGGCCATGCCTTTTGGGTGGAAAAGCATGGCATGTCCGATTACAGTACCTATTACGACGCATCCGTGATGATCATTACTTTCGTTCTAACGGGCCGTCTTTTGGAGGAAAAGGCGAAAAACGGCACCGCCTCTGCCATCCGAGACTTGATGCAGTTGGCTCCCAAGACGGCGCGCGTGGTGGCGTGTGGGGAGGTTTCGGAAGTGCCCATCAGCACCATCCGCGTACACGACACCATCGAAGTGCATGTGGGCGAGAAGGTTCCCGTCGATGGCATATTGCACGACGGCGAGGCTTATGTGGATGAAAGCATGATAAGCGGCGAACCAATCCCTGTACAGAAGAAAAAAGGAGACATGCTGTTTGCTGGCACGTTGGTGAAACAGGGTATGTGCCGTTTTCGCGCCACGCAGGTAGGCGAAGGTACCGTGTTGGCAGGCATCATTAAGAGTGTGCGGGACGCGCAAAACAGCAAGGCCCCTGTGCAGCGTATTGTAGACAAGGTTGCGTTGATTTTCGTGCCTGTGGTGACGGGTATAGCGTTGCTCACATTCTTGCTGTGGCTTATTATTGGCGGAGTGGCGCAGTTGCCCAACGCCATCCTTAGTTCCGTTTCAGTGCTTGTCATTGCCTGTCCCTGCGCCTTGGGGCTGGCCACTCCCACCGCGCTAATGGTGGGTATTGGCAAGGCGGCACAAAAGAACATCCTTGTGAAAGATGCCACAGCGCTTGAAAACTTGCGCCTTGTAAACGCCATGGTCATTGACAAGACCGGCACGCTCACCATCCCCAATCCTAATGTGGATTTCACTCACACAGAAGGCCTTCCCTTCGAAGAGAGGGAGACACTGAAGCCCTATGCCCGCGAAGCCATGCAGCAACTGAAAGAAAGGGGGGTGGAAGTGACTATGATGAGTGGCGACCGCGATGATGCGGCTCGTTATTGGGCCCAAAAGGCCGGAGTGGCTCACTACTATAGTAAGGTAATGCCCGACGACAAGGAACGCGTGGTGCGCGAGTTGCAGCAGCAAGGCAAGAGAGTGGCCATGGTGGGCGATGGAATTAACGACTCGCAGGCGTTGGCGCGAGCCGACGTGAGCATAGCCATGGGCAAAGGCACCGACGTGGCCATGGACGTGGCACAGGTTACGTTGATGAGCACCGACCTCCGTCGCATTTCCGAAGCCATGGACTTGTCGCGTCGCACAGTGCGCACCCTCAAGGAAAACTTGTTTTGGGCCTGCATATACAATGCTGTATGCATACCGTTAGCGGCAGGCTTGCTCTTCCTCTTTACGGGGAACCCGTTCAACCCCATGTGGGCTTCCGCTCTCATGGCATTTAGCAGCATCAGCGTGGTGCTGAATAGCCTACGGCTAAAGAGAAACCATTGAGCCTTGGGTCGCAAAGCCCTCCCCCCAACAACCACTCCAAGGAAAAAGGCGTCCGAAAAAAGGGACGCCTCGACAAATACATCAACGAATCTTATGATACGTAAGTTATCATAATAACGTAGGGTTTTGTTTTTTGTTGTGGACATTTGTGTTAATTGTTTTTAAAGATACGTTTTTTTTTCGTACTTTTGCATTTTGCTTGCGAGGGTTAGAAGAAGTGTTTATTGCTTAATGATAATGAAATACAAGTGAAACCTACATCATTATTGTGTTTGATACCAACTGTCGCGTTTCTTGCTCTTGGTTGCGCGCAGCAAGGCATGCCCTCTGGCGGTCCCAAGGACGTTACGCCGCCGAGAATGCTGCACGCCACGCCCCCAAGCGGCGTGACTCGATTTACAGGTGACGAATTCTACATAGAGTTTGACGAATATGTGCAGGTAAAGGATGCTGAAAACAGAATTATTGTGTCGCCCCCAATGAAGAAAAGACCGGAGTATGCCACGAAAGGGCATGGCGTGAGGGTGCGCATCAAGGATACTTTACAGCCCAATACGACATATCTCTTTCAGTTTCAGGAGGCAATTGTGGACTTCAATGAGGGAAACCCACTGCCTGTGTTAGAGTATGTGCTCTCTACTGGCGACGTGGTGGACAGTTTCAGCCTGTCAGGCCGAGTGGAGGACGCCTACACTGGCGGCGTGTGGAAAGAGCCGGTGACGGTGGCCTTGTATAACAGGGTGTCGCTGGCAGACAGCACCGTGGCTAAGGAAATACCTACATACATTACGCGTTGCGACAGGCAGGGCTTGTTTCACTTTCATAATGTGAGAGACGGCGCGTACTATATTGTTGCCTTCGAGGACGGTGACAAGGACATGCGGTTGGGCGCGGAAGCGGCAGCTTGGTGCGACACGATGGTGTTTGCGGAGTATGTTCCCCCCAGCGATACTGCGGTGGACACCATCCTCGCCGTGTCGGCAAAACCAGGGATTGTACTGCGCATCTCTTCCAATGCCAAGGAAAAGCAGCGCGTGAAGAGCGCCAACGGCATGCAGCGCAAGGGGTATGCGGAAGTGGTCACGATGCTACCCATGAAAAAGCCGGTGGTGAAAGGCCTTTCCAGCAACATAAAATGGGTGGCGAACGCTACGATGGACACGCTGAAGGTGTGGACGTTGCCGCCATTAGACACGCTTTGGGTGGCATTGTTTGATTCTACGGGGATTGACGATACGTTGAAATTGCGTTATAACAGTAATATGGCTTCTGCTTTAAATAACAAGCGGGGAAAGGACGGTAACACCGCCAGCCAAGTGCGTTTTTCGGCAACAAGCCAGTTGGCGTATTTCGATTCACTCCGCATTCTTTTCCCCAATCCCATGGAGCCTAAATTGGCGTTGGACAGCATTGTGGAAGTGACTGACTTGTCTGACAGCAGCCTACATCTTGCGCGCGCTGTATTGAGCGACAAGGGGTTGAAGGCCCTTGTGGAATATAAGTTTGTGGAAGGAAAGAAGTATGCTTGCTTTCTTCCGCCACACGTCTTTACGGATATATTTGGTGTTGAGAATGATAGTGTAACTTGTAAATTTGAGGTTACCGATGAAAGCCAATATGGCCATCTCAACCTTGCCGTATCTACGGGCGATATTGTCACCCCTTTTCTCATTCAGTTGCTCGACAAAAAGGACGACGTGGTGCAGCAATGCGTGGTGAAGAATGTTGGCTTGCTGGCTTTTCCACACCTGCTTCCTGGAAGTTACAGGGTGAGGGCCATTGAAGACCGCAATGGCAACGGACAATGGGATGGGGGAGACTATTGGAGCCAGCGTCAACCGGAGAGGACTTATCTTTTTGAAAAGAGGTTGGAGGTGAGGGCCAACTGGGAATTTAACGAAGAATATTCGATACAATAGCGCTGCATGAGGAAGAAACTGCTGTCGGGTCTGTTTTGGATGATGCTGGCCAACCTGCTCATCAAGCCGTTTTGGCTGCTGGGCATCGATTTAGGCGTGCAGAAGTCTGTGGGAACGGAAACGTATGGTTTCTACCTGGTAGTGTTCAACCTTGCCTATATCTTCAACATACTGCTGGATTTCGGCATCACCAATTTCAATACGCGCAGCATTGCTCGCAACCCAGCGCTCATCAAAAAGCACCTTTCCGGCATCCTTGCGCTGAAGGTGCTGCTGTTTGCGTTGTATGTTGTGGTCACTTTCACCGTCAGTCTCATATTAGGATACGACAGCCGTCAGTTCTATCTGTTGGCTTGGCTGTGCTTCAACCAGTTCCTCAACTCGCTCATCATCTATCTGCGCAGCAATTTTCAAGGGTTGCTGATGTTCAAGACAGACAGCCTGCTCAGTATCTTGGACCGTCTGCTTATGATTGTCATTTGCAGTGTTTTGCTATGGGGACCATTTGGTCAGTCTCCTTTTAAGATAGAATGGTTTGTATATGCGCAAACGGTAGCCTATATCATAGCAGCCGTTGGGGCTTTGGCAATGTTGTTCAAGAAAGTAGGGTTCCAAAGTCTCCGTTGGAACAAGCCATTTTCCATTGCCATTCTACGCAAGAGTGCTCCTTTTGCTTTGCTTGTGCTGCTTATGGCAAGCTACAACCGTTTGGATCCTGTGTTGCTGCAAAAACTGCTACCTGAAACAGGCAACTATCAGGCGGGCATATATGGGGCTGCGTTTAGGCTGCTGGACGCGCTGACCATGTTGGCGTTCCTCGTCAGCGTTCCGCTGCTGCCTATCTTTTCAAAACTCACCAAGTCCTGCAAAAGCCAACCCTCATCCAGTTTGGAGCTGAAGGCCACCGCAAAAATGATGTTTTCGCTGATGTTCGTCGTAACATATTCCATAGCAATAGCATGTGTCTTCTTTGGAAATGAAATATTGCAGTTGCTTTATGGTACCAAGGTGAACGTGGAGGAGGTGAACGCCGTGTTCTGCATCATTGTCCTTGGCTTCATACCCATCGGGATGACCTACGTATTTGGCACGTTGCTCACCGCCAACGGCAACCTGCGCCAGTTGAACTTGCTGGCTGCCGTAGCTTTAGCGCTCAATATCTCCGTTAATTTGGCCTTGATACCGCGCTACGGCGCGGTGGGGGCAGCCTATGCCAGCCTTGCCGCCCAAACCTTTATGGGAGCGGCGCAAATGGCGCTATCGTACCGCCTGTTTCGCTTCCGCCCCACACCTCGCTTTGTGCTTCAGGTGGTGGCATATGGCGGGTTGGTTTTTCTTGTGTGTTGGTTCTTGGCTACCCTTGGTTTGCCGCAGGGCACCGCTACACGTCTCTCGCCGTGGGTCTCCATGTGCCTTATGGCGGTGGCTGCCATAGCCCTGGCATTCCTCCTAAAGTTGATTGACCTAAAGGAAATCCTCTCCGTCCTCCTTTCCAAGGAAAGGGAGTAGGAGGGGTTCAAGTACCGTGGGAGCGGCATGACGGCATACATCTCCTACATACCTCCTGCCCAAGTGGGAGATAAGTAGGAGATGTGTGCTGCCATGCCACTCCCATGCACGGCGCATGCCGCTCCCTACCTGCTTTGGAAACAACAGGTGCGCCGTAAAGTGGCCTGCCTTGTAGGCATAAGTGTTCCTGAAAGGATAGACAACGGCAACCTCCTTCCGATGTTCTTTCTTGAGGGCAACGGAGGGTAGCCATGCAAAATATTTCGTGCCGAATTGCGTTATAATAAAATATGAAAGTATTACTTTTGGGTGGTACAGGACTGCTGGGAAACAACGTATGGCGCCTGCTGTTGGGACAGGGGCATGAAGTGACCTTGCTTGTGCGAGAAAGGGGTAAGATAGATTGGAGAGATGTGGCTGAGGAGCAGCGCCGACGAACAGCGGTAATTGAGGGGTCGATGCTGGATGCAGCATCGTTGTTCAAAGCAGCGACAGGATGCGAGGCGATGGTAAACTGCACGGGCTGCACAGACATGGGCCTATTGCGCTACGAAGATTACCTGCCGGCAAATAGGGACATATGCCGCCTGCTTGTTGAGACGATGGAGCGCAGCGGAACAAGCCGCCTTGTGCATGTGAGCACTGCAAACACGGTGGGCTATGGCACGCCGGAACGGGTGGCGGATGAGAACGAGCCCATGGGCGAGCCTTTTGCCAGCAGTTTTTATGCAAAAAGCAAGAAGGAAGGCGAGGTGTTCTTGCAGAACTATGCCGCGAGGCATCCCGAAAAGCACGTGGTCATCGTTTGCCCAGGGTTCATGGTGGGCGGATACGATACGAAACCCAGTAGCGGAAAACTGCTCTTGGCGGCCTACAGAAAGCCACTAATGGTGTGCACGAAGGGAGGAAAAAGTTTTGTTCACGTGAAAGACGTGGCGACGGCAACGGCCAACGCCATATGGTTAGGAACCAGTGGTAAAAAATATCTCCTTACGGGGGACAATCTCTCCATGGAGGAATTTTACGCTTTGGAAGCCCGTGTCATGGGCTACAGGCAGCACATGGTGCGTCTGCCTAATTGGGTGGCATTGGCGGTGGCGAAGGTGGGGGATGCACTTCGGTATGCAGGCGTGGGCACGCAACTGTCTACAAACAACGTTCGGCAACTGTTGATACGGGAATATTACGACGCCAGCAGTTCCGTCAGTGAGTTGAAGATGCCGCGCACCTCCTTAGAGGAAGCCATAAAGGATTTTTTTGCCCGTAGAGGGAAGGGTAGTGGCTAATTCACACGTTGGTACACGCGCCACCACCGAGCGGGCAACTCGTTCTTCAGGGCTTGCTGGTAGTCATCGTAGGTGCAGGGTATGAGCAGGTGGCGTTTATAGCGTGTACTGTTTTCCTCCTCGCTGGGGACCTGCATCCACCAACGGTCGCTTTTCTTGCTTTTGTAGAACACGATTTCCTGCATGCAGCCGTTAAGTGGTACCAAGAAACGGCGATAGTTAGCCTTGTCGTAATAAGGGCTGTCGCCCATGCGTGCAAAGAAGCCTTCCAAGAAATGCCAAATGGCTTGCGCCGCAAGGGAGGCGGTGTGTCCGTCGGTGTCGCGGGCAGCGTCTAACTCGTAGAAGCCAATGCTGCTCACCTTGTCGCTCATGCCAGCAAAGCGCATCAGTTGGCACAGTTGCTCGCCATAGAGGCCATGCGGCGAAACGCCGCGTGCCGCAGGGGCATCGCTCCATCGCACCGAGCAGAGATCCACGCTCACCATGTCGCTCCAGCGCAGCAATGGCTCGGCAGCGGTTATGCCGTTGCCTTGCAGGTCGCCAAGGCGAATGACATCGAATTGGAGTTGCTCCATAAGCGACAACATCCTTTCGCCACATAAGTAACTTTGGTGGGCCAGGTTGGCGAAATTGAACAGGTAGTTGGGTTGTTGAAGGACAATGTGGTATATCCAAGAGCGGGCATTCAGCGTGGCTTGCTCCTCAATGTCGAAGCGGGCGTCGATGGAGGCAACGTTGATGATGCGCCCCAAGGATTCGTAGGCTTTATAGTTGGCCATGGCAAGAGATTGGCTGCCGCCGAGGATGACTACGGTGATATTCTTTTCCAGCAGTTCGGATACAATTTCGGTGAGAGCGAAGCATGTATCGTCCAAACTGTGCCCTAAAACGAGGTTGCCCAAGTCGGCGCACTGAAAATTTTGGTTTGGCAAGGCCAAACCATACAGATGGCTGCGTATTGCGTCGGGGGCGCAGGCCCCGTCGTTGTTGCTGTCGCTGCCTCGTTCATCGCAAACGCCCAGTAAGGCGAGGCTCACTTGAGATAAGTCAGGGTATGTTCCGTTTTGCCAATAGGCGTTTATGCGTTGGCCCAGCGAGGGCAGATAATCGTTTTTCTCGTACGGGATGGCTTCGGGCGATAGCGGAGCGAAATAGTTTTCTAATTTCATCTGCTTGCTTGCATTAATGACGTAACTTGCTTATTTCCCCCACGAAAGTTTCTCGTGGATGGCGGTATAGAAATTTTGGCCGTGCATACGCACCAAGCGTACGGCAAAGGGGGCGCGTTGGATGAAGATCTCGCTCTCGTTTGGCAGAGTCAGCGAGCGGGAGTCTATTCCCATGCAGAAGTGGTGCTGTCTGCCTTTGGTGACAAGGCGGATATGCGCTTCGTCGGAAACAATGACGGGGCGCAACGTGAGGGTGTGCGCGGCGATGGGAGTGATGACGAAACAGCCACTGTTGGGTGTGAGGATGGGGCCGCCGCAGGAAAGGGAATAGGCGGTGCTGCCAGTGGGGGTGGCTACGATTAGCCCGTCGGCATCGTAGTTGGCCACAAATTCGTCATCGACGAAAAGTGCGGTGGTAAGCAGAGAGGGATGTTCGGTGCGGTGCACATACACTTCGTTGAGGGCGTAACTTTGCTGTGCTTCGCCTATGTCGGAGGATATCCAGCGGGTGTTCAGCAGGGTGCGTTCTTCTATGGTGTAATTTCCGTAGATGATGTCGTGGGCAAAGTTTTCCAGATGGTCGCGTCCTGCAGAGGTGAGAAAACCGAGGTGCCCGAAATTGAGGCCCACCACGGGGACTCCCCTGTTGCCGATGGCGTGCACCGCGCTTAACAAGGTGCCGTCTCCGCCTACGCTGATGACGAAGTCGATGTCCTTGTTACCGATGAAGCCGTCGAGCATGACCATCTCTATGTGGTGGGTTCTCAGTGTTTCAATGAGTCGCAGCCACAATGGCAGGTAGTCCTCCTCTATGGAGCGTTTGTATAATCCTATTTTCATGTTTTTTTTCATCTGATGAGCGTAACGGTGCCTGCTTGCTCCTGTCTTTTTCCTCCGCTCATGAAGAAAACCACGTAGGCGTAGGATGCCGCGGGTGCCGGCTTGCCTTGCATGGTGCCGTCCCAGCCTTCGGTGGGGTCGTGGGTGCTGAATATTTGTTGGCCGTAGCGGTTGAAGATAAGCAAGGAGTAGTTCTCGCTTGACACGTTGGGGCTTGCGGGGCGGAAGATGCCGTTGGCACCCTGTCCAGGAATGAAGGCGTTGGGAAGAAAGAGACGCACTTTCGGGGCATGCCGTAACAAGTTGCTTTGTATCGTGTCGGTGGGCAGTTGCGCTACCACGCGATAGCAGGTATCTGCGCCATCGGAGTATTTGGCCAAGGTGTACGATATGGCGTTAGGAATTTCGTCCCAAAGAATGTCGGGCGAAGTGGCCGACAGAGTGGTGTCTATGCGTATCAGTAGGTTTGCTACGCTATCGGAGAACGTCTCGTTTCCCAAGCATCCGCCGCGGACCCCCAGCCTGTAGAGGAAGCTTTCGGAGGAAGGGCGAGCCTGTCGGTCGATGTAATAGAGGTCCTCGTTGCCGGTGTAGGGAAGTGTGGCAAGGTGATACCAGGCACCGCTTTGCGTGCGGCGGTACAGCGCGTAGCCGTCGGTCTGAAAGGAGGCATCCACCTTGCCGCTCAAAATGACGGCGCTGTTGTCGTCGGCGACGGTGGCTTCGTCAAGAGAAATATAGTCGGCGGAGTCGGGCACCATCATCTCAAGGGATACGATGTTGGAGAAGACCGTGTCGCTGGGTGTGTTGGGAACCACCATAACCATAACTCTCGTGCTTCGAACCGTTGCGGGGATGTCGTATTCTTTGTTGGGGCTGTTCACTAAGGTGGATTCCCACGCGCCGCCGTCGTTTTGCGACATAAAATAATAGGCTTTTACGCCACCAGGCATATTGTCATAAGTGTTCCACGATGCCGAGATTCGTCGCGAGCAAGGCGGTAGCGAAGCCGAGAGGACGACATTGTGGTAGGGTTCGGTGAGGGGGCTGGCCTGAAAACAACTGTCAAAGGCAAAAATGCGAAAAGCATGCAGGCTGTCTACGGGAAGACCGTTGCCGACGTAGCGTGTGTTTGTTTTGCCCCATACCGTGTCGTAAGCCATCCAGCGGCCGTTATTGTCCTTTTTGTGGATGACATAGCCCCAAATATCGGGGTCGGGACTGGTGTTCCAGGTGAGGATTAAGAGTTGGGTAGTGGTGTCCACCGATGCGGTGCGTAGCGAACAGGACGAAGTGGGGAGATCGTCGGTGAAATATACTCCTTGTGAATTGCTGCGATAGGGGGTGCTGCCAATGGTGCATTCTACGCGGTAGATTACAGAGTCATCGCAAATGGTGACGTTTACACCGTCGGTCATGGTGTAGTCGGTGGTAGTGCGTCGAAGAACAAAATCCTCTTCCTGTGGCAGGCGTCGGTAGACACGGTAGGTGACGCCTTCTCCCAGGTTTGTCCAGCGCAGCGCAGCGTTGTTCTCTTCGTTCACAGCTGTGAGGCGAAACGAGAGCGTGTCCTCGGCATGCACCGCCCAAGAAGTAAGCAAGAGACTTACAATGACAAGCGTGGCCCATCCCCTGCGTGGGCCGCCCTTGGTTACGTGTGACTCTGCGTCTTTCATAGGCTTGCAAGTTTACAGGTGTTCCATAGTTGAGCATAACGGCCTTGTTGCGCAAGAAGTTGCTGATGTGTGCCGCGCTCCACGATGTGGCCTTGCTCCAGCACCAATATCTCGTCCGCATTGACAATGGTGGAGAGCCGATGCGCCACCATAAGCACCGTGCGTCCTCTCATGGCGTTTTCCAAAGCATGCTGCACATCGCGCTCACTCTCTGTGTCGAGGGCGGAGGTAGCTTCGTCGAGGATAAGCAGATCGGGACTTCGCAAAATGGCGCGGGCGATGGAAAGGCGTTGTCGTTGACCTCCACTAAGCTGACTGCCGTTGTCGCCGATGGGGGTGTCGTAGCCATCAGCCAACTGCATGATGAAATCGTGCGCGTTGGCAATGCGTGCGGCTTCCTCCACTTGCTGCCGTGTGGCAGAGGGTAGGCCAAAAGCGATGTTATTGAATACCGTGTCGTTGAAAAGCACCATGTTTTGGTCTACACAGCCGATATGGCTGCGCCACTGTGCCACGTCTATTTCCGCGAGGTCGATCCCGTTTACCAGTATATGCCCTTGGTTACAAGTGTAGTAGCGCATCAATAAGTCTGCGAGGGTGCTTTTGCCGCCTCCCGATGATCCGGTGATGGCGATGCGCTTTCCTTTTGGAATGTCGAAAGAGATATCGTTCAATACAGGGATGCCATCCTCGTAGGAAAAGGAAACATGTTGGAAAGAAATGTCGGCTATGCTGTTACAGACAGTGGATGCAGGGGGTGCGAAGTGCTGCGGCTCGGGCTGCTTTTGCGTGGTGGCGAGAAACTGTTTTATGCGTTCCGTGCAGGCGGCTCCTTTCTTCATTTGGCTTAACGCCGTATTGAGGTCTTTTGCAGGGATGATGAGGAGCACAAAAAGCATGATGTAGGAAATGAAGAGTTCAGGTTCCAAGCCCTCCCCTTGAAAGATGAATGTGCAGCCAAGAAATAGGATGACGATGACGGTGCAGTTGCCCAAAAAGTCGCTTACGGGCGAGGCGAGATAGATGCGGCGGCGCACTTGGGTTCCCAGCCTTGCGTAGGCTGCATTGGCCTTGTTGAAGCGTTGGTTGCTGAAATCGATGGCGGTGTATGCCTTAATGATTTTAAGTCCAGCCATGGTCTCCTCTATCAGCGACATCAAGTATCCACTTTGCTCCTGCATTTCTTTACTGCTGTGCTTTAGGCGGCGGGAGATGCGCGAAATAGCCAGCGACACCAAGGGGAAGGAGAGCAATGTAATAAGGGTTAGTTGGTAGTCCAGGTAGAAGAGCATGGTTAGGTACAACACGATGCCCGTAGCGCTGGTTACCAGCATCTGCAAAGAACCCAGAATGTTCTCGTCGTATTCGCCCACGTCGCTGCTGAAACGGGAAAGGGTCTCCCCTTTGCGGTGGCGGGTGAAGTACGAGATGGGAAGCGAAAGCATGTTTTGGTGCATCTCGTTGCGTAGATCTCTTATCACAAAGGCGCGAATAGTGCTGGACAACACGGCGGCAAGGTAGGTGAAGACATTCTTCAGCCCGTACACGCAGAAAAGCAGTGCCGAGAAAAGCGCCAAGGCCTTCATCTGCCCGAATGATGCCAACCATACATATAATTGGTGCAGCCAAATGCTTACGATGGAATCAGGCAGGGCGGACGTGGCGACAGGTTCGTGGAAGAGTATTTTGAGAAAATCGGCTACTGAAAGGGCCGAGGCTATAGTGAACGTAACGCCCAGCACCACGCAGCCTATGTAGGCTGCGGTTCGACCCAAATATGGGCGAATATGTTGGGCGGTGAAGTTCATAGCGTGTAGCCAACGTAGTTGTGTGGGGTTATTGCGCGCAGGCGTGCCTTTGTGTTGTCGGGGATGTCAAGGGTGTTGATAAATTCCTCAATGGTGGCTTCGGTGACGTGTTGGTTGGTGCGTGTGAGCTGTTTGAGGGCCTCGTAGGGATGGGGGTAGCCGATGCTGCGCAGGATGGTCTGTATGGCTTCGGCAACCACCGCCCAGTTATTCTCTAAATCGTTGCGGATGGCCGTCTCGTTCAAGATGAGTTTGCCTAAACCTTTCTCCAAACTGGCAAGGGCGATGAGTGTGTGGGCGATGGGCACGCCGATGTTTCGGGATACGGTGCTGTCCGTAAGGTCGCGTTGCAGACGGCTGACAGGTAGTTTGTGCGAAAGGTGTTCGAAGATGGCATTGGCGAGTCCCAGGTTGCCCTCCGCGTTCTCAAAGTCGATGGGGTTTACCTTGTGGGGCATGGCGCTGCTGCCCACTTCGCCAGCCTTGATACGCTGCTTGAAGTATTCCATCGAGATGTAAGACCACATGTCGCGGCATAGGTCGGTGAGGATAACGTTGATGCGTTTGCAAGTGTCGAGATAGGCACCCAAATTGTCGTAGTTCTCTATTTGCGTAGTCCATTGTTGGCGTTCCAATCCAAGGTGTTCCAAGGTGAATTGGTTGCCAAAGCGGCGCCAGTCAATGTCGGGATAAGCTACGCGATGTGCGTTAAAGTTGCCCGTGGCCCCACCAAACTTGCAGCTGAAGGGTGTTTGTTCGAAATGGCGCAGTTGTTGCTGCATGCGGTATACAAAAACCTCTATTTCCTTTCCCAGCGTGGTGGGGGAGGCGGGTTGCCCGTGGGTGTGTGCCAGCATGGGGATGTCTCTCCATTCCTGTGCCTTTGCTTCTAACGTCTCGACTATGCGGCGGTAGGCTGGCAGCAGGGTTTGCCGATGGCACTCCATCATGCCGAGGGGCACGCTGGTGTTGTTGATGTCTTGGCTGGTAAGTCCGAAATGCACAAACTCCTCCACGTTGGCCAATTGGGGCGCTGTGCCATCGGCGGCCATTTGGTCGAAACGGTCCTTGATGAAATATTCCACAGCTTTCACGTCGTGGTTGGTAGTCTTTTCAATTTCTTTCACTTGGGCGGCATCGTCTACGGAAAAGTTGAGGTAGATGTCGCGCAGCCGCTCTTCCAAATCGTTGCGCAGCACATCTGTTAGTTGTGGTAGGGGTAACTTGCACAAGGCGATGAAATATTCTATCTCCACGTGCACTCGATATTTTATGAGTGCTTGTTCAGAAAAATAGTCGGCAAGTTTCTCTGTTTTGTTGCGATAGCGTCCGTCGATGGGCGAAACAGCGTTCAATGCATTGAGTTTCATAATGGTATTACTTTCTGGCCTATGGTGTCAGGAGTTTATAAACTTGAGTTCATGAAAGAGTAGTCTTCCAACACCTTTTTCAGTTTCTTGTTATTGCTGGCATCGCGAGCTGCCTGCGCGTACACGGCGTTGTGCATGTCGCTCCCCAAGAAGTCGATCCAGCCGTTTTTTAGCAGTCCCATGGCTCGGTTTTGTGCACCATCGCCATAGAAACCGGAGAGACTTAAGAAGTTGAGTTGAAAATAGACACCAGCGTTCTTCAGTTCCTCCAACTCTTCGCTGTGGGGGCTGAAATAGGGATAGCGTTCGGGGTGGGCCAGGATGATTTCGTACCCTTTCATCTGCACGTCGAAGATGGTTTCGGCCAATCCCATGCGATGCTGGTGCAGCGAAAGTTCTATTAAGACATATTTGCCGGCAATCGTCAGGAAAGATTTGTTCCGGGTCTTCTCGGCGAAGCCGTCGTCCACGCGATACTCTCCAGCTATGCCTGCCAGTTCGATGGTTAGCCCCCATTCTTTTCGGCGTTGTTCCACCGTTTTCTGCAGGCGTTCAAAGCGTTCCACTATGTCACTTTCTTCGTTTGGATAGCGGGGGAAGTTGAAATGCGGGGTGATGTAAACCTTATTATAGCCCAGTTGTTGCAAGGTCTTGAGACACTCCAGGCTTTCATCGTCTCCCTTTGAACCATCGTCCACGTGGGGTATCAAATGGCAGTGCATGTCTGTGTTTAGCACGCTCATGCAGGGCTTGGGTTCTTTGTTTCGGTGAAAAAAGTTAAACATAGTTATGCTTTTTTTAGTGGCAAGATATGGTTCAATATTATGTGTTCGTCCATATCCCATTATTTCATTGTTTCGTAGATTTTTCGTTGTGGCTCATTGTGTTCTCACCACGACGAGGATTGGCTGGGCCTACGATGGCCTACACTCGTTTGATGTCGGCGCCTAATTTGCGCAGGCGTTTGTCTATGTATTGGTACCCTCGGTCTATTTGTTCTATGTTGTCGATGTGGCTTATTCCTTCTGCACTGAGTGCTGCAATCAACAGCGCCACGCCAGCGCGTATGTCGGGGCTAACCATCTTCACTCCGCGCAGGCGGTGTGCCCAGTCCAGTCCAATCACGGTGGCGCGGTGTGGGTCGCAAAGAATGATTTGCGCGCCCATGTCTATCAATTTGTCCACGAAGAAAAGGCGGCTCTCAAACATCTTTTGGTGAATCAGCACGCTGCCTTTGGCTTGTATGGCCGTGACGAGGGCAATGCTGATGAGGTCGGGCGTGAAGCCAGGCCACGGGGCATCGGACACGGTCATGATGCTGCCATCCATGAAGCGCTCAATCTCATAGTGGTCCTTTGACGGGATGACCAAGTCTTTGCCTTTTTGCCATATTTCGATGCCCAAGCGGCGAAACACTTGAGGGATGAGCCCCAAATGCTCCACTTGCACGTCTTTGATGGTGATATCGCCATGTGTCATAGCAGCCATGCCGATGAAACTGCCCACCTCAATCATGTCGGGCAGCAGTCGGTGGCGGCAGCCGTGCAGTTCGCTAACGCCATGGATAGTGAGACGGTTGCTGCCCACACCAGATATTTGTGCGCCCATGCGGTTCAGCATGTTGCAGAGTTGATAAACGTAAGGTTCGCATGCCGCGTTCATGATAACGGTGTCGCCTTTGGCGCAAACGGCGGCCATGACGATGTTGGCAGTGCCCGTTACAGATGCTTCGTCCAGCAGCATGTAGCAGCCGTGCAACTTGTCATCTTTTTTGTTGCCTGGGACTTCTACCACATATCGGTTGCGCTTGTAGGTCACGAGGGCTCCCAATTTTTCCATTCCAACGAAGTGTGTGTCAAGGCGTCGCCTGCCTATTTTGTCCCCGCCTGGTTGCGCCACAAGGGCAAAGCCTTTGCGCGCCAGCAACGGGCCCACCAGCATGATGCTGCCCCTTAGTGCCGTCGCTTGGGCGGTAAACTCGGGGCTTTCGAGAGCGTCCATGTCTATGTGGCTGGCTTGGAAACGGAAGGTGCGGCCGATGTCGCTGCGTTGTTCAAGCATTTCGTCTGCTTGCACTCCAAGTAGGCGAAGCAGGTCGATAAGTTTGTTTACGTCGCGAATGTCAGGGATGTTTTCTATGACCACTTCGTCACTGGTGAGCAATACGGCACATATCACCTGCAGCGCTTCATTCTTGGCACCCTGCGGAACGATCTCGCCGTTTAACTTCAGCCCACCTTTTATTTCAAAACTTGCCATGCTTAGGAGATATTTATGGGTTGTTGGCGAGGTTCATTGCTTCCCCTTTTTCTTGTTGGTGAACTTTTTCTTTTTTTTGTCTTTCTTTTTCTGTAGGTGGGGCATGGGTTGGTCCATCTTTAGCGTAGCAAACTCCATGTCGGGCGGTAGAGAGAGCTTGCCATCCGACATGTCGCATAATTGTTTGGATAGGATGTCCAAAGGCACTGAATCGTGGTTCCACTCGTGGTAGTCTTTCATCATCAGGTTGGCGATGAGTTTGATCATGTAGTTACGTTCGTCGCCCTCTAGCATGTCCCCTGCTTTTTTCACCAAAGATTCCATCAGTTTTCCATAATGGCGGAAGCGTATGTGGTTGTCTTTGTGTTGCAATTTGTTGGGCTCAAATCTCATGTTTACGTTTGAGCGTTCCATGGGATAAGGGCAGTCAACGTCCAGTTCGTAGTTGGACCATATCATCAAGTGATCCCAAAGTTTGTGCTCGTATTCGGCGTCGTTCTTCACCGAGGGATTAACGATGGCCATAGTGGCGATGATGTTTCTTGCGGCAGCGTTACGCTCCTCGCGGTTGCTTATGGACTTGGCGTATTGTATCATCTTGTACACGCTGCGGCCGTAGTCGTAGAATGTCAGTCTCTCTCGTTTTGTGTTATATTCCATTGCGATGTATTCAAAGTCCTATAAAGGGACAAAAAGGTCGTTCTTTGGTTAAGTTCAGAACCCGAAGGCATCGTAGCCCAAGAATGGGTTGCCAAGCATGCCCATGCTGGTTGGCTGGTAGAACAGGGAAGGTAGCAATGCGCCTGTCTTGTCGTTCACATAGTTGAAATATAGGCTAAAGCCGCTATCGTTCTTGGTACGGTAGTGCATGGCCACGCTAGCGCCGAACACGCTCAATTCTTGTGGCCCTTGTCCATAACCGAATTCCCAGATTGGGTCGTAGCTGCCGCCCAAATAGAAAGCGTGCGCGGCTATCCAAAGATTGTCGTTCACCTGGTATTCTGCTCCCATGTTCAACCCCGTGGCCCCTGTCGTGGTACGGTAAGGCACGTAACTGCGCGACCGTTGGCCTCGCAGCTGGTATCCGTTGGCGTTGAGGTCGGTGGAAACGGCAAAGCCCGCCTTTAGCGTCAGTTTTTCGTTGGCGCGGTAAGTGAAGGAGGGTGCCGTTAGGGTGTAGGCGTGGGTTTCGCCCCAGGCGGAGTAGACGCCTGTTGAAAGCGTCACGTTGCAATGCAGGCGCTGCGCCGTGTCGAGAGTGGGGGCAATACGCTGCGCCGAAGCCCACGGCAACGCTGAAAATATCAGCAATAAGAACCCCCACACTTTACAATGTTTTATCCTTAACATGATAATATTTATATTACGCGTTATATTACGCGTCTTACGCGATATTTATATGTAACGCGTAAGGCACTTTATTATTGCCGACAAAGGTAAAAAGCGATGTTTTTCACCCATTTCTGTCGTGTCCTCTTTTGTTAAGACTTTATAGGACATAGCACTAAACCATTTTTGGCGGCATAAATCGGAGCCGCTTACAAAGTGCAAATATACGAAAAAAAAACGTGACGGTGGTATTTTTTTGCGTCATGCCAATCTTTTTGTCAAAGCGTGTCGCCCGTTGCTCTCTGCGCCGTGTCTCCGCAAACGGCCTTATCACATGCGGTGATGGTTACATCTCTGTCATCAAGTTGCAGCCGCGCATATCGCTGTGGTCAAATCGTCCGAGAATTTCAAATGATCCGTCGGAATGTAGTTTCCCAAGGTCTTGCGTGGCGATGAAAGAACAACTGTCCACGTTTGCAAGGTCTATCACGTCGATACCGCCACTTCTCCCATCAGGCAGGAGTCTGTTTGGTGCATGAATGTCCCTAATCCTTATTTGCATCCAGGGTGGCGTCTGAAAAATGCCCTTCCCACGGGAGTAGGCCTGGGAAAAAAGTTCGCACATACCATATTCCGAAGCGATTACGTCTACATGGAACCCCTTGCAAAGCGTTTTGTGCAATTCTTCCTTCACCATTTCCTCTCGCTGGCCCTTCATACCGCCTGTCTCGAACACCACGGCGTCTTCAAGATTGTAACTTCCTTGTTCTATGATGTCAAGAAGAGCATAGGTCACCCCGAATAGTAGCAATTTTCTACCCAGCGACTGGTGGTTGTGAAGCAACTCTATCAAGGCGGGCGAAACCTCGGAAAAAAATCCTCCTTCCGGACATTGCGACCGATTGATTAACAGTTGCATCATGTGGATGAGCGAACTATGCCCTTGTTTTAGGTAGTTGGGAAGCAAAGCCACTATGCAATAATCCTTTGGGGAACCCCAAAATCGGGTAAAGCCTTCTTCTGCGCTGCGGTCGTAAAGTTCCAATGTCCGGTAGTAATGGTGGCTGTTCGCCATGCCCGAGGTGCCGCTGCTTTGGAAATATCCTGTAGGTTTCTCTCGGAATGATGTAATTGTCTTATTCTTAAAAAGTTCTATGGGTATTGCTGGTATTTCCGACGCTCTGCTCACCTTTTTGGGGTTCACACCCAGCAAGTCCACCCATTGTCGGTATACGTCGCAGTGGATATACTGATAACAAAATATTTCCAGTGCGGCCGTGTCAAAATCCGAAGAGGAAGCTATCTTGAAGATGTCGGTCATATTCTTTTTTTCAGTTGTCTAATCCTAAAAGCAGATTGATGGATACGTTCCTCGGGTATTTTACCTTCTTTCACCATGTTGAATATCAAGTCCACTGTTTTTGGAACCAAGTTTGGCTCATACTCCTTTCCATTGTTGGACAGGCAAAGTATGTCGGCTCCGGCAAGAATGGCATTTTGCAGGATCTCATTGTACTCATATTGTTTAGTCATAGCTCCCATGGCAAGGTCGTCCGTGATGATAATCCCTTTAAAGCCCAAACTGTCGCGCAGCAAGTTCGTCAAGGTCTTTTTAGAGAGGGTGGCGGGCCAAACGCTGTCTATTTGCGCGTTGAATACGTGCGTGGTCATGATCATGTCCACTTGTCCTGTGCCAATCAGTTTCTTGTAGGGTATTAGTTCGTTACGTTTCCAGCTGTTTGTCACGTCCACCAATCCAGCATGCGAGTCTTTGTCCGAACTGCCATGTCCTGGAAAATGCTTCACACAACTTATTACGTGTTCGTTGCGTTGCTCTCCTATCCAAATGGCGGCGCATGTCGCCACCTTGTTAGGATTGCTGGAGAAACTGCGTTCCACTTTTCCTATCACGGGGCAATTAGGGTTGACGTTCACATCTACGCAAGGTGCAAAGTTTAAATTAATACCCATGTAGCCAAGCGTTTGTCCCGTTATTTCGGCGTAATGGCGAACGCTGTCTTTGCCCTTTTTGCTCATGCTTTCCGCACTGGCGAAATACGGGAAACCATACTGTTGTGGTAAGCGGTTCACTTTACCTCCTTCTTGGTCAATGGAGATGAAAAGCGGTTCTTCGGACAGGCCTTGCAGTTGTGTGCACAGGCGTTTCAGTTGTGCAGGTGAGACGATGTTTCGGGGACGACTGCGCGAGGGAGCGTCATATTCAAACAAAATCACTCCGCCGATGTGGTATTCTTGAATATCTCTTACTATATGGTTGTTGCTATCCAAATCCGTGCCGCGAAAACCCACGAGCAGCATTTCGCCTATATCGTGTCTCAAAGTTATTTCCTGTGGCGTGTAGCGTTGTTGTTTTTGTGCGTTGCTGCATGATGCGAGGAGAAGCAGCAGGCACACGGCAAAAAATTTTGCATAGGCAGAAAACAAACGTTGTTGTTTATTTAACCGTGTCATAAGGGATTCTGTTTAACAGGCTGCGTCCTAATGTTATCTCGTCGGCATATTCCAAGTTGTCGCCAATTGCCACGCCACGTGCCAAAGTTGACACCAGTAAGTTTGGGAATTGTTTTAGTTGTCGGTTAATGTAGAAATTGGTGGTGTCGCCCTCCATGGTGGTGGGCAGCGCCAAAATGACTTCCTTGGGCTGTCGTTCTTGCACGCGCGTGATGAGTGACGCAATGTTCAAGTCGTTGATACCAATGCCATCTATGGGCGAAATGACGCCTCCCAATACGTGGTATAGACCATGGTATTGTTGGGTGTTTTCTATCGCCATCACCTCCTGGATGTTCTCCACCACGCAAAGAATGGTGTTGTCCCGTCGGGGATTGCTGCATATGGGACAGAGGGGGGTGTCGCTGATATTGTGGCATTCTTTGCAGAAATGTATTTCTTTCTTCAGCAGGCTGATGGCACCGATGAAGGAAGCAAAGTTACTATCCGTTTCGTGCAAGAGATGCAGTGCGAAACGCAGAGCTGAGCGTTTCCCCACACCAGGAAGCGTGGAGAGTTCGGATACCGCGTTTTCTAATATTTTTGACGATAATTCCATTGTGGTCTATACCAAGAATAAAGTTCACAAAGCCGAGCGCTACCCAACTTCGTGAACTTTACAGTGATTGACTTCTCTGTGGTGTCAGATGCCCAATTTTTTCTTCACGAGAGGCATGATGTCGTCGCTGTCCTGTTGATAGAGGAGCGCGCCAACGCCGCTGTCGAAAATATATGTGTATCCGTTTTCTTTGGCCACCTCCTCAATAGCCTTTTTGGCGCGGTCAATGAGGGGTTGCATCACTTGCTGTTCGCGGGTTTGCAGGTTAGTCTGCGCGTCGGATTGGAATTGCTGTATGCGCGCGCCCATGTCTTGAAGTTCTTTCTGTTTGGTTTGCTTGATGAGGTCGCTGTATTGCGCTTGCTTTTCTTGATACTCGTTGTACTTCTTTTCCAGTTCTTCCTGCATGGATTTGAGTTGATTCTCGGCGTTTTGCAGTTCTGCCTGTAGCGTCGCCACTGCCGAATCCCGTCCCGGCATTATTTCCATCAGCGCGGAACTGCTTATGTGCCCCAACTTTACGCTGTTTTTCTGGGCGTAGGATGTTCCAGCCATGGCCGTCAGAGCCACAAAAAGTACGATAAGTGCTTTCTTCATTTTATTCATATTTAACTATTTGTATATTATTTCTTGTCACGTTTCATTTCGGGGTTGCCCTTTCGCTCCGTCGGTTTGTCGCTTCCGGCGTTTGCTGCCGCATTGTCCTGCGTGGTGGCGTTTGGTGTGTAGCCCAGTTGTTCCAATATCTCGTCGCTGATGTCGTATTTTGCGTTCACGAAAAGAAGGGTGGCGCTGCCGGCTTTGTCGAGGATGAAGGCATAGTTCTTTTCGCGCGCTATGCGTTCAATGGCGTTGTAGACCTTGTCTTGGATGGGTTTCACCAATTCTTCGCGTTTCTTGTCCAGGTCGCCGCCGCTGCCGAAGCGTTTCTTTTGTAGGTCTTTGGCTTCCTTTTCCTTGGCGATGATTTCGTCTTCGCGTTTGCGTTTCAGGTTGTCGGGTAGCAGGTAGGCTTCCTGTTGGTAGGTCTTGTACATCCGGTCTATTTCCTGGAACTTGGTTTCCAACTCGGTTTGCCAGTCGGCGGCATATTTATCCAGTCGCTGTTGTGCTAGGGTGTAGTCGGGCATGTTGGTGAGGATGTATTGTGTGTTCACGCATGCATACTTTTGTGCCGTGGCGCCCAGTGCCAGCGCCAATGTAGCGAGCAGGCAAATAAAGGCTTTCTTCTTCATCTCTATACTGTATTATGATTATGTGGATCCAAAAATCAATCTATTGAGGAGCCGATGCTGAAGTGTACGTGGCTTCCGCCCTTACCCGTCATATTGTCGAAGCCGTAGCCCCAGTCTATGCCGAACATGCCCATCGCAGGCAGCACCAGGCGCACTCCCAAACCAGCCGAGTTGTACATGTTGAAGGGTTGGTAGTCCTTGATGCGTTCCCAAGAGTTACCTCCGTCCAAGAACCCTATCACCCAAATGGTAGAGGCGGCACTTTCCACTATGGGGTGGTGCAGTTCCAGTGTAAACCGGTTGAAGATGGAAGCTCCAGTTTTCGGGTTCAACGAAACTTCATCGTAGCCGCGCAGGGGCACCACTTCGCGTCCGTCGTAGGTGTAACTTTGCAATCCGTTGCCGCCGAGGTAGTAGCGTCCGAAAGGAGACAGGCCGATGTCTTTGTTGTAGTATCCCATGAAGCCCATACGGAACTTCGTGTTCAACACCAAGTCGCCCACCAAGTTGTACATCCACGAGCCGCGCAGGTTCACGTTGAAATATTCCAGCCATTTGTAGCGCTCGCTTTCCGTAATGCCGCTCGCAGAAAAGTCCTTGCCAGAGAGAAGGGAATAGGGAGGCGTGGCGCTCAACGAGAGCGAGATCTCGGAACCGCTGCGGGTGTAGATGGGAGAATCGTAAGAGTTGCGTTGTAGAGTGATGTTGGCCGAAAGGTCATTGGCTTGGCCTTTGGTGAAAGCCAGGCCCATAATGGCCATGGAATCCTGTACGTTGTAGTGCTTGTAGCCTATTCCCACGGAGAGGATGAAGTAGTCATCGGGCCATTTCAGCCGCCTTGTGAGCGACGTGCTGGCACCAGTGAGACGCAAGCTGCTATATTTTGAATTATTTTGCTGATAGAAATATCCGTTGCTATTGAAGTTGTGGTAAACGGCTATTGTGAACGACTGTGGGCGCTTACCTCCCAGCCAAGGCTCGGTGAAAGAGAGCCCCACCGAGCCGAAATATTTGAGGTTGGTAGATATATTAATGCCCAACTTTTGTCCGTCGCCGGCGGGCAATGGCTTCCAGGCATCCTTGCGGAAAATGTTGCGCGCCGAAAAATTGTTGAGTTGTATGCCAGCCTGTATTACGAACATGTTCCCTCCGTAACCTCCTGAAAGAGACATGGTGCTGCTTTGTTTCTCGTCCACTTTGTACACAATGTCCACCGTTCCGTCGGCTTGGTTGGGCTTGGGTTCGGGCATGAGGGTCTCTTCCTTGAAATAGCTCAACGCGATGAGTTCGCGGCGGCTTCGCAGCAGATCTTCGCGGCTGAACAGGTTGCCAGGTCGGGTGCGCAGTTCGCGGTAGATGGCTTTGTCGTTGGTGATGGTGTTACCTTCTACGCTCACTTTCTTGATGCGGGCCTGCTTGCCTTCGGAAATACGTATCTCTATGTCGATAGAGTCGTTCACGACGGCCGTTTCCACGGGGTCGCAGCGGAAGAAAAGATACCCATTGTCCATGTACATGGAGGTGATGTCGGTGCCGCTGGGGTTGTAGTTGAGGTTGGTTTCCAGTTGCGTGCGGTTGTAGGGCATGCCCTTTTCTATGCGTAGGTTTTTGGACAGCAGTTCGTTGGGGTAGAGGGTGTTGCCGCTGAAGGTGATGTTGCGGAAATAGTACTTTTTGCCTTCGAAGATATGAGCCTTGACGATGAGGCGGTCCTGCTGGGCTTTCTTCTTGTTGCTGACGGCCTGCTTTTCGTTTGGGACGAGATAGGCGGTGTCGCTTAATATGCGTGCATCGCGGTAGCCTAATTCGTTGTAGTAGGTTATGATGGCATCGAGGTCTTGCTCAAAGTCGGCCTCGCGGTATTTGCTGCGTGTCCAAAACCCCTTGGTCCAAACGTACATCTTTTTGCCGTAATGTATGTCGTGCGTGTTCTTTATCTTGTTTTTGCGTTGCAGTTTGTTAATTGAAACGTTCTCGTTGCCCGTTAGGATGAGCGAATCTATCTTAACCCGTTTTCCGCGCTCCACGTTAAACACCACAATCACGCGGTCCTTGCCGTTGGCCGTGTCGGGTTCGGTGCCCGGAGTTACCTTCACATTGGAAAAGCCCTTCTCGATGTAGTGGCTTCTTATCTTGTTTACCGAGGTTTGGAGCATGTTCTCCGTCACCACGTCGCCAGCACTTATTTTCAAGGTGTTTCGCAACTTTTCGGAATCGCTTTTGCCTACTCCTGTGAAGCGAAATTTGCTCATTTTGGGGCGTTCCGTCAAGATTATTTTCAAGAAAATGAGACTGCCTTGTATGCGGGTGACGGTGATTTTCACGTCCTCAAACATGCCTTGTTTCCACAAGTTGTCCACTGCCGTGGAGATGCGGTCGCCAGGCACGCTGATGTTGTCGCCCACCTGTAATCCTGCCACTAACAGTATCATGCGGGTGTCGAAATTCTCGGCGTTCTCAAACTCGATGCCACCAATCTCGTATTTCTTGGGCGTAAGATAATCTATATCGTAATTGCCGCCCACGCCCACCTGTGCCGGGGCAAGCAGCGGCAGCAGCAACGCGGCGAGCAGGCTGGCGGCAAAAATACCTTTCATCAGATGCTTCATTCTTTACTTAATTCAGTGTAGCGATGTGCGCTTATGCGCGCACATATGGTTTATAGAATATAAAACTCAAAAAGAATCTTTTTATTGTGTGTCGTCAAAAAAGTTTTTTGCAGGACAGGTCTCCTTTTTGTCTCAAGCCTTGTTTTTCTCCACCTGGTCGCCGGTCTTGCCAAAACGCCTTTGGCGGCCTTGGTATTCGCACACGGCTTCATAGAAATGTGGTTTACGGAAGTCGGGCCAAAGGAGGTCGGTAAAATAGAACTCCGTGTAAGCCATCTGCCACAGTAGGAAGTTGGACACGCGCAACTCGCCGCCAGTGCGTATGAGCAGGTCGGGGTCGGGGATGTCTTTGGTGCCCAAGTAGTGGCGCAGTGTTTCTTCGTTCACCTCTTCTTCTTTCAGCAGACCGTTCTTGCCGTCGCGCACTATGGCTTTCAGCGCCTCGGCCATTTCCCAACGGCTGCTGTAACTGAGGGCCAGTATGAGCGTGAGGCCCGTGTTGTGGCTGGTGTCGTCGATGCATTTGTGCAGGTTGTCAAGCGATTTTTTGGGCATGCGGCCAATGTCGCCAATGGCCTGCAGTCTCACGTTGTTTTTCATCAGCAGTGGCGTCTCTTCCTGCACCGCTTTCACGAAGAGATTCATCAGTCCTTCCACCTCCTCTTTCGGTCTGTTCCAGTTTTCAGTGCTGAAAGAATAGAGCGTGAGGTGTTGCACGTTCATTTCTGCCGCGGCCTCCACGGTTTGCCTCACGGCCTCGATGGCATGCTGGTGGCCATAGAGACGGCGTTGCGCCTTTTGCTTGGCCCAGCGGCCGTTGCCGTCCATGATGACGGCCACATGACGCGGCACTCGGTCGGGATCGATGTCTTGTAAGGTTTTCATGGCTTTGTCTTTATCATGTTTGATGGATGGGTTCCGGAGTTCGAGAAAATTGAGAGTGGGAGTGCGATGGAGAGCCTACCTTTGGCCGTCTTGTCAGTTTTTGATTTATTGTTTATTATCTTAATCTTAACGTGGAAATTCTATTTATTTTATTCGTCAACAATATTATGAATAATTATTGGCTGCCTATTATTTAGGTTATTTGATGTCGCAGTTCTTTTTTTTCATCCAGCCGAACAGGAGGTCGAAACTTACACTAATGCTTACGTGGAAATAGGCGTACCAGTCGTCCAGCGAGTCATCGCCGCGTTTAATCCCGGCATTGTTCCTCGTTGCGCTGCGGTCTGCCAAGTCGGCTGCCACATCGCCATAGCGCTGCCGCAGCAAGTCATTGTCCACATAAGTGGTGCTTACGTCGTCCAAATAATCTGTCCAGCTCTTGCGAAACCCATATTCCGCTGCCACTGTCAGTGTCTTTGCAGGCATCCATTTCACGCCCAGCCCAAAAGGCATGCTCATTTGTAGCAAGTCGTAGGGCTTGTGGGTGGGATATTGCTCCATCCCTTGTCCTTCAGTGTGCAGTGGCTGCAACTCATGCCATTCCATTTTTTGCGTGGCGGGGTTTTCCAGTTGGGCCTTGGGGTTGAAGTGGAACGCCCCTATTCCGCCAAAAACGAAGGGTGTCCATTTGAACTGCATTCCCCCCAGCCCAAAGGGCCAAAAGTTGAATTCGGCGCGCAGGTATGCTTCCGTTATTGGGGATTGGAAACTAAGGTTGCGCCAAGCCATGCAGTCGGGGTTTCCTCCTTCCACTTGTCCCATACTGGCGCCTATCGTCAGCGCCCACCGGTCGTTCCAGTTGATGCGGAAGAAGGTGCCGGCGGCCCAATGCACGGTGCTCAGCATGCTTTGGTTGTTCAAGTCGCCTATGTAGTTCATGCCGCCGCTGTTCAAGCCCAGTTCCATGTTGCGCAGGGCGATTTGGGCTTGAGCCGTGAATGCCAGCGTGCAAGCCATTGCTATTGTTATCAGGCGTCTCACTTTTTTATTGTTGGGTTCAATACGAAGTAGTGATGTAGCGAAGTTGTGCGGAATGGGCGAAAGGCAGACGGGCCGTAAAGAGGGCGGCGAGCGTCAGGATTGGCTAAGTTGCGATCACCACCAGTTCAATTATTTGGGAAATCCAGCGTGCGCGCTATACCGTCTACCTGCATCAGCAGGTCGCGCTTGTCCTTGCGCGGCGAGTAGATGAATGCCATGAGAAGCACCACGTTTTTTTTGTCGGGCGAGAGTACGGCGTAGGTAACGAACGGGCCGCTGTAAAAATCGCCAAAACAGCGGTATACGCCGCGCACTTGCGTGGCGTACTGCCCGTCCACCTGTGTGCTTTTGGTAAAGAAGGGCAGGCGGTGGTCTGAGCCTATGTAACTGCCATCGGCCGGGCCTGGCACATGGCGACGCAACATAGTATCCATATGTCGCAAGATCACTTCCTCGTCGAACTGGTTCTCGTTGAGGTAGGGCTCCACGTATATCAAGACATCTTGACTGTAGTCCTTGGTCTCCTTGCGTATCCAGGCAAAATCTTTCGTGGCGGGCGGGGCTATCTCATATTCTGCCGGCACGGTGAGATCGAAGCCGTAGGTTTTGCGCACGAAGGACATGGCGTGGGCGTTGAAATCTTTGGAATAGATGCGCTTGATACGGCGGTACTCGGTGCGGTACAAGTCTTCCAGCAGCAGGGGATAGTATTTCCTCAGGAGCGAATCCAGCGCCGCCCTATCCTTGGCAGCGAAGTCGTACACGATTTGCGGCTCGGCCACCAAGTCGGTGTGCTTATATACTTTGTTGGAGTTTTCGGGGTTGATGTCGCAGATGACCACGTTGCGGTGTTTGCGGAACATCTCGGTGCTTTCATAACTGCTTTTGGGAATATTCACCAGGTCGAAGAGGGGTTCGGGCTGGTTCAATCCGTCCTGTGGGAGGGTGAAGAGGCTGTCAATGAGCACCTTGGTGCTGCTGGCATATACGTTGCGGTCTGCCACCAGCATCAATTCCAGCGTCTTCCCCGCACTGCCGTTCTTTAGCAAGGCTTGCGTGGTTTGGTCTTTGCAGGATGACAGCGATAGCAGGCTTGCCGTCACCACGCACAACACCCCGCTACGCAATATGCTCCTTGACGTTGTCTCTATTTTCATGTGCTAAATGTTTTTGTTTCAGATATTTGCTGCCATAAACTTATGGCAATGCCAACTTGCAAAGTTACGAAAAAAAATATTCATGGCCAAGAAAAATGTTGTGCCGAACCATTGGTAGCCGTGCAGTGAAGAAATCTCCTTGCGTTTGCCGTGCAGTAGTGGCAAAACATTTTTCCGGTAGCGAGATGGCTTAACAGGGTTGTTAGGCAGAAAAAGCATGAACAATACCACTGATAACAAGGAAAGAAACTATCAATTACCCATTAACTACCCATCAACTACCCATTAAGTACCCATAATTTATCGATACATGATGGGTAATTAACGGGTAGTTGATGGTTGCTTACATTTGTTTATCCCCATGATAGGCAATCGATTAATTAGGGAATACCTCAAACCCTCAACGCGGCCAATATGGCGAAAAAACGGTAGGATGAGTTTAAATATCTTGTAACATGATGTTTATAATATTTTTCTCACTCTTTTGTCTCCTTGTAGCAAAGAGAGCAGACTGTCAAACCTTGAGACCTTTCTTTCAAAAAGGTTAATAGTTTCCTGCACGTCAATAAGATTTCGTATATTTGCATGGTCGTGCAGAAAGACGTTGTGCAGTGCAAAGCAGTTGCTTTCAACCTATAGCGTGCTTGTCCGACGCAAAAAGGAGCCTCGAAAATTTTCAAGAGAGCGCAATAAATATCGCTTTTTTGAGTTTTAATATAATTAACAGATTTATTGTTTCACTATCAAAAGATTGCGACATTGAAAATCATTGCTTTGCTTCTCAGCCTTTCGCTGCTGGTAATCACACACGAATTGGGCCACTTGGGATTTGCCAAACTGTTCGGCACGCGAGTGCGCCGCTTCTATCTATTCTTCAACTGGGGCTTCTCCATATTGAAAGCCAAAAAGTTCGATGGCAAATGGCACTTCCTGCTCTTCAACAGCGAAACGCCCGATGACTGGTATGTCCAAGACCCCAACAAACCCAAAGAGCAATGGGAGTTGAAAGAACCCGACCGTACCTTGTGGGGCATAGGATGGGTGCCGCTGGGAGGCTATTGTGACATAGCCGGCATGATAGACGAGACAAAAAGCGCCAAGAGTTTGTCCGGAGAGCCTCAACCGTGGGAGTATCGCAGCAAGAGGCCGTGGCAAAGGCTGCTCATCATCAGCGGAGGCGTTTTGGTGAATTTCGTTAGCGCGCTGCTTATCTATTCCTGCATCTTCGCCCATTGGGGCAAAGACGAACTGCCACTTCGCAACGCCACGTTAGGCTATGAATATCACCAACTGCTACTGGAAAACGGGCTACAAAACGGAGACGTCATCTACAGTGTGGACGGACAGGAGATGAACGACTTGTCCGTGCTGAACGAGACGCTTCTGATGGACAACCCTTCGGAACTGGTGGTGCGCCGTACTTATCTATTGGACAGCGCCACTGGCAGGGATAGTGTGGCCATGGTGAGGATATTACTTGGCAAAGACTTTAGAACCAAGTTGTTGAAGGAGCAGCCACAGCAACTGATGGCAGTACGCATGCCCATGGTGGTGAGCGACTTCGTGGCGGGCAGCCCGGCGCAAAGGGCGGGAATGGAGACGGGCGACAGTGTGGTGAGCATAGCTGGTGCACACGCCGTTTCTTTCTCCGACATTACCGACCAGCTGCAGTTACACAAAGGCGAGACGGTGAAGGTGGGCTTCTTTAGGCATGCCACCAACGGGACGATGAGACTGCAATATGCCGACGTGCAACTGGGCAACGACGGCAAGTTGGGCATTTTTCTGCGCCAACCCACCGAGGTGTTCAAGGTGAGACACTCAGACTACACTTTCTTCCAAGCCATTCCTGCAGGCATAAGCTACGGCTGGGAAACACTGGGCACCTATGTGAGCAGCCTAAAGTTGCTCTTCGTGAAGGGTGGAGCCCAGAACCTGGGAGGCTTTGGCACGCTGGGCAGCATGTTCCCAAGCACTTGGGACTGGTATCGGTTTTGGAACATTACGGCATTCCTCGGCATCATACTGGCATTCATGAATATCATCCCCATACCAGGGCTGGACGGCGGCCACATCCTCTTTACCTTATGGGAAATGGTTACGCGGCGCAAGCCCAAAGACCGGTTTCTGGAGGTGGCGCAAACGGTAGGCATGCTTCTGCTGCTTCTGCTGCTGGTGGTGGCGAACGGTAACGACTTGCTGCGCTGGCTGAAAAACATGTTTTAACGCATAGCGCGGCGCTACGACCCCCTATCTCCCTTCGCCATGAAGAAACTCGATAGACTGATACTACGCTCCTTTTTGGGACCGCTGTTGCTGACATTCACCATAGCGGAGTTCGTGCTGCTTATGCAGTTCGTGTGGAAGTATATCGATGACATGGTGGGCAAAGGACTGCCTTTCGGCGTGTTGGCGGAACTGATGTTTTACGCCGCCGTCACTTTCGTGCCCATGGCGCTGCCCATAGCAGTGCTTTTTGCCAGCATCATGACCATGGGCAACTTCGGCGAACGCTACGAGTTGGTGGCCATGAAGGCGGGAGGGGTGTCGATAAGGCGGGTGATGATGCCACTGGCCATGGTGACTTTGCTGCTGACGGGTGTGGCGTACTACTTCTCCAACGACGTGCTGCCGGTGGCTATGCTGAAGTACAAGATGACCCTCTTCGACGTGACGCGGAAAAAACCGGCGCTGAACATCAAGCCCAGCGAATATTACAGCGAGATAGAGGGCTACGTGATACGCGCCAACGAAAAGGACCCCAACAACGGCACCCTGCACGACATCATCATATACGACCACACCAAACACAACTTGCAAAACACGGTGGTGGTAGCCGACAGCGGAATTATGCGCATGAGCCCCGACGAACGCTACCTTATCTTCACGCTATTCAATGGCAACACCTACAACGAGGAACTTGACGGAGACAAGCACATGACGCGGCCTTTCACAGAGATGAGGTTCCAAAAACAGGTGATGACGTTCGACCTCTCCTCGTTTGCCTTTGACAAAACCAGCGACGATTTCTTCAAAGGCAGTTACCAAATGATGAATATTGAACAACTCAAAGAAAATGTGGCCAAGTTGGAAAGGACGCGTGAGGTGCATTACGACGACGAGCGCGCCAGTTTGACGGACAGGATGCGGTGCGCGCGCATCGCTCTGCCCATGCTGGACATGAACAAGGAAACGAGGGCCAGTCAGAAAGAGCGCAAGGAAACTGCAGCGATAGGAGACTTGAAGAAAATCATGAACGACGCAGCTCTCGGTGTACCGCAGAACTTCGACGCGCAGGCACGCACCGACGTGCCGCAGGCGGAGATGCAAGATGGCGAAGCGGCGCCTAAAGCCAATGAGTTCTTGGCGAGAAAAAGAAGACGCACCGCGCAGTTTGCCAACCAGGGTTTGGTGCTGGACCCTATGCGGCAGAAGGAGCAGGCAAAGGACTATAGCAAGGTGCCGGTGTTCTCGCGGCAAGTGCTGGCGCAAATGTCCAAGCCAGAAAGGGAAAGGGTGGTGCGCAAGGCAAAGGAAAACCTCAAAGCGTCGCAAAACGAAATCCGCATGTATAAAGACATGATACACGCCGACAGCGAATACATCAACCGCCACTACATCGAATGGCAGCGGAAATATACCCTTTCGTTGGCTTGCTTGGTGCTTTTTTTGGTGGGGGCGCCGTTTGGCAGCATCGTAAGGAAAGGGGGCTTGGGGCTGCCGCTGGTGGCCAGCGTCTTCTTCTTTGTGATGTATTACGTGATAGGCATGATAGCGGAAAAGAGCGTGCGCGAAGGCGCCCTCGGACCCATTGGGATGTGGACCTCCACGTTTGTCATGCTCCCCATAGGGATGTTGCTGACGTTCTACGCCGCCACCGAAGGCGGCATCTTCTCCCGCTCGGCTCGGCGCAGGGCAAAGAACGCGCTGAAATTGGTCAAACCCACGCTGCGCACCACGCCGGCCACGAAGGGGAATGACACAGAAAGGTAGCCGTGCTCTTGGGCGGCAGGCCTTTAGAGGATTAATACCGCATAGGATGTGGCTGTTTCATACAGTTTGAGACTGTGTATTTTTACCCCTTTTGGCACTTTGTCAGCCAAAAGACCTGCAAAATGTATGAGCAGGTTTTCGCAGGTGGGTTGGAAGGGAACGAGAACGGTTTTTGTGTCAAAGCCCTTGTTGTAGGGCGAGTTTTGCGACAGCACGAGGGCATGGTCGAAAGGCTCCATGATGGTCTCGTTCACTATGTGTTTCAAGTCGCCGAAGTCTATCACCATGCCTTGTTTTGGCGACGTCTCATCGGCTATGGGAGAGCCTTCTATAGTGACGAACAGCCTATAGGAATGGCCGTGCAGGTTGCGGCACTTGCCGTCGTATCCCGTTAGGGCGTGGGCCATCTCAAAGTTGAATTCCTTGGTAAGTCGCAATATCATTTTAGTCTCTCCTCCACCATTTTCTTGGTTATCTTGATGGGTTTGTCTTTAGGTGCGGAAGGCAGGTCGAACATAATGTCCGTCATCACTTTTTCCATGATGCCCCGCAGTCCGCGCGCGCCCAGGTTCAGTTCAACGGTTTTGTCCACGATGGCCTCCAGCGCGTTCTTGTCGAACAACAAGGTAATGCCGTCCATCTTGAACAGTTCCTCGTATTGCTTGGTGAGGGCGTTTTTGGGGTCGGTGAGGATGTGGCGCAGGGCGTCGCGGTCCAGCGGGTGCAGGTACGTCAGCACGGGAAATCGGCCCACCAGTTCGGGTATTAGGCCGAACTTCTTGAGGTCCATGGGCATGGCGTATTGGAGCATGTTGTTGCGGTCTATCTCTTCGCGCGTTTCCACTCCCTTGTAGCCGATCACGTTGCTTTTCATGCGGCTTGCTATGACGCGCTCTATGCCGTCGAAAGCGCCGCCCGAAATGAAGAGAATGTTCCTTGTGTTGAGGGGGATGGTCTTCTGCTCGGGATGTTTTCTGCCACCCTG
>JAXFQM010000140.1:0-4427 GCA_034178965.1 Bacteroidales bacterium | reverse complement strand
CGTCCTTTAGTTCTATTTCCTTGGCTACCGTCACCCCGTCCTTGGTGACCTGTGGCGCACCAAATTTCTTGTCGATAACCACATTACGGCCTTTGGGGCCAAGGGTCACTTTTACTGCGTCTGCCAATGCATTAACGCCTTTGCGAAGTTGTTCGCGAGCTTCATTATTGAAAATTATCTCTTTTGCCATGATATTGCTATCTTTTTGGGTTTAACAATTTGTTGTTTCAAAAGCCTTTCACATGCTTGTGTGGCATGTGCACGGCTTCTGTTAATTTACATTTTAGCGTAGATATCACCTACTTTCATTATCATGTATGTCTTGCCTTCGTGCTTCAGTTCGGTACCGCTGTACTTGCCATAAAGCACATGGTCACCTTCCTTTACTGCCATAGGGTGATCTTTGGTGCCAGGGCCACAAGCCACTACGAAACCCTCTTGGGGCTTTTCTTTTGCTGTGTCGGGAATAATGATGCCCGATGCGGTTTTTTCTTCTGCTTCTGCTGGTTCAATAAGAACCCTGTCTTCTAAAGGTTGAATTTTCATAATAACTTATTTTTTAGTTTCTAATTCTTTTTCTTTTTCCCTATAGGGACATAACACATTATTGCAAATCCCGTGCCAACAAACATGACGCGACAAAATGACAGATATTTTTATGACAAATTTGGAACCATATCTGACAAAGCTGCTTTTGTCATGCATGCACACCATTCGTATATATGAAAAAACAGCACCCTGCCAGCACTGTGGCAGCACTGTGGCAGCACTCATCTCCTACCTCAGTGCCAGGCTGGGCCTTTGATGCCTCTTTCACAGCGTTCTTGCTGCGTATTTCAATGAGTGGCACTCTTGCAATCCACTTTTTCTAGCGGGGCGTTGCCTTCACATGCCCATGCCCATAGGAAAAAGGCAAGGCGGGACATGCTGTGCGCATGTCCCGCCATAAAAAGTACTGTTTGATGAACCATTCGCACTAGAGACCAATATGCTGAAAGCGCTGTACATTTATCCCCTAACCTTTCGGCTGAAGATAATCAACGCGGCTACCTACCGAAATGTCCGTTGAAGCCCACGTTCAAAGAATCCAAATTGCGCACGTAGTTGCTCATGTAAACAGGCGCGGGAACGGTGAATGTGAGGTGTGTGCGGCGAGAGGCGAAGATGCCTATGCCTCCATCTATGTTCGTGTAGGAATAGTCGCTTTGATTGATGCCGTTATTCAACTCATGGCTGTGCAGGTATTGCACCATTTTCTCGTCGCAGCAACGTATGGATATGTCCACGCTGTCCACTAAACGTTTGTCGTGGGCATCGTTGGCCAACGCATGTTTTATTGTGGTGAGGAACCGGCTTTGGGAAAAATAATAGGTAATGGTGCGGCTGTCCATGCTGCTTTTCTGCCAGTCAAATAGGATGTCCACATGCTTAGGCGTATAGATTGTGTCAAAATCTCCTTGTGAGGAATCTATCTTGAAGTCGTTGTAAAAAAATCGTATGGAGGGTTGGTAACGTCTCGCGCCGCCCATGGCGCTCCAAATCGACTCACAGACTCCATTGTTGTTAAAGTTGAAAATAACGTTACTGTTTGGTTTCTTCAACTTAATTTTTCCTCGAAGCAAAGATGTTGTTGCTGTGGCAAGTGTGTCGCCGTTGGCATTGTCCACCACGACAAGCCTATATAAGCGGGTGCTGTCGAGCAGCCCTTTAGTTACATAATAATAGAGGGGTTGACGTTCGCTGTTGAAGAGGCCGCTGTCCTTCTGCACCTCTGCATAGGCAAACTGAAAGGTACGCACAGGTGCAGAGCCAACGGCTACAAGGTTTGCGTTGCTATCCTGCCATCCCGTGGCGTTCCACTCCTGTAAATAAACGCCGATTCTTCCCTCGGGATAGTTTATGCTGTCGAGTATTTTGGCATAGTCGTAGGAATTGCCTTCGCCAAGGTAGCATTTTTGCACACGCACGAACGTGGTATCGTCATCTTGGTCAAGGAGACAATATACTGCTGGTATTTCCTGCCACGTGCCATTGGGATTGAAGTCTACCTTGCAACTGGCAAGCAGACCAAGAAGCGGCAGAATACATAATAGCGTATAAAACTTCATCTGCATGTGAATTACTTTATCGTCCACATTCTTAATTGTTCTCATTTTTCTGATTAATTAATCCCCTAATAGCCACACTTGCACAGCAACAGCCAAATATGGGAGGTAGGTAGGAAATAGTGCCTACAGTGGTGCGTTTGTTTTCGCCAAAATCCTCCACCACGCTGCCACGGATGACTTTTTCTGTGCTAAATACAACTTGAATACCCGTCCTCACCCCCAACTTGTGTAGATATTTTCGCACCATAGCGGCCAACGGGCACACCGTGCTTTCGGCGATGTCGGATATGTGTATCCGCGTTGGATCCAGTTTCCCCGCACTTCCCATGCTGCTCACGATGGGAAGCCCCAGCCGGTGCGCATGATAGAGCAGGAACACTTTGGGCGAGAGAGTGTCGATGGCATCAATTACAAAATCGTAACGTTGAGCTTCCAAAAGCGATATCAGCCTGTCGTCTTTGAGGAACATATCCACCGCCTCAATTTGGCATTGTGGGTTGACGTCAACAAGGCGATCCTTCAGCACTTGCCCTTTCTTCAAGCCTATAGTGGAATGCAACGCCACAAGTTGCCGGTTGAGGTTACTTTCATTCACTACGTCCCCATCCACTATTGTGAGATGACCTACACCAGCCCTGCACAGCATCTCCGCTGCATAGGCCCCAACGCCACCCAAGCCAACCACAAGCACGTGGGCACTTTTCAGACGTTCTACTCCTTCCTTGCCAACGAGCAACTGCGTGCGGGAGTGAATGTCGTCCATTATTTTATGGTCTCGTTGAGGGTGATTTCGTCTATTAGCACCCAAGGTTTTAAACCTTTGGCTTTGTGCCAAGACGGTATTTTATCCAGGGCTCGCGCCACAACGCGCACATAGCGTACGTCGGACTGCTGCATCTCCACGCGAACGCTCACTCGTTGCGTGCCGTTCATGTCTTCGCTTGAGGGGTCATACTTTATTTTGGCGGCAACGGGTGCCGTGAAATTCTGCCCGTCGCTGCTCACTGAAACAAGCACCTGCACGGGGGCAAAAGCCCATGCGTTGGGCACATGCGCGAAATTCATCTCCACGTCCTGCAGGTTGATGGCTTTACTCAAGGTGAGCGTAACATCCATGTCTTTGCCGCTGAAACCCAGCCAGCCATGGGAAAGGTCGTTCACGTCCCCTTTCTCGGCATTGAAAAGGATGGTTTCTTGATTGAAATTGTATGGCGTGCTGGCGTTGCCAGCGAAAGTGGCGGAGACAATATAATCGAAGACATACTTCTGCATGGCCGTAAACGAAGGAGTGGAGCCTTTCAGGAAAGCACGTGCCATCACCACGGTGCTGGCATCTATGGTGAACGGCTTCGTATAGAGCGGTGAGGAAAGGGTTGGTGTAGTGCCGTCCAATGTATAATGCAGTTCGGCCTTCGGCGTTTCGGTGTTGAGGGTAATGAGCATAGGGGCGTCAAAACGCTCGCGGTTCTTGCTAATGACAGGCATGGGAAGGACTGTGCTTTTCACCTCGGGGTAAAGCACGCGGCGGAAATCCTGCGGCGCATAATCCACAGGGTCGTAGGCGCGCATGTGCACGCGGAAGCGATGCGTCTTACCTGTGATGAGATCTTCCTCGGCGATGGGAATACCTGCCAAGGCGCTGCCTATGGCACCTTGCCTATAATCTACATGCAGCAAATGTCCGTTGAAACTGATGTTGAACAAGGTATCGAGCATGTCTACAAACAGTCCCTCTCCTGGACGCGTTACAGCCATCCACCGAACGTCGGCCCTGTTGCCAGCCTCTTGATTCCTTTCATAGGGAAATGTCATATCCGTTATGGCTTGCATGTATGTTCCCATCTTGCCACTCTGCCGTCTATCCCTATATGTCTCTTTATCTAGGCCCATCCATTGCACCGTGTCGAACGCATCGGACAGTGGCATAATCAAACCAACGCGCGGCATGGCTTGTATATTACCGGAGGCCACAATTTCATTGTCCAAGAGCACATCGCCTGCCGAAGTTACAGCTAAACTTTGTTTCACGTCGAAAAGCAAGGCTCCTTGCGGGTCGGTATAGCGTATCATGGCATCCACTGCTACGGTGGACGCGTCCAATTTGCGGTAGTTGGTGGCAATTACGTTGCGACGTAGCGTTGCAGGATTGAGGTGCTGCCATAGGCGACTGCCGTTGCGGTCCACAAGGTCGTTATCCGTTGCTTCGCGCCAAAAAGAAAGATGTGGCGCACCTTGTAGGAGCCTGTTGCCTTTGTGGGAGTAAGAGTCGATACCTGCCGTTTGCATGTTGTATTGTAGGCCGATGTTTTCGTTATAGAT
>JAXFQM010000103.1:0-4825 GCA_034178965.1 Bacteroidales bacterium | reverse complement strand
CGAATATATGGAAATGATACGCTTAAAGACCGCTGTGTTGTTGGCCGGCGCCCTCAAGATAGGCGCCCTTTATGCCAATGCCCCCGAGGAGGATACAGAGCGTATCTATCGCTTTGGCATCAATATTGGGCTGGCGTTTCAATTACAAGATGACCTGCTGGACGCGTATGGCGACGAGAGTGTGTTTGGAAAACAAACAGGCACCGACATTAAAGACAACAAGAAAACATACCTCCTTTTGCGCTCCTTGCAGATGGCCCCTGAGCCTCACAGAACGATGTTGCGTCAATTGTTTGGACAAAAGCCCGATGACCCTGCGCAAAAAATAGGCGCCGTGTTAACCATATACGACAAGATTGGCATACAGCCCCTGACAGAAGAAGAAATCTCTGTTTTTTTCGACCGCGCCCGTCGCGAGCTTGACGCCATAGCCTTGCCCGAGGAACGCAAGCAGCCCCTGCGCGACCTTGCGGCAATGCTATTCGGCAGAAAGCATTGAGCACGGCCCGCTCTTCTCAATATCGCGACAGTGTTATCGAAAAACGTCGCATATGGCTGCATTCAGGGGAGAGGTATATTTTTTCTCACATGTCGATAATATTTTGTAACTTTGCAAAAACATAAGAAATATTTCACAAGTATTTAAATAACTATGATTAAAAGAGATAACGAGATTTTCGACCTTATCCAAAAAGAAAAGGAACGCGAAACCAAAGGTATCGAACTGATAGCTTCGGAGAATTTCGTGAGCGACCAAGTGATGGAAGCCATGGGCTCCGTCATGACCAACAAATATGCTGAAGGCTATCCTGGCAAACGCTACTATGGCGGATGCCAAGTGGTGGACCAGAGTGAAAACATAGCCATAGAACGTGCCAAGAAACTTTACGGTGCGGAATGGGCCAACGTGCAACCCCACAGCGGTGCGCAGGCCAACATGGCTGTATTCCTGGCCTGCATGAAGGCGGGAGACACTTTCATGGGTATGGATCTCAACCACGGCGGACACCTGTCTCACGGCAGCCCCGTGAACTTCAGTGGCATTATGTTCAATGCCATCTCCTACGAGGTGAAGGAAGAAACGGGCACCGTGGATTATGATATGATGGAACAGCGCGCCATGGAAAGCAAACCCAAAATCATCATCGGCGGCGGCAGCGCTTACAGCCGCGACTGGGACTGGAAACGCATGCGCGAGATAGCCGACAAGTGCGGCGCTATCCTCATGGGCGATATCAGCCATCCCAGCGGTCTCATTGCCAAGGGCTATCTCAACAACGCAGTACAATACTGCCATATCGTAACAACAACTACTCACAAGACCTTGCGCGGACCTCGCGGTGGCATGATTCTCATGGGCAAAGACTTCGAGAACCCCTGGGGCAAGACCACACCCAAGGGGCAATTGAAGATGATGAGTGCGCTGTTGGACAGTGCTGTGTTCCCTGGCACGCAGGGCGGTCCGCTGGAGCATGTCATAGCCGCAAAGGCCGTTGCGCTGGGCGAGGCGTTGACCGATGACTACGATCGCTACATACAACAGGTGATGAAGAACGCCAAGACCATGAGTCAGTGCTTTGTGGACAAAGGTTATAAGGTCATCAGTGGCGGCACAGACAATCATCTCATGCTGATAGACCTGCGTCCTAAGTTCCCGGAAATGACGGGTAAGGAGGCCGAGAACGCACTTGTGGCTGCCGACATCACCGTTAATAAGAATATGGTACCTTTTGACAGTCGCAGCGCTTTTAAGACCAGCGGTTTACGTGTTGGCACTCCCGCCATTACAACTCGTGGCTTGAAAGAAAACGACATGAAAGCCATAGTGGACATGATTGACATGGTCTTGTGCGACTTCCAAAGTGATGCGACTATCGCCAAGGTGCGCAGCCAAGTGAACGAGATGATGTCAGGTCGTCCCCTCTTCGCGGGCGAATGGTAGAAAGAAATCTCATGCCATCTTGCATGGGAAACAATATTTTACATCGGCACTCGCGCAACAGCGCGGATGCCGATTTTTCGTTTGAAAGAAACAGGCTATGCCTAAATGGTTGTTAATCTATCTAATGGTAATCAACGTCGTTGCCTTTGTTATTTTTGGCATCGACAAAAGTAAGGCGCGTCGCGGCAAGTGGCGCATCCCCGAGTCTACACTCATCCTGTTTTCCATTATTGGCGGGGCGGCGGGGAGTCTGCTGGGCATGCTGCTTTTTCACCACAAGACCCGGCATGGAAAGTTCTGCCTTCTGGTGCCCCTTTCGTTGGTGTTATGGATTGCACTGCTGGCTTGGTTCTTCCTTGGTCAGTAATAAGCAACGGTCTCGGATGCCAATCTTTGTCACCTCACCAAGGGCAATGCAAGCGTCCTTTCGCCTATTTTTTGTCGTCTGCTTGGTGGCATTTCAAGTTGCTGTCAGCCTGTCTGGTTGGGCAGTTATTGCAGCCACAGGAGCATGCGGAATCCTTGCCTTTTAGGCGGCGCGTTATTTTCCTTGCGGTGAAGAATGCCACCACGGCCACAATGACGAAGACGGTGATGAGTTGTGTCATAATGTTTGCAATATTTCTTTTTGGGTTTGCGTGAAAGTATTCTTGTGTTCATGTGCCTGCGTCATAGCACGCACAGTGCCGTTTGATAGAAGATGGTGGATACTATCCATGCCAGCGCAATGGTGTAGATAGCTGCGAAGAGTGCCCATTTCCATTTTCCGGTTTCGTTCTTGATGGCTATGATGGTGGAAAGGCAGGGCATGTATAGCAGCACAAAAATGAGCATGCTGGCAGCCGATAGGGGTGTCATGTTCTTGCGCACCAGTTGCGAGATGTGTAGACTGCCGTCGTCGCTGTCTATTCCTTCCTTCTCAAGCATGGCTTCCTCGTCCGCGCTGGCATACAGCACTCCCATGGTACTGGCCACCACCTCCTTCGCCGCCGTGCCAGCCAACAGGCTCACGCTTTGCCGCCAATCGAATCCGCAAGGGGCAAGGGCTGGCTCTATTCCTTTGCCAATCTTGCCCAGGTAACTGTGTTCCATCTGTTCGTGCGCTGTGGTATATTGCCCGTGTGGGAAATAGCCCAACGCCCACACCAGTATTGATGCCGCAAGAATGATGGTGCCCATCTTTTTCAAGTATTCCTTGCCTTTCTCCCAGGTGTGGCGCAGCACGGCTTTTGGCGTGGGCATGCGATAGGGGGGCAGTTCCATTACGAAAGGCAGGCTTTCGCCTTTCACCACGTGCTTGCTGAATATTTTTGCCATAAGCACGGCCATCGCCATGCCCAAAGCATAGAGGCCTGTGAGGATGAGCGCTGCCTGTTGGCTAAAGAAAGCACCAACGAGTATCAAATAAGTGGGAATGCGTGCAGAGCAGCTCATCATGGGAATGACCAGCATAGTAAGCAGGCGGCTCTTACGGTCCTCGATGGTGCGTGTGGCCATGATGGCGGGGACGTTACAACCGAATCCCATTATCATGGGGATGAAACTTTTTCCGTGTAGCCCCATTTTGTGCATCACCTTATCCATGATGAAAGCTGCGCGCGCCATGTATCCGCTATCTTCCATGAAAGAGATGAAGAGGTATAGAATGAGTATGTTAGGAAGAAACACGATGACGCTACCCACTCCACCTATGATGCCGTCCGCCAGCAGACTGCGTAGCGGGCCTTCGGGCATAGACTTTTCTACCCCATGCCCTATCCATCCAAACAGCGCGTCAATCCAGTCCATGGGTATTTGCCCAATGGCAAAGGTGCAGTAGAAGGTGATGAACATAAAGATGAGGAATACGGGATATCCGAGCCATCGATGCGTCACTACGGCGTCAATTTTATCGGTGGTAGCGTGCGTACTGTGCTTCTCGTTCTTTTGGTACACCTCGGCCAGTGCTCCCCTAATAAAGCCGTATTTTGCGTCGGTGAGCGCATTTTCTATGTCTGCACCGTTCTTTCGTTCGTATTCCTCGGCAATCTCTTGCCGCAGTTTCAGTACGCTGCCGTCGTTGTCTTTTTTCTCGACATATTCCTCCATTTGGCTGTCGTTTTCCAGCAGTTTAATGCTGAGGAAGCGGGTGGAGATTTCGTCGCTGAACCCGTGTTCATAGAGTTCCTGTCTCAAGCGTCCAATGCGGCTTTCCAGTTCGGCTCCGTGGTTCACGTGGATGTGCCGTGCCTCTCGGTTGTGCCCTTCGAACACGTGTATGATGGTGTCGAGCAACGTGCCCACGCCCTTTCCGTTGCGTCCCGTGGTGGGCACTATGGGCATGCCGAGCAAAGTGCTTAACTGCGTGCGGTCAAGTCGGTCTCCGCTGGCTTTGAGTTCGTCATACATGTTCAGCGCCATCACCATGGATAGGTCCATGTCTATGAGTTGCGTGGTGAGGTACAGGTTGCGTTCAAGGTTGGTGCTGTCCACCACGTTGAGTATGATGTCGGGTCTTTTTTCGAGGATGTGCCTGCGCACGTATAGTTCTTCGGGACTGTAGGCGCTAAGGCTATATGTGCCTGGCAGGTCGGTGAGGTTGAAGGTGTAGTCGCCATAGTGGAAAGAGCCCACTTTTTCGTCCACCGTTACGCCGCTGTAGTTTCCCACGCGTTCGTGTGCATGGGCCGCTATGTTGAATAACGAGGTTTTCCCGCAGTTTGGGTTTCCCACCAACGCCACGTTGATGGTATGTGTCTTGTGTTCCACCAACTTGTCCAATGCGCGTTTGTCGTCGGCAAGAAGGGGGACGAGGTTGGAAGGGCCCTGTCGCTGCCATTCTTCGGCCTCCTTGAGGGTGGCTATTTCAATTTTCTCCGCGTCGGCACGCCGCAGCGACACTTC
>JAXFQM010000111.1:0-12399 GCA_034178965.1 Bacteroidales bacterium | reverse complement strand
CGCCAGGGCCTGCAGGTAATCCCTTGGCTATTACCGTGTGCTTCTTTTCATCGCTAGCGTCGAGGATGGGGTGTAGCAGCTCTTCCAATTGCGCCGGACTGATGCGTAACACCGCTTCGCGTTCGTCGATGAGACCTTCATCCAGCATGTCGAGGGCCATGGTGAGAGCGGCCACACCGGTGCGTTTGCCAACGCGGCATTGCAGCATGTATAGGTGTCCCTCTTGGATGGTGAACTCGATGTCAAGCATGTCGTGGTAGTTTAGCTCTAGCGTGTTGCGTATGTCACAAAGTTCCTTGTAGATGTCTGGCATCAGTTGTTGCAGACTGGGCATCTCCTTGTTTTGCTCGTTTTTGGTTTCATCGTTTAAGGGGTTGGGTGTGCGTATGCCTGCCACCACGTCTTCGCCCTGTGCGTTCACCAACCATTCTCCGTAGAACTTGTCTGCTCCCGTGGCGGGGTTGCGGGTGAAAGCCACGCCTGTCGCGCTGCTATCTCCCATGTTGCCAAACACCATGGCTTGCACGTTTACTGCGGTGCCCCAATCGTCGGGAATTCCTTCAATTTTGCGGTACGACACGGCCTTCTTTCCATTCCAACTCTTAAACACAGCCTTTATGCCGCCTATCATTTGCTCTTTGGCGTCATCAGGGAAATCGGTTCCAAGGGATTCCTTCACACGTTTTTTGAATTCCTCTGCGAGGAACTTCAGGTCGTTTTCGTTCAGTTGTGTGTCGGAGTAGAAGCCTCTCTCTTTCTTGTAGTCGTCCAGCATGTCGTCCAATTGCTTGCGAATACCCTTTCCGTCGGCAGGCTCAATGCCTTCTGCTTTTTCCATTACAACGTCTGCATACATCATTATGAGCCTGCGGTAACTGTCCCACACAAAGCGCGGGTTGCCAGTCTTTTTCAACATTCCAGGAATGGTTGCACTGCACAGTCCGATGTTCAGCACGGTGTCCATCATTCCAGGCATTGAGCTGCGTGCGCCGCTGCGGCAACTCACTAGCAGCGGGTTGTCGGGGTCGCCGTATTTCATGCCCATGATGCGCTCCACGTTTTCCATGCCTTTCCATACGTCATCCATCAATCCTTCAGGTAATTGGCATCCATTGGAATAATAGGCCGTACAGGCTTCCGTGGTGATGGTAAGTCCAGCAGGCACTGGCAGGCCTAGCAAGCACATTTCCGCAAGGTTAGCACCTTTGCCGCCGAGCAAATTCTTCATGTCGGCTTTTCCTTCGGCCGTCTTTCCGCCGAAAGTGTAAACGAATTTTGCCATATAGTTTTTATAATTTACTGTCTGATAAAAAAATCTACTTCACACAAAACAATAATTTGAAATGCAAAGTTACACAAAAAAATACGATTGGAGGAAAAAAACTGCTTCGTTCTCTCATTTTTTTTAGTCCCCATTGTGCGCTAATTGATATTATAATAGCGAATTACATGAGGAGGCTTTCGTGAGATTGCTACGCATGTTGTTTTGTATGCATCGTATTTTTACCTTGCGGTGTTTTTTTATGCAATGCAAACAATAAAAGGGGATGCCTTACGTTTATATAAATATGATAATAGATTTTAGTAGCATGGAGGAGACCCATGTGGAAGGTTTCAAGGGTGGCGAAGGGCTAATGCACTCTCGAGGCATGTATGACGGACACAACCGAATGATGCTCAATCGCCTGGAACCAGGTGCAACGGGTGGCTACCATGAACATACCGGCAATTGCGAAATGATATATGTGCTTAGTGGCACGCTTGACTTTGTGCAGGATGGTTCGCTAGAACGCTGCTCCGCTGGCTCTCTGCACTACTGTCCAAAAGGTCACGCACATGGCTTTGCCAACAATGGTGCAGAAGAAGCTCTCTTTCTCGCCATAGTTTCAGAGCAATGTTAAAGAGTGTCATGCTCATCATGAATACCTAATTATTAAGAATGGAATGGCTACAGCAAAAGAAATAGAAGACATCCTCCTCTCTATGCAGGATGCAAATTACAAAGAGACACAGAAAAAATTCTTCAAGTCGGGCGAGGGCGAATATGGCGAAGGCGATCAGTTCCTTGGCTTGCGCAACCCACAGGTGCGCTTGGTGGTTAAGGAGGCATGGCAAATTACGCCGTTGGAGGAGATGGCTGCATTGGTGCGCAGCAAATGGCATGAAGTGCGTTTATGTGGGCTTATGCTTATGAGCAAGGCCATGGAAAAGGCGGCCAAGAAGAAAGACAATGACAGAATGGAGAGTCTCTTTCGCCTCTACGTTTCGCTATATCCTCATATAAATAACTGGGATTTAGTGGATGTCTCCGCAATTTCAGTGTGCGGACTGTGGGAGGTGGCACACCCAGAGGAGACCTTAATGGACGAATGGATAATGGCTTCCGACGGAACCTTGTGGCAGAAGCGCATAGCCATGGTGAGCACTTACGCGCTGTGCCGTGTGGGACGCTATGAGGAACTGACGCGTCGTGCTGCTGCGCTGTTAGACACACAGGAGGATTTGTTGCAAAAGGCATCTGGATGGATGTTGCGCGAGATGGGCGAGCACGACGGCATGAATCAATTGCGGGACTTTTTGGATGAGCATGTTACACAGATGCCTTCGGTGATGCTGCGATATGCTATCGAAAAATTTCCTGACGATGAGCGACGCCTTTGGATGAGGCTTCGTAAGGAGGGAAAGCGGTAAGGGATAGCTGCCGGCAGCCGTTAAGAGGGGTTTATGATTTCATCCAGTTCAAGCCAACGTAATTCCTTTTCGTCGAGTTCTTGAATGATGTCGCCAATGCGGCTTGCGGCGGCCGTTATCTTTTGAGGGTCGTTCTCCTCACTGGACGCCAGCAGGCTTTCTAATGTGCCACGTTCTTTGGTCAACGCGTCAATGGTCTCGGACAGAGTTTCGTATTCTTTCTGCTCTTTAAAGGTGGCACGTCGCGTGGCAGGGCGGGGACGTTCTCTAATAGGCTTTTCTTTGCGTTTCTCCTTGGCTGCTTCCTTTTGACGTTGTTCGGTGAAAGCACGATATTGAGTGTAATTACCTGGAAAATCGCGCACAAAACCATCGCCCTCGAAAGCGAAGGTGTGCCCCACAATGTCGTCCATAAAACTGCGGTCGTGGCTCACAATGACCACGCATCCCTTGAAGTCGGCCAAGAAACCCTCCAGTAACTCCAGCGTGTAGACATCCAAGTCGTTGGTCGGCTCGTCGAGAACAAGGAAGTTAGGGTTGGCCATCAGCACCTTCAGCAGATAGAGCCTTCTGCGTTCGCCACCGCTGAGATTGCCGAAGTAGTTATATTGTGTTGTGTCGTCGAAGCCGAAGTAGGAGAGGAATTGGTGTGCGCTCATCTTCTTTCCGCCAACCAGTTCTATCACCTCTGCCGTCTCTTTCACAATATCAATAACACGCATATCGTCCTTGGCATTCAAGCCATTCTGCGAGTATATGCCAAAGCGTATGGTAAGCCCCACCTCCACATGTCCCTGTTCTGGTTTAAGTTGCTGTGTGAGAATGCGCAGTAGGGTGCTCTTCCCTGCGCCGTTTGGGCCCACGATGTCCACCTTGTCGCCCCGTCGGAACACGTAACTGAAGTCGTTAATTATTTTTTTGTTGCCGAAAGTGTGGGAAATGTTGTAAGCTTCCAAAACTTTTCCGCCAATGCGGTCTGTCTTTACGTTCAGTTCGGGTTTGTCGTCCTCGAAGTGGACATGAGCCTTTGCTTCCAATTCGTAGAAGGCTTCCACGCGCGCCTTGGCCTTGGTGCCACGTGCCTGCGGCATGCGGTTTATCCAGTCTTTTTCGGTATGGTACAAACTTTTGGCTCGGGCAACTTCGGCGCGTTCGTTGTGTTGTCGTTCGTCTTTTTTTTCCAAGTAGTAGTTGTAGGAACCTTCGTAACGATATAGGCGTGCGTTGTCTAGTTCGAGGATGCTGCTGCATACGTTGTCTAGGAAGTAGCGGTCATGAGTCACCATGAGCAACGCCAATCGTTGCCGGCTGAGGAAGTGTTCCAGCCATTCAATCATGCCTATGTCGAGGTGGTTGGTGGGTTCGTCTAACAGCAGCAATTGCGCTTCATCGATGAGGATGCGCGCCAAGGCCATCTTCTTTTGTTCGCCGCCGCTCATTAGGGCCACCTCCTTGTCCAAATCGGATACCTCTAGACGAGTGAGCACCTCATTTATTTTCTGCTCAAAGACCCATGATTCCATACCCTCGGGGCGACGCAGTCCGTGAAATACATAATCGTGCACCCTTTGCCCGGGCAGCACAGGCAGAGATTGGGGCAAGTATGCCATCCTTATGCCACCCCTAAAGGTGATGCGCCCCGCATCGGGCAACTCATGCCCCGCAATGATGTTCATTAAGGTGCTTTTGCCGTATCCGTTTCTAGCAATGAGAGCTGTTTTTTTGACCTTCGTTGATGCCGAAAGAGATGTCTTCAAACAGCAACTTTTCGCCATACTGCTTCGTGAGGTTTTCAATGGTGAGGATTGCGTCTGCCATGGTTCAATAATGGTATTTTTCTTTCCAGCGCCACTTGAGTACCTTGCGTGTCTCCTCTTCGCGAGGGTTTTGGCCAGGTTCATAGAACTTCGTGCCGCTCAACGCATCAGGTAGGAACTCCTGCTCCACGAAATTTCCCGTAAAGTCGTGTGCGTATTTGTATCCTTCTGCATAACCCAGTTGCTTGGTCAGTTTGGTGGGGGCATTGCGCAAGTGCAGTGGCACGGGTAGGTCTCCAGTGCGTTGTATCGCTTTTAGTGCGTCGCCAATGGCTGTGTAGGTACTGTTGCTTTTTAGGCTGTTGGCAAGGTAGATGGCTGTTTGCGAGAGGACAATCCTGCATTCGGGGTAGCCAATTTTGTTCACTGCGTCAAAGCAGGCATTTGCCAACAGAAGTGCGTTTGGATTGGCATTACCCACGTCCTCGCTGGCAAAGATGAGCATGCGGCGCGCAATGAAAAGAGGGTCTTCGCCCCCTTCCACCATGCGAGCCAGCCAATAGGCTGTGCCGTTGGGGTCGCTGCCTCGCATGCTTTTTATGAAGGCGCTAACAATGTCATAATGCATCTCGCCTTGCTTGTCGTAGTATGCCAAATTTTGTTGTATGACGGCAGTCACTTTAGCGTTGGTTATTACCACAGGGTCGTTTGGCTCATTGTTCACTGCTAATTCCAAGGCGTTTAATAATTTGCGTCCGTCTCCGCCGCTGATGCGCAACAGCGCCTCCTCCTCCTTGACAACCACGCTGCGGCCGGTGGAGGCGTAATAACGCATGGCGCTTTGCAGCAGAATCTCCAGGTCTGTTTTGTCAAATTCTTTCAACACAAACACTTGACAGCGGCTGAGCAGTGCGCCGACAACTTCAAAGGAAGGGTTTTCTGTGGTGGCTCCTATGAGGGTCACAATGCCTTTTTCCACTGCCCCAAGCAGCGAATCCTGTTGACCTTTGTTGAATCGGTGTATCTCGTCGATGAAAAGTATTGCGTCTTGTTCGCGGCTGGCTTGTTCAATGGCCTCCCTCACCTCCTTCACGCCGCTGCTCACGGCGCTTAACGTATGGAAGGGACGGTTCAGCGTGCGACTAATAATCATGGCCAAGGTGGTCTTGCCCGTGCCTGGGGGTCCCCAAAGAATCATGCTGGGCAGGTGTCCGCTCTCTATCAACGAACGCAGCGCAGCCCCTTGGCCCACAAGGTGCCTTTGACCTACGTAGTCATCCAAAGTGGAGGGACGCAATATTTCTGCTAATGGCGTCATCTTTTTGTAGCGGGCTTACTTGATGAGCAGTGCGTCTCCGTAGGTGCCGAACTTATACTTCTCTTTTACTGCCGTTTTGTAGGCTTCCATCACCAACTCAGGACCGCCAAAGGCACTCACCAAAATGAAGCGCGGAGTCATGGGGGGTTGGAAGTTGGCAACCAGCATGTTGTTGATGGTGAAATCGTGTGGGGGAAAGATGAAACGGTTGTTCCAGCCATCGAAGGGAGCCACCTTTCCAGGAATGGTTTGTGCTGTCTCCAAGGCACGCAGCACCGAAGTGCCAACGGCGAGTATGCGGCGGCCCTCGCGATGGGCCTTGTTGATGTTGTCGCAGCATTGGCTGCCGATGTGCATCTCCTCGCTGTCTTGGCGATGTTTAGAGAGATCCTCCACCTCTATAGATTGGAACGAGCCAATGCCGCAATGTACCGTGAGTTCGGTCCTTCTCACGCCTTTAATCTCCATGCGGGTCAGCAGTTCTCGGCTGAAATGCAGGCTGGTGGTGGGTGCAGCCACCGATCCTTCCACCTTGGCGAAGAGGCTTTGGTAATCGTTGAGGTCGGCATTGGTCACCTCTCGTATCTTCAAGATTTCTTCAGGCATAGGGGCCATTCCGATACTTTTGATGCTTTTGATGAGTTCATCGTGCGTGCCGTCGAAAAGAAAGCGTATGGCGCGGCCGCGCGAAGTGGTATTGTCTATCACCTCGGCTACCAAGGCGTCGTCATCGCCGAAATAGAGTTTGTTGCCGATGCGGATTTTACGGGCGGGGTCCACGATGACGTCCCACAGGTAGGTCTCGGCGTTCAGTTCGCGCAATAGCACCACGGTGATCTGAGCACCTGTCTTCTCTTTCTCGCCGCGCAGCCGTGCGGGAAATACACGGGTGTTGTTCAGCACCATCAAGTCGTTCTCATCCAAATAGTCAAGGATGTCTTTGAACAACTTGTGCTCGATAGTTTTCGTATTGCGGTCAAGCACCATTAGGCGCGCCATGTCGCGCTGCTTGGGTGGTTTGCTGGCAATCAGTTCGCTTGCGGTGAACTTAAACTTGAATTGCGATAACTTCGCGTTGGTATAAAGCGTGTTAATCATATTCTAATTCCTGATAAGAATGTTGGTTCGAGTAAAAAAAATATCGGGCTTGGAACCTTTTTTGCAAAGATACAATATTTTGCCGCAAAAGTCAAGTTTTTTAACTTTTTTTTGACAAAAGCGCAATGTCCCGTGGATAGAATGCCCTATTGGGCAGACTCCTTTTTAACATTTCGGCCCCGTTTTGGGGCGGGTTTATCTCCTGCGAGAGGTTTGCTTGTAGCGCGCTACAGGCTCATAGCATCCGACACAAAATGTTCTCCAATGCGTGTTCTGCGCAGGGCGGAGAGGTAAGCTCCGCTGCCCAGTGCGGCACCAAAGTCGCGTGCTAAGCTGCGTATGTATGTACCTTTGCTGCAGCGCACCTGAAAATCAATTTGGGGGAGAAAATCGGGCACGTAGCCTTGCGGGTTGCGATAATACTCTTTGTGTGGAGAACCCTCTTCGGCGTGCCTTGCATAGGGCATCACTGCTTTATCTGGCATATATCCCGCCGCTCCCAGCGACGCGCTCTTCCATACAGGCTTGCCCGCGCGGAAAGAGATGATGCCGAACTCGTGTATGGCAACCTCCTTTGCCCTTAAGTCTTGTTCCTCGCCGTTGCGCGCTGCCTCATAGGCGCGCTGTCCTTCCACCTTAACGGCCGAAAACATAGGCGGCACCTGATGTTGCTTTCCCACGAAGCGTTGGCGGACAGCCTCTATGAGATCTTCATTGATTTGGGCAGTGGGATAATAGGCATCTATAGCTCGTTCCAAGTCGAAACAAGGGGTGGTAGCCCCCAGCACCATGGTTCCGCTGTATTCCTTTTCGCCCTCTTGCAACGATGGGATTTGCTTGGTGGCAGGGCCTGCGCACACCAACAATAATCCTGTGGCGAGGGGGTCGAGTGTGCCAGCATGCCCTATCTTGAATTTCTTTATGTTTAGTTCGCGTTTTATCAGCCACTTCAACTTGTTTACCACTTGGAACGATGACCACCCCCTCGGTTTGTCCACGGGGATGACGATGCCTTCGTTCAATTCCTCGGGCGAGATATGGAACTCTTCAATGGTCATGTGCCAAGGCTGTATAGGGAAAGGTTATAGTACTGTAAGAGCCACAATTCCCACTATGGCGCAATAAACGGCAAACCATATCAACTTGCCTTTTTTTACAATGTTAATCATCCATTTGCATGCCAAGCAGCCACTAATGAAAGCCGCCAAGAATGCGATGATCATATTACTGCTGCTGATTGCTCCGACCATGTCTGTTGTTCCGCCAATGATGTCTTTAGCAACCAGCAGAGCTTCACCCAAAATGGGTGGTATTACCATCAGGAACGAAAACTGAGCCATGCTTTCTTTCTTGTTGCCTAGCAGTAGTCCTGTGGCTATGGTGCTGCCGCTGCGCGAGAGACCTGGCAAAGTGGCGCAGGCTTGCGCCACGCCGATCCAAAAGGCGTGCCAAGGCGATATGGATTCCCTTTGGCGGGGCTTTGCAAAGTAAGCAAAGGCCAGTAGTGTGGCGGTTATGAGCAGACAAATGCCCACCACCGTGAGTCCGCTGCCGAAGATAACTTCCACTTTGTCCTTGAATAGCAAGCCCACGAGGGCTACGGGTATCATCGATATCAGTATGTTCACGATATATTTCGTGCCGTCATTCCATTGCCATTTGAAGAGGTCCTTGAAGAGCCATATGATTTCTTTCCACAAGACGACGCAAGTGCTAAGCACCGTGGCCACGTGGACGGTGATGTTCATCGTTAAGTTTTCTTCGCCTCCAAGGCCAAATAGATTCGAGCAAATGGTCAGATGGCCGCTGCTGCTCACTGGCAGGTATTCCGTGAATCCTTGCATCAGGCCGAGGATGAGTGCTTGCCAATTGTTCATGCTTTGTCGTTTTTAGGTTTTAGCATGATTGCGAATATTTCCACGATGAAGCCCACGATGATGCAAATAGGGGCAGCAACCAGGCGGCGATTGTCAAACATGTCTGGATTGAATACGGCGGAGTCGTCGCTGCCGCCTCCGCTGAGCAGAATGTAGCCCAAGGCGAGCAGTGCGAGCCCCACACCCAGCAATATGTAATTCACTTTGCCAAAAACGAAGGTGAAGCCGTTGTTGGAGGCTACGTCGTCTCTTTTCTTTATTTTGTCTGTTGCCATGGTATGATTTTGGTATAAGTATAATTATTATGTTTTACAATACAAATACAGAGAATGGGTGATGCTGAAGAATGCCGCTGTGAACCTTTCAATATCCGACACGTTTATTTGGTGTTGGCCTTTAAGGCCTTTCTCACGGCGAATGACGTGGCTATCCAGCAGATGAGCATGCCAGCCAATACGAGTATTGCCGCTATGGCGCAGTAGGGAAGAATATTGCCTTTGCCCAGCAGGTCCAGCCCAAATTGCTGGTTGTATGCGCTCACCGTTGCGCCTAGCAGCACGATGGCAGCGAGAGCCCCGAAGAAGCCATACAATACGCTGCGCCACAGGAAAGGTCGTGCAATGAAACTGTTCTTGGCTCCCACCAAGCGCATGGTTTGAATGGTGGGTCTCATTGCATAGATGTCCACGCGGATAGTGTTGCTAATGAGTACAATGGAAACGAAAAGCAACAGCGCCACGATGACCACCAGCAGCCAAAAACTTTGGTAAAACACCTCTGCAAGGCTGTTAACCACGTTTTCTTGGTAGGTAACTCCCGAAACTCCCACTTTGCCGCCCACTTCCTTGGTAAACTGCTGTAGCACCTGTTGGTCGCGGTCGGGCACTATGGTGCTATTGAAATTCACCATCAAGGAGGGATATAGCGGGTTGTATCCTATGAATCCCAAGAAGTCGTCGCCCAGTTCGCTAGCAAAGAGTTCGGCGGCTTGTTCCTTGCTGATGTAGTCCACATGGCGCACATAAGGGAACTCTTCTATTTGGCTTTTTAGTTGCAGCGCCATGCTTTCGTCCATGTCGGGGCTGAGATCCACCTTAAAAGTGATGCGCTCCTGCATGTCGTGCGTGAGACGATAGGAGTGGTACTCGAGGAACAGCAGTAGTCCAAAAACCATCAGCACCAAAGCGATACTGATGACGGTGCTGGTGTGGTTGCTCCAAAGGTTGACTCGATGCTTCATGGTTTAATTTGCAAGCATGACGGGCATCACCAGCATGAGAATTTCGTCTTGGCGCACCTCATTGGAGTCATACACAGGGAAGATGATGCCAGCGCGATTGGGTTGGCTCATTTCAATTGTCACTTCAGGAGTGTCAATGTTGTTCAGCATTTCGCTCAGGAACTTGGCGTTGAAGCCTATTTCCATGGGTTCCCCCTCATATCTGCAGGCCATTTTTTCTTGTGCGTTGTTGCTGAACTCTATGTCCTCCGCGCTCACGCTCATCTCGCTTTCCATGAGCGCCAGGCGTACTTGATGCGTGCTTTGGCTGGCAAAGAGCCCCACGCGTTTCAGCACGTTCAGTAGCGACAGGCGGTCTACGTTTAGGTGATTGGGGTTTTCGCGCGGTATGGCGGCTTCTACGTTGGGGTATTTCCCGTCTACCAGCCGGCACACGATGAACATGTTGTCAAAAGAGAATGTCACGTTTTTGTTGTTGCATTCCATCACCACAGGTTCGTCACCTTTGCTCGAGGCCAGGATATTTTTCACCAGGATGATAGGTTTGCGCGGCGCAATGAAGGACATCTCCGTGTTGCTCTTCACGCCGTGATGGCGATAGCGCACCAGTTTGTGCGCATCGGTGGCCACGGTGGTCATGCCGTCCTCGTTGAACACAAAATAGATGCCGGCCATTTGCTGGCGCATGGGTTCGGTGCTGGCTGCGAAGGCGGTTTTTTCCACGGCGTCAATCAATGTTGTCATGGGCAATTCAATGCGCATGGCATCTTCCAGTTCGGGCAGTGCGGGGTATGTCTCGGGGTTTTGGCCTGCAAGACAGTACTTGCCTTTGCCGCTGGCGATCTCTATGCCGAAGGTATTTGCGTCCACCGTGAACGTCATGGGCACGTCGTCCATGTTCTTGAGGGTGTCCAGTAGAATGCGGCTGGGCACAGCCACGTCTTCAAGACCTTCTGCGCGTCCGCTTTCCAGTTGAATTTTTGCCACCATGGTGGTTTCCAAGTCCGTGGCGGTCACTGTCAGCAGGTCGCCGTCAATGTGGAAATGGAAGCAGTTCACGATAGGAACGGTGTTGTTTTGCGTCAGCACGCCGCTAATGGTTTGCAGCTGCTTGGAGAAGATTTGGCTGTTAATTATGAATTTCATATGGTTACGCTGATTTTCACGTTAGTATTAGATACTTATTCGGGATGCAAAAATACGAAAAAAAAACGAGGTGTGAGTAATTGCCCTAAAATAGTTTTCAACCATCGGTTGAAAACTACGGTCATGCAGATTACCAGCGTCCGCTGGCCCCGCCTCCTCCGCTGGCCCCTCCTCCGAAGCCTCCAAAGCCTCCACCTCTGCTGCCACCTGTCCATCCGCCACCTGTCCATCCGCCACCTGTCCATCCGCCGCTTCTTCCCGTGCCGCCGCTGTGGCTGCCCTTGTGGCTGCTGATTACTATCCAAATTATCAAACCCAAAAAAAGGATGAAGATGATGGTGGATGTCCTTTTTTCCTTACGCGCTGCCGTTTGGTAGTCTGCAAAACTGTATTCACCTTTAGCCACGGTGATGATAACGTCTAAGGCCTCGTTCACTCCTGCGTAGTAATTGTTTTCGCGGAAGTGGGGTATCATGTTGTCATCAATGATGTGCTTGCAGAAAGCGTCAGGCAATGCGCCCTCCATGCCGTATCCAGGTTGGATGCGCACTTGCCCGTCGGTTTCGTTCTTGGGCTTCACCACAATGATGACGCCGTTGTTTTTGTCCTTGTCGCCCACGCCCCATTCCATCCATAGGCGTTGTGTGAAGTTGGCTATCTCGTCTCCGCCCAAGTCGGGCGTAAACAGCACCATTATTTGCACGCCAGTGCTATCCTCGCATTGCAGCAGTTTGGCTTCCATGGTTGCCCTCTGCTCCTTCGTCAGGCTGCCGCTGAGGTCGTTGACCAGCTGCATGCTTTTTTCCGGCAGCCAGCCCGCAGCATGCCTTTCCTGTGCCATGGCGGGAGAGATGCAAGGCAGACTAAGGGCAATGCTTAATGCCGCTACCAACAGCGTGTGTTGTGTCTTCATGGCTATGGGAGGGCGATGACGTTGTTACTTGGTGTCGAAACTCACATCAGGCGCCTTGTCCGCACCTTCGGAGGCGGTGAAGTATCCCTTCTTTTCAAAGTTGAACATGCCAGCCAATATGTTGTTCGGGAAACGACGAATGAGGGTGTTGTATCCCTGAACGGCAATGTTGAAGTTGTGGCGTTCCACGCTGATGCGGTTTTCAGTGCCTTCCAGTTGCGTCTGCAGGTCGCGGAAGTTTTGTGTGGCTGTCAGTTCGGGGTATCGCTCCACCACCACGTTAATGCCTCGTTGTAGCGCGCTGCCCAAGGCGTCATGCGCCTGCTGGAACATGGCTATCTATTAAGATACTTTCTTTC